>JAFAAV010000070.1 GCA_023426375.1 Actinomycetes bacterium | reverse complement strand
TGAGCCACACGCTCGCGAGCGCTCCGGTCGCCGTGGTTTCGGTCAGACCCGACACCGTGAATTCCTTGGCCGCCGACGGCGCCTGCGCCCCTTGAGCGGGCGCCTCGCCTTCACCGCCTTCACCGGCAGGTGCGCCACCCATTTCTTGGAGGGAGAAGGTGTCCCCCACGCCCACCTTGTACTTGTCGGCAACCGACTGAGTCACCAGGGCCTGGTCGGGACCGTTGGGGAACGCGCCCTCCTTGATCTCCGCGGGAAGTAGGCCGGGATCGCTGGGAAGGTTGGAGGTGCTCGCGGGCGAGCCGTCGGCGGACACGTCCTTGGAACTGGGGATTCCCACGGTGGTGTACTGGGCCCACACCGAATCCACACCGTCCACGCGGGAGAGTTCTTCAACCTGTTGCGGAGTGGTGCTGAAACTGGACGTCTCTGACGCCTTGGTGGTCACCACGGCGTCCGAGTTCTTGTACTGGGCAGCCAGGTCGTTGGTCATGCTCGCGGTCAGCGTGCTCGACAGCCCGAGGGCCGCGGTCATGAACCCGGAGGACACCGCGACCACGGCCAGGACCATCAGGTAGCGGGTCCATTGCAGGCGAAGTCTGGACAGGACCACGGTGCGCATTACCGATCACCCTTCGCGGCGGCGTCGGACTGGATGCGGCCGTCCATGACCCGAACCACGCGGTCGGCGGCCTGGGCGACCTCGGGATCGTGCGTCACGATGACCACGGTCTGGTTGAACTCGTCCACGCTCCGGCGCAGCATGCCCAGAACCTCGTGGGAGGTGCTGCTGTCCAGGGCGCCGGTGGGCTCGTCCGCAATGATCACCGAGGGCTCGGGCAGCAAGGCGCGGGCAATGGCCACGCGCTGCTGCTGGCCCCCCGACATCTCATCCGGTCGGTGGTCCAAACGGGAGCGGATGCCCAGGGTGTCCGCGAGCGCCTCGAGACGCTGCGAGTCCACCTTCTTACCGGCCAGCGAGAGGGGAAGTTCGATGTTCTGCCGCGCGGTGAGCGTGGGCACCAGGTTGAACGCCTGGAACACGAACCCCACGTGGTCGCGGCGGAAACGGGTGAGCTGATCGTCGGAGAGACCGGTGATGTCCTGACCACCCACCACGATGCGCGTGTTCGGATCCTTGTCCGGAACATCCAGTCCGGCAAGGCAGTGCACCAGGGTGGACTTGCCGGAACCGGACGGGCCCATCACGGCCACCAGAGTGCCCTCGGGGATCTCGAGGCTCACTCGGTCGAGCGCCTTGACCGAGGCCTCACCCGTTCCGTAGGTGCGGGAGACGTTGGCGGCAACCACGGCCATGGACCGGTGCTGCTGGTACTGGCCTTCCGTGTGCCGCGCAGAATTCTGTGGCCCGTGCGTGGGGACGCTAGAGCCTGTCTGCTGCTGAGACTGTGGCGAGGTCTGCTGCCCCCACGGCAGACCCTGAGATTGCTGGGTTTCGGTGCGAGTCGTGTTCATGCTTCAACTCTGTCCGAAGCCCACCGCGTACACATCGGGCGGGGGTACCGAACCCGCAGGTCACACCCTCATCCTGAGGTCTGAGACGGGCGCATCGAGCCATTCTCGGGAATGAGCACACTGCCTCGCGACAGTCAGGAGACCGCGGACTTGATGTTCACGGTGAACGCCTTGTCCACCGCCGTGAAAACTTCCTGGGCAGTGCGCGCCGGCCAGTCCTCGGGCACCAGCACTGCGGGGAGCATGGGCGTTCGCCGGGTGATCCCCAACCATTCCGTGTTCACCAACAAGCGGCGGTGCAGCGACGCCTCGTGCCCGACCACGAAGGGACTCCAGCGGTCAACGAACTCCTCGTAGCCGCGCGAGATCTCAGCAAGGTCGAAGGCTTCCCGCAGGATCTGGTCATGGGTCGTGGAACCGGCCGGAACGCTTGTGAATGCGCGGACACACTCGCTGCCCTCGATATGCCCCACCAAGCTGTCTACGTTCAGCAGCCCCGGGGCTACCCACACACCGTTCTGCAGCCGTCCGAACCCTCCCCATTCGAGGGCGGATTGCAGTTGCCGCCGCAGGTTCCTGGCCTTCTCGGGCAGGGAGTACAACACGTGCGTCCACTGACCGTCCCAGTCCTGCATCAGCACATCGGGGTCATGCACGCGCACGTACCCCTCCCGCAGAACGGGCATGCCACCGGCACCGACGCTGTACACGGTTTCCCGGCCGAGTCGTTGCTTGGCCAGGAATCCCTTTTTGGACATCCGGGCCAACGTCATGCGGGTTGCGTCTTCAGAGACACCCAGCGGCTCGAGTACCTCGATGATCCCCTTGGTCGTCAGCCACAAGTCTTCGACCACCACGTACATGCCGAACAACGCCATGATGGCGGTCTGCGCCGTGGGTCCTTCGAACTCCGGGAGGTCCGAGGGCGCGGTGTGGGTACTCATGAAGTCCTTCTGGCTACGGGGGTGGGCACTCCATTAGGCAAGTGAACGCCCACATTCGTGCGGAATCCAGCATATCCATCTCGCCACTTTTGACAATTGATTGACTTAACGGACGATAGTTGTCTAACGTGATGCGCACCACAGATGACGTAGTTCATGGCTCGATCCACAGAACTTCTTTCACTTCCCACTGCCGTGGCGGATTGGCCGCCACCTAGGAGTACCAATGTCCGCAACAGCCACCCCTCAGCTGGACCAGCTGAGCGTGCAGGAAAAGCGCAAAGAAGCACGCCGCGTGGTCCTGTCCAGTTACCTGGGCAGCACCATCGAGTTCTACGACTTCCTCCTGTACGCCACCGCCGCTGCACTGGTGTTCCCGCACGTGTTCTTCGCGGGCCTTGATCCACTGGCAGCAACCGTTGCTTCCTACGGCACCTTCGCTGCTGGCTACATCGCTCGTCCCCTCGGAGGCGTGATCTTCGGCCACTTCGGCGACCGTTTGGGCCGCAAGAAGATGTTGATCCTGTCCATGCTGATCATGGGCGTGGCCTCCACACTGATCGGCCTGATCCCCTCTGGCGCAGTAATCGGCTCCTGGGGTGCCATCATCCTGGTGACGCTGCGCCTCATGCAGGGCATTGCCATCGGTGGCGAGTGGGGCGGCGCCGCCCTCATGGCGCTGGAACACGCGGAGCCTAAAAAGCGCGGGTTCGCGGCTTCCTTCGTCAACGCCGGCGCACCGACCGGTTCCGCCCTGGGAACCTTTGTCATGGGCCTGTTCGCTTCCCTCCCCGAGGATCAGTTCCTTTCGTGGGGCTGGCGCGTTCCGTTCTTGCTTTCGGCTGCCCTGCTGATCGTGGGCCTGGTGATCCGCGCCAAGATTTCCGAGAGCCCCATCTTCGCCGCAGCCGTTGAGCAGGACGAGAAGTCTCCCAAGAAGGCCGCTCTCCCCATCTGGAGCGTCATCCGCCGCCCCAAGAACTTGCTGCTGGTGATGTTCGGCGGTGCCGCGGGCTTCGCACTGCAGGTGGTCATGGCCTCGTTCGCCGTCACCTACGCGGTCTCCCACGGTGCTGAGCGTCAACCGGTTCTCTACGCCTTTGCCACCGCTTCACTGCTGTCCGTGGCCGTGGTGGTCGTGATGGGTAAGGTGTCCGACCGCCTGGGTCGCCGCCCGGTGATGCTGATCGGCATGGTCGCATTCATCGCTTTGCTGCTCCCCATCTTCAACTGGCTGGCTTCGGCAAACATCATGCTGATCTTCCTCGCGTTCATGGTGGGTCTCACCTGCCACAGCACCATTTACGGCCCCCTGGCCGCGTTCATCTCCGAGCAGTTCGGCACCGCGGCTCGCTACACCGGCGCGTCGGTGGGTTACCAGATGGCCACCTTGCTGGGTGCAGGCTTCACGCCTTCGATCCTGGCCACCCTGTACGGCGCAGACGGCCAGATCAGCCGGGTGCTGCTCTACCTAGGCATCCTCACGGCCATCAGTGGCATCGCCATCCTGTTGACCAAGGAATCCAAGAACATCGATCTGCACACCTACGAGCACTGATCACATCAGCTCAACGAAACGCCCCGCGAATCTCAGGTTCGCG
>JAFAAV010000045.1 GCA_023426375.1 Actinomycetes bacterium | reverse complement strand
CGACAGACCCGGCCGACCGGCAGCGAGAGTCCGGTTCAGCGTGCCGTATGCAGCTGCCGAATCATGCGGGTGTTGCCCAGAGTATTGGGCTTCACGCGGGCCAGGTCCAAGAATTCCGCCACGCCTTCGTCATGGGAACGCAGGAGCTCGGCAAACACGTTCGGATCGATACTTTCCTGGTTCTCCATGACCTCGAACCCGTGGGCGGAGAAGAACTCGACCTCGAACGTCAGGCAGAACACCCGGCTCACCCCGAGTTCCGCAGCACGGTCGACCAGAACCTCGAGCATGCGCCGCCCGACACCTTGCCCGCGGGCCTTGACCGACGTGGCCAGCGTACGGACCTCCGCGAGATCCTCCCATATCACGTGCAGCGCACCACAGCCCACCAGCTCACCCGACTGATCCTCGGCGACCACGAACTCCTGGATGTTCTCGTAGTAGGTCACCGTGTCCTTGGTGATCAGGATGTTCTCCTGCGCCATGGGAGCCACCAGGGCCTTGATGCCCTGGACGTCCGAGGTCTTCGCGGGGCGGATGCTGATCTCTTCCATGTCAAAACTGTACGCCGCCACAGCCGCAACGAGCGGGTTAAACACCGCGAGCGGCGTCGGTAATCCTCGCAAGGATTCCGACGCCGCTCGCGGCGTTGCTGAGGTCCGTTCGCCTAGGCCTGGGCCTGGGCGGGACCGTCTCCGAAGCCACCCGTGTTGGGGGAACGGGGAACGTCCCTACCGGACTCGCTGTCGTCATTGTCGGTCAACGACGGCGTGTTGTGGATCTCGTCCAACTCCTCGTCCGAGAGCTCGGACATGGGCGTGGAAGAGAACGTGAACGTGCGCTCGTCACCCTCGCCCTCGACGTCCACGGTGATCTTCTCACCGGAGGAGATCTCGCCGAACAGGATCTTCTCGGACAGCTGGTCCTCGATCTCACGCTGCACCGCACGACGCAACGGACGCGCACCCATTGCGGGGTCGTAACCCTTCTCGGACATGAGCACCTTGGCGGCATCCGTGAGCGAGATGGACATGTCCTGCTCGCGCAGACGCTGCTGCAAACGGGCCACGAACAGGTCCACGATCTTGAGGATCTCCGCCTGGCTCAGCTGCGGGAACACGATGGTCTCGTCCACACGGTTGAGGAACTCGGGGCGGAAGTGCTCCTTCAGCTCCTCCTGGACCTTGGCCTGCATGCGCTCGTAGGAGGTGGCCACGTCGCCCGTGGCCTGGAAGCCCACGGGAACGGTCCGCGAGATGTCCTTGGTACCCAGGTTGGTGGTCATGATGATCACCGTGTTCTTGAAGTCCACGACGCGGCCCTGCGAGTCGGTCAGGCGGCCGTCCTCGAGGATCTGCAGCAGCGAGTTGAACAGGTCCTGGTGTGCCTTCTCGACCTCGTCGAAGAGGACCACGGAGAACGGCTTGCGGCGCACCTTCTCGGTGAGCTGGCCACCTTCTTCGTAACCCACGTATCCCGGAGGTGCTCCGAACAGTCGCGAGACCGTGTGCTTCTCCTGGTACTCGGACATGTCCAGGGTGATCAGGGCGTCCTCGTCACCGAACAGGAACTCCGCGAGTGCCTTGGCCAGCTCGGTCTTACCGACACCGGTGGGACCGGCGAAGATGAACGAACCACCGGGACGGCGCGGATCCTTCAGACCCGCACGGGTGCGGCGGATCGACCGGGACAGCGCCTTGATGGCCTCGTTCTGACCGATGACGCGCTTGTGCAGCTCGTCCTCCATGTGCAGCAAGCGACCGGATTCTTCTTCCGAAAGCTTGTACACGGGAACGCCGGTGGACGCGGACAGCACGTCAGAGATGACCTCGGGGGTGACCTCGGAGATCTGGTCGTCACCGTCGCGCCAGGCCTTGTCCTTCTCCTCGCGCTCGGAGATGAGCTTCTGCTCGTCGTCGCGCAGCGAGGCCGCCTTCTCGTACTCCTGGCCGTCGATGGCGGCTTCCTTGGCGCGCTTGGTGTCCGCGATCTTCTCGTCCAGGGCCTTGATCTCCGGCGGAGCCGTCATGCGCTTGATGCGCAGGCGGGCACCGGCCTCGTCGATCAGGTCGATGGCCTTGTCCGGCAGGAACCGGTCGGAGACGTAGCGAGCGGACATGTGCACGGCGGCTTCCAGCGCTTCGTCAGTGATGGACACGCGGTGGTGTGCCTCGTACTTGTCGCGCAGACCCTTGAGGATCTCCACGGCGTGTGCCTCCGAGGGCTCATCCACCTGGATGGGCTGGAAACGACGCTCCAGGGCGGCGTCCTTCTCGATGTGCTTGCGGTACTCGTCCAGCGTGGTGGCACCAATGGTCTGGAGCTCACCGCGAGCCAGCATGGGCTTGAGGATCGAAGCGGCGTCGATAGCGCCCTCGGCGGCACCCGCACCCACCAGGGTGTGGATCTCGTCGATGAACAGGATGATGTCACCGCGCGTGCGGATCTCCTTAAGCACCTTCTTGAGGCGTTCCTCGAAGTCACCGCGGTAGCGCGAACCCGCGACCAGCGAACCGAGGTCCAGGGTGTAGAGGTGCTTGTCCTTGAGGGTCTCGGGCACGTCTCCGCGCACGATTGCCTGGGCCAGTCCCTCGACCACGGCGGTCTTACCGACACCGGGTTCACCGATCAGGGCGGGGTTGTTCTTGGTGCGGCGCGAAAGCACCTGCATCACGCGTTCCATTTCCTTGTACCGGCCGATGACCGGGTCAAGCTTGGATTCGCGTGCGGCGGCCGTCAGGTTACGGCCGAACTGGTCCAATACGGCGGAGCCCGCAGGGGTGCCCTCGGCACGGCCACCGGTACCGACTCCGGCGGCTTCTTTCTCGCCACCGGCATTTCCGGACTGGTACCCCGAAATCAGCTCGAGCACCGTTGCCCGCACCTTGGCGGGGTCAGCGCCCAGCTTGATCAGCACCTGCGAGGCCACACCCTCGCCGGCGCGAATGATGCCCAGCAGGATGTGTTCGGTGCCGATGTAGTTGTGGCCCAGCTGCAGCGCTTCGCGCAGCGAGTGCTCCAACACCTTCTTGGCACGGGGTGTGAAGGGAATGTGACCGGACGGTGCCTGCTGGCCCGGCCCGATGATGTCTTGTACTTGTTCGCGCGCCGAGCTCAGGGTGATGCCCATCGAGTCGAGGGCCTTGGCTGCTACGCCTTCGCCCTCGTGAATCAAACCGAGCAGCAAGTGCTCGGTACCGATGTAGTTGTGGTTGAGCATCCTGGCCTCTTCCTGGGCCAGCACCACGACCCGGCGGGCGCGGTCGGTGAAGCGTTCGAACATGGATACTCCTCTATTGATGTCTGCCAACGATGCTAGGCACCTCAAGAGCGTTTATGGGCACTGTTCGCCGCTGGCGCACGATGTATAGCCCACAGCTAAAACCTGTTGTGCCCGGCAATGACAACGGCCGAAATGCCCCCAGCGGGTGCATTCCGGCCGTCACGCTACTCGCCGGGAAACGCTGCTCCCGAACGATTCGATCAGATCCGAACTGAGCCGTTCTCTCCCCTCAGCGGATCCGACCCTTTCTTACTTGTGGGCGTCGTAGTACTTGTCCTGGATGTCCTGGTGGATACGACCACGATCGGACACCTGGAAACCTTGTTCCTTGGCCCACGCACGAATCTTGGGGGTCTCGGGGTTACCCGAGCGGGTGGGGCGCGTGGTGGCACCGCGGTTGGTCTTGGCCGACGCGCGGCGTGCCTTGGACACGTAAGGACGCAGTGCCTCACGCAGTTTGGTGGCGTTAGCCGAATTCAGGTCAATCTCGTACTGTCCGCCGTCGAGACCAAAACGAATGGTCTCATCTGCGGAACCGCCATCGATGTCATCTTCAAGAATGATCTTGACTGTCTGTGCCATGTCGGATCCTCCTCATCACCCCGTCAAGGGGTCATGTCAAAATTAGTGAGACTTCGGTTGTCACGCGCGCTCTTCCAATGGAAAGACACACTTCGTGTCAATGTGCGTGAACCTGTCCCCCGATTAGTCCCTATACCCGTTCGATGCCCTAGATTTTTGATCTAGACCTCGTCCGGATAAGCACACAAGAACACGAGTGTTTCACGCGGTCCTATCATGACATGATTATTCACTAATGTCACGACGAGATAAATGTGCGGTGTTATTTATCCTGAGGGGTATCCCTGATGGGAATGGAGTTCTTGAGGTCTAAACCACGTTTCTTCTTAGAGCTTACATCTTGGTAACCAAAGGGCACCTGGTCACCTTCACGGTCTTTGAGCTCTTCGTACCAGCGCTCTGCATCTTGCTCTACGTTCGCCTGGGCGGAACGTTCTGCCCGGTCACCCCGGAAAAGCCAACGCATGACCAGATAGAAAATGAGCCCCACACCGAGTGAAGGCAAGAAAACGGATAGATACTCCATGGCGGCTATTGTCCCCTACTGCCCTGAACGGTTACTGGCACTTACCTGCTGGTATCCGCTCACTCGGGCTTCATGAGCGGGAACAGGATGGTCTCCCTGATTCCCAGATTGGTGAACAGCATGATCAAGCGGTCCAGACCCAGGCCGAGTCCTCCCATGGGCGGTGCACCGTACTCCAACGCCCTCAGGAAGTCGTCGTCCAGCTGCATGGCTTCAACATCTCCGGCCGCAGACTTGGAGGACTGCTCGGTGAGACGCTCGCGCTGGATCACGGGGTCGATCAGCTCGGAGAAAGCGGTTCCTCGCTCCATACCTCCGATAATCAAATCCCACGCTTCGATGAGTCCTGGCTTTTCACGGTGCTGACGCGCCAGGGGCTGAGCGGAAGGCGGGTAATCATAAACGAATGTGGGCTGGATCAAGTTGGGTTCAACGATTTCCCCGAACAACTCGACCACGAGCTTTTCCGCATCCCACGCGGGGTCCACGGAGATCTCGCGCTGCTGGGCGATCTCCCGCAACGTATCCGCCGAGGTATCCGGGGTGATTTCCTGCCCAACTGCTTCCGATAATGCCGGGTAGACAGAAACCCATTCCCATTCACCGAAGAGCTCAATACGTCCCTGGTCAGTATCAATACCCTCAACACCGAGCGCTGATGCACAAGCCTGAATGATTTCTTTGATCCGGTCGGCCATCACGAATTGATCGGCGTAGGCCTCGTAGGCCTCCAGTGTGGTGAACTCCGGACTGTGAGTTGAATCCACGCCCTCGTTACGGAATACCCGTCCGAGTTCGAATACCTTCTCGATACCGCCCACCACGGCGCGCTTCAAGTACAACTCGGTCGCAATGCGCAGCGTCATGTCCTGGTCGAACGCATTGAGGTGCGTTTCGAAAGGACGCGCGGCGGCGCCACCGTGAATGAGTTGGAGCATGGGGGTTTCGATTTCGATGTACCCGCGATCCTCCAGCACACGGCGTACCGTGCGGGTGATCAGCGAACGGGTCAGCACCACGTCGCGAGCTTGCGGACGCACAATGAGGTCCAGGTAGCGCTGACGCACCCTGGTTTCCTCGCTGAGTTCCTTGTGCAGGGTGGGCAGCGGACGCAGCGCCTTGGAGGCCATGCGCCAGGAATCTGCCATCACGGACAGCTCGCCTCGCTTGGAGCTGATCACGCGGCCCGTTACAGCCACGAAGTCACCCAGGTCCACCTGGGCCTTCCAAGCCGCCAGGGCGTCATCGCCCACGTTGGCCTTGGAGATCATTACCTGCAGGCGCGTGCCGTCGCCCTCGTGCAGAGTGCCGAAACAGAGCTTGCCGGTGTTACGCACGTGCATCACACGACCGGCCACGGTCACCACGTCGTCAGTTTCCTGACCGGCCTCCAGATGCCCGTAGCCTTCGCGCACCTGAGCGAGGGTGTGCGTACGGTCAACACCCACCGGGTAGGCGGAAACACCCGATTCTTCGATGGCCTTGCGCTTGGCGGCACGGAACGACATCTGGTCGTTGAGTTCGTGCTCGGAAAGCTCCGGCGTGGAATCTACGGCTATGGTGTTATCTCGCTGATCGGTCACAATTCTCCAGGATAGCGGTCGGATCAAATCTTCAGGTTGTCGATGAGGCGGGTGGGACCCACCCATGCGGCGGTCAGGGCCAGTGCCCCCGCTCGAGGTTCGATCTCCGCGAGCGTATCCGGGTCCACCGTGACCAGGTAATCGAGCTTTACTCCGGGTTCGCCGTCGATGGTCTCTCTGGCCTGCTCCAGCGTGAGTTCCCCCGCCGCCAGGGAACGCAAGGTGCGGCTGAGCACCAGGGCGTGAGCGGCGTCGTCGGTGGTCAAGTACTGGTTGCGGGAGGAGAGCGCGAGACCCTCATCCGAACGCACGATGGGCACCGGCCTGATGTCCACGCGGTGATTGAAATCACGCACCATTCTTTGCATGAGCAGCAATTGCTGGGCGTCCTTCTCACCGAAATACGCGCGGAATTCAACACCGGGACCCGGTTGGACAATAGTGAAGAGCTTGTTGACCACGGTGAGTGCGCCGTCGAAGTGGCCGGGGCGAGTGGCGCCCTCCAGGACGGAACCGGCCTGGCCGGACGTCACCGAGACCACCGGAACGCCGCCCGGGTACATTTCCTCAGTGCTCGGTGCGAACACGATGTCCACGCCGCGTTCGGAGAGCCCGGCGACATCCTGCTCGAGCTGACGCGGGTAGCTGTCGAAATCCTCGTTGGGTCCGAACTGCAGTGGATTTACGAACACGGAAACCACAACCAGTTGATTTTCCTCCCGCGCCGTCTGCGCGATCCGGAAATGGCCGTCATGCAATGCGCCCATGGTGGGGAACAGCCCCACGCTGGTGACGCCCTCGGCCACCCGCGTCTCGAGGACCTCCCGCCTCTCGGCAACGGTGGTGCACACCACGGGTTGAGTCACTGAAGGTCCTTTCCCTCGAGCGCGGCGAGCACCGCGCGATATGTCTCGTCGTCGATCCGTCCTGACGCCACGGCGCGCTGAGCCGTGAGCCTCCCCAGGGCACGATAGCCCTCGAGCAGGTCGTCTCCCGCCGACGACGCCGCCGCGTCCGGTCCGGCAAGCTCCGTCAGGGCGGCCACGTGCGCAGCCACCGTGCTGACGTCACCGCGCGCCACGGGTCCGGTCAGTGCGTTCTCCCCGGAGGCCAGTGCGTTGTCCACCGTGGCTCGCACCAGGGGTCCCAGCATGCGATCCGGATGTTCGACACCGATCTTATGCAGCAGCTGCATGGACTGCCCCATGAGGGTCATCACGTGGTTGGAACCGTGGGCCAGGGCGGCGTGGTAGAGCGGGCGGTCCGCCTCCGCAATCACCACGGGTTCGGCGCCCATTTCCACCACGAGCGCTTGCGCGATGGGCAGCACCGGGGCCGCGGCGGTCACCCCGAAACTACAGTCGGTGAGTCGTTGTAGGTCCAGGCTGAGACCGGTGAACGTCATGGACGGGTGGATGGCCAGACCGATGCCACCGGCTGCGCGCACCGGTTCCAGCACGTCCGTTCCGAAGCGTCCGGCGGTGTGGACCACCAGTTGGCCCGGTTGCCACGCACCGAGCTTGCCGAGCCCGTCGACCAGCCCGGGGAGTTGATCGTCCGGCACTGCCAGGAGAACCAGTTCGCTGCGTTCAACGATCGTGGAAACATCGAGCACGGGAACGTCCGGGAGCAGTGCATCCGCGCGGTCGCGGCTGGCTTCCGAGTGGGCATAGACACCCACTACGGCATGGCCAGCGGCCCGTAAGGCCGCTCCCAGCACCGACCCCACCTTTCCGGCGCTGATAATTCCCACGCCCAGGCGTCCCGGGCGCTGTTGTGGCTCGTTCACTGCATCTCCTCGCGCGAGCGGTGTACGTCGTTCTGATTCGCTCGGTCCCTGGCCACCCGAGCTAGATCAGTCTGCCGGACCATGAGGTCCCTGGCCTGCGGCACGTCCAGGTGGTAAATCGTGGTGGTGACCGGGCCGGCGATCATGTGAGCGTGGATGCTGGCCAGTTTCATGCGCCGTTCGATCGGTCCCTGCTGCAATCCGAGCGATTGGGTCTTGTGGTGCGGAATCACACTGACGTTGCGGTTGAGACGGCCCCACCGCATGGCCAGAACGGAGTCATCCATCGCGAATCCCGTACGCCGCCACGTCAACGGATCCACCCAGCGAGCCCGGCGGGGACTGATCGTATAGTCCTGGTCTCCGTCGATCCCGTTGAGTCCGTCGCGTACCAGTTCCGTGGGCGGTTCCGCGAGGGGCAACACCAGCTCAAGGATTTCCGCAACGTTCTCGTGCGATCCGACGGGAAGCACGAGTGAGCGCAGGCCTTCCATGTCGTCGATCCCGCCCTTGCCCGCGGTGCTGACCTTGACCCGGTGGCCATCGAAGACCCGCCAGAGCATGGGCTTGGAAACCTGCAGCGCCTGCACCCGGCCCACCGGAATGGTCGAGGAACGCTCGTTGAGCAGCCCGGAGCGGACCCGCACGCCCACGTGCACCTGACTCAGGGTGAATCCCCAACTGCTTTCCAACCGGTTGTAGAGACCGGAGATGATCATGATCACCACGGGCAGGTAACTCGGGATCAGCACCCGCAGGGCTTCTGGATTCCACCGCCACACCACCACTGCAACGATTGCGAAGAACACCGCGGAGACCGTGCTCCACGAGAGCAACAAACTCAACAGCACGCGACTGGTCGGGACCGTGAACACGCGACGCTGCTGATCCTGATCGTCCTGGTCCGTGAGCAGACCCAACCGCTGGGCCGCCCGCACCTCGCGGGAGCGTTCTTCCTCTGGCGTCAGCCCGAGGCCGTCACCCTGCCGGGCAAGCAGCGCCCGCTGTTCCTGGGCCTCTGCCGAGTGGTCCCACGGTGCCGGGCGGCGAGCTGCGGCCGTCGGTGCGGTGGCCGCGGACGGCGAGCCGGCGGCGGCGTCGTGCCCGCGAATACCCCGAGTATCGCCTCTGGCGTCACCCGCCGTCGCACCGGAACGAGAGGCTTCACGAACCGCCCCGAGCAATTGGTGCCGAAGTTCTCGCGCCTTGTCCCGGCGCAGGTAGGAAAGTTCGAGAGCGCTGCTGCCGCCATCGGCCACGTCGAATTTCAGAGAGGCCAGACCGAAGATCCGGGGCAGGAACTTCCGTTCGATGTCGATGCCCTGCACCCGATCCAGTCGGGCCTGGCGTTGCGTGCGGAAGATCGCGCCGTTGCGGAAGCGCACGTGCTCCGGGGTGATCTGGTAGCGGGTGAACCACCACGACAGCACGCCAAGGCCGATGACCAAGCCGACCACGCCGCACAGCACCGCAGCGACCAGGCCGAGGCCGACGAGCTGAACCGTACCCGCGAAATCCACGTCCAGTGGATCGCCGTAGACAACGGCGGCCAGCACATCGTCCAGGAACACGTTGCCCACACCCCACACCAGCGCCACGATGAGCAGCCAGCTGCGCACGTACGGGGTGAGCGGGTGCACGCGATGCCACTCACCCTCGGTCGCGGGCTGCGGGGTGGTCTCGAGATTCTGGGTGGCTGATGTCTGTTCGTCCATGCCGGGGGCACTCATCACAGCCCCACCATGAGCTCTTCTCCCCGGCGCGTGAGTTCCTCGCGCAACCGGTCGGCCTCTGCGCGGGGCAGGCCCGGGAGATCCGCGTCCGTGTTGGCCGCCGCCGTGTGAAGGGTCAGATTGGCCAGGCCGAACGCGTTGAGCAGCGGACCGGTCTTGATGTCCACGTACTGCATGCGACCGTAGGGGACCACCGTGACGCTGCGGAAAATGATGCCCTTGCGCAACCACAGCTCGGTCGCCTCTTCCGCGTAACCAATGGCCCGCACGCGGCGGGGAATCAGACACAGGTCGATCAAACCCCACCCGAGCACCACGCCGGGCGGGAACCACATCCACAGCGCCGGGGAATCACCCCAGATCCCCAGCAGTCCGAGAATCAGCGGAATACCGAAGATCACGGTCCAGATCACGGTGCTGATGGTGCCGGAAATGAGCCGCACCTTGATGTAGTCCGGTGACACGCGCTTCCACTGCAATCCCTGAGGACTCAGGTCATTGGTGTCGGGCATAGCCTCCCTCTCCGGTGGCATAGGGGTCTTGACGTCCACCGTACGGGGTGTCCTTCTCGGAGTCAGGATCGTCCGGAGGTAGCTTGCACCAATTCTCGACGATCCAGCCGATCACCATGAGCAGCAGACCGGCCACGATCTGCGCCACGCACAACCACAGCGGTTCCTGAGTGGTTCGCACACCGAGCAGCATCACCTGATCCACACCGAGCCCCGCGTGCCAGCCCGCGGTGAGCGCTCCGTAGTACGCCACGGCCTGGGCCGCCGCCGCGGTGCCTACGCCCCACACGGGGTCGTAGGGCTTGCGGTCGGCCGG
>JAFAAV010000128.1 GCA_023426375.1 Actinomycetes bacterium | reverse complement strand
CTCAATGACCTGCTCGACAAGCATGCCCGCGGCGAGGACACTCCCGAGGATTTCGACGAGTTCATGGCCAAGCACGGTGACCAGTTCCCCGAGAACCCGCAGGACGTGGACGAACTCATCGACGCGCTCGCTCAGAGAGCTGCGGCCGCTCAGCGCATGATGCGTTCCATGACGCAGGAGCAACGGGACGAGTTGATGTCGTTGTCCGCGCAGGCCTTCGGATCGCCCGAGCTGATGTCCCAGCTCGACCGGTTGGATGCCTCACTCCAAGCACTGCGACCGGGCGAGGACTGGACCGGATCCGAACAGTTCGACGGCGATCAGGGCCTCGGCCTGGGCGACGGCACCGGGGTGCTCCAAGACTTGGCGGACCTGGATTCGCTGGCCGAGCAGCTCTCGCAGTCCTACTCGGGATCCACACTCTCGGACCTGGACATCGACGCGCTGACCCGGCAATTGGGCGACGACGCCGCGGTCTCGGCCCGCACGCTCGCCGAACTGGAAAAGGCGATGCAGGACAGCGGCTACCTCCGCCGAGGCACCGACGGGGACCTGAAACTGTCCCCACGCGCGATGCGCAAACTGGGACAGTCCCTGCTGCGCGATGCCGCCGGGCGTATTTCCGGACGACAGGGCCGCAGGGACACCCGATTGGCCGGAGCTGCCGGGGAGCAAACCGGATCCAGCCGCGCGTGGGAGTTCGGGGATGTCGAACCGTGGGATGTCACTCGCACGGTGACCAATGCCATCGGTCGTACCGCGGCGGCCGGTAAGGACCCCATGAAGGGGCTGCGCATCGACGTTCAGGACATCGAGGTGCGCGAAACCGAGGCCCGCACGCAGGCGGCAGTCGTGCTGCTCGTGGACACCTCGTTCTCCATGGCGCTCAACGGCCGCTGGGTGCCCATGAAGCGCACCGCGCTGGCCCTACATCATTTGTTGTCCACACGGTTCAGGGGTGACCGGCTGGAGTTGATCACGTTCGGCCGGTATGCCCAGCGCATGGACATCGGTGAGCTGACTGCTCTGCCCGCATGGCACGAACAAGGCACCAACCTGCACCACGGTCTGTTACTGGCAGGCCGGTTCTTCCGCCAGCACCCCAATATGCAGCCGGTGCTGCTCGTGGTGACCGACGGCGAACCCACCGCCCATCTGATGACGCACGGGGAAGCGTGGTTTTCCTATCCCCCGGACCGCGAAACGCTGGTCAACACCGTCTCTGAACTGGACAAGGTCACGCGGCAGGGCGCGGAGGTGACGTTCTTCAGGCTGGGTGACGATCCTGGGTTGGTGCGCTTTGTCCAGGCCATGGCCAAACGGGCCGGCGGTCGCATGGTGGCACCGGATCCGGAGGATCTGGGAGCGGCCGTGGTCGGTGAGTTCCTGCGCAACCGGTACGCGGATCCCGTGTGGGACGTGGATTGGGACTGACCCTCGCGCGCGACGTAGTGGAACCTCTAAGTTTTGGGCGCTCAAGCGTGTTGACCTGTCCCTTGTCCCTGCTTCATTTGCATGGAACAGTGAGCTGGACCACGGCGCCACACTGTGGCGCTCTGTCGCCCGACAAGTAACCAGGAGGTCACCGTGAACCTGTCTTGGCTCATGCCCGTGCTCGAGACCGAAGGGCCGTTCCTGTCGATCTACATCGACTCCACTCGAACCGATCCCAGCTCTGCCTCGGGCCTGTCCACCCGGTGGGGACACTTCCGTTCAAAACTCGCGGCCGGCGGCGCTCCGGACGAGATCCTCGAGGAGGTCGAAGAAACGTTGCTGGAACCCTCTCCCATCGGTGGTCGGCACGGCCGAGCCATCCTGGCCACCGGATCGAACATCCTGGTCGACCGGGTACTGCCCGCTCCCCCGCGCCAGGATTCGGCCCACTGGGGTGACGAACCCGTACTGGTGCCCCTCTTGCAGGTGATTCCCTACGGTGTACGCCAGCTGCTCGTGGAAGTGGACCGTTCCGGCGCGGATCTCCACCTACGCGCTCCCGAGAACCCCAAGATCACCAAGAACGACAACGGTCTGGGCGAGGACGCCTCCGTGGATGGCGGCCACGACGAACTGCACAAGGCCAGTGTGGGCGGTGGTTCCCAGCACGGCTGGCGCTCCAGCAACCTGGAAGCCCGCGTCGAGGATTCGTGGGAACGCAACGCGGAGGCGGTTGCTGCCAAGGTCGATTCCATCGTGCGCGACCGCCAGCTGGACATGCTGCTGCTCACCGGTGATGTTCGAGCGCAGTCGCTGCTCAAGGACGAGCTGAGCAAGGAAGCCTTGGCGGTTCTCAAGGAGGTTCCGGGTGGCACGCGCGGCGTAAGTTTGGACCGTGCCTCGTTCCGAGAGGAAATGGCCCGCGTCACGGAGGAGTTCATCAAGAACCGGCAGCAGTCACTCGCGGACCAGTTCACCGAGAATCAGAGCCGCGGTGGTGAATCCGTGGCCGGTGCGGCCGAGGTCGCCGGGGCCCTGGAGCGCGGACAGGTCTCCGAACTCATCTTGACGATCGGTGGCGAACCGGACAACGCGGAGAAACTGGCGCGCCAGGCGCTTGCTACTGACGCGGGTATCTCCACGCTGGCCGCCGAATACGCGACCTTGCCCGAAGGCGTCGGGGCGCTGCTGAGGTGGCGCGATGACGCCACACCGTCGAACAGTCTCTCGAGCATGTCCGGTGACCACGGCCGCGAGACCGCGGTTGATTCGGACAGCGAGGAGTCACCCCGCGAGCGCGAAGAAGAATCGATTCGCCAGTAACCACGTGACAACCCCGCAACGGGCACCAGGTCCAGGAATGGAACTGGTGCCCGTGGTCTCGTTCGCCCGGCGGTTTCGATCGTTCTTCGGGCGCCCACATGGCATGATGAGAAACCATAGACAGCACGCTGATCATCCGGCCCAGAGGAGAACCATGGTGGCTTCGTCCCGAGCGTTGGTGAGCGTCGCCGCCGGTTGCTACGCGTTGAACTGTTCGCTGGGGATTTCGGCCGCCAAGCGCTGGGTCGACACGTCCAACGTCCGCTGGATCCACCACGGTTTATACGTCCTGACCGCGGCCACGACCAGTGCAGCATTCCTGGCGTGCGCCGCACGCCGCTCCCCGGCCGCACTCGCGTTGGCCCCCGTTGCCGTTCCACTGTTCATACTGCAGCATCACGGAGCGCGTCCGCTCCGGCGGCACACCCGGGACGCCTTGTCAGCCGCCCCCTGCTACGCGGTCAGCCTCGTGCTGGCCTGGAGGTAATCCATGGAGTTCCTCGACGTCGTGTTCAACCGACGGACCACCAACGGACCGTTCCGCCCGGATCCGGTCAGCGCAGAACATCAACAGTTGCTGATCCGCGCCGCTGCCGCACCCTCCCAGTTCAACAGTCAGCCGTGGCGGTTCGTGCTCATCGAAGATCGGGACACCATCAACACGATCGCCTCCATCAGCGGCGAGAGCATGACCGAGGTCATGAGTTCGGGAACCTTCTTCAACCGCTACAAGAAGTACTTCCGGTTCAGCCAGAAAGAGATGGACACGCTCCGCAGCGGAATGCTTTTCGACAAATTGCCCGCCATGCTGAGACCTTTCACCTCCCGGGCGTTCACACCGTCCGGTCAGAACCTGATGAACAGACTTCGGGTGCCGCAGAAACTCGGCGAGGAAAACCGGAAACTCGTCGCAGGATCGCCGTTGCTCCTGGGTGTGATGCTCGAACGTGGCGAATACCGACCCGAAGAACTCTCCGGGTTCTACTCGGTCTTCAGCATGGGCGCCGCTATGGAAAACCTGTGGTTGACCACGGTGGAACTGGGTATGGGGATTCAGTTCGTCTCCTTCCCTATGGAGGCACCGCATAATTGGCAGCGCATCGTGGAGATGCTCCGGGTCCCGGATGACCTTGAGCTCATGGCTGTTTACCGGCTGGGTTATCTTCCAGAACGAACCCACCGACCGGCCATTGATTGGTCCAGCCGAGAGCGCAAACGCCCCTCCCAGTTCGTGTTCCGCGAGACGTGCGACGTAGCTCAAGAGGGCTGGGACGACGACGTTCGGCCGGGTTCCAATTGAGACATCACGGTCAGTAAGCGAAAAAAGCGTTGTCGCACAACGCACCACCCTGCGGGAAGTAGGGCAATCAGCTCGTCCGGACGATAGCTACGTCGGATCGACAGCAGACCGTCGAACCGCGCGAACGTCCGTGTTCGAATCAGAGGGAGTGTGGCCACCCAGTACAGCAGCCACGCTGTACGGCTGCGTCGCAGATCGTTGTGCACGCACAGCGAGCGGGTCAAGGTTGCCGTATCGGCGAGTAATTCCGCGAGATCCGCTGCGGACAAATGGTGGATGACGTGGTTGGACACCACCACGTCATACTCTTCTCCCGCTGCCACCAGCTCCCTACTGGACTGGGCGCGGTACTCGATCCCGGCACCTTTGTCGTGACCCGCGGCCCAAGCGTGCGCCCGGGGGTCCGGGTCGATGGCCGTGACGGTCAGATCGATTCCGTCCCGTTCGGCCCACCGTGCCAGGCGGCGAGCGACGTCGCCACCCCCGCAACCCACGTCCAGAAGTGTTGCCGCGCGGCCTTCGGACGCCGCGGCACGCAGGACGGGTCGGATCCGGTGCCGGTAAACAGGGCGCCACGAAGCAACCAAAGGGTTGATCACCCCGAATAAACGGTACGTCGCGCTCAGGGCGACCGGATCGCAGTCCGGAGCGTCCATCAATTCGGCCTCGTCAGTACTTCGACGGCGCAGCAACGGGTCCTTGTTCACGCGCGTCCTTGAACTGGCACCACACGCAACAACGCACTCTCGATGCTCAAGCCCGGGCCGAAAGCGAGCGCCGCCGCCACCCCTCCACGGTCCGAGGTTCGGAGCCTGTCCAGGACAAAGAGAATGGTGGCGCTGCTCATGTTCCCCGCATCGGCGAGCACCCCTCGGGACGGTTCCATTTGGTCATCCGTCAGTTCCAGGCGCGATTGAACCTTGTCCAGGATGCTTCGGCCGCCGGGGTGGACGGCCCACAGCGGTATGTCGGCCGCCTTGTGACCCGTCCTGGCAAGTAGTGGCGCAAGCGCGTCGCTGACATGGTCATCGATGATTCGAGGGACGTAGGTACCCAGGATCATCTCGAATCCTTCATCGCCCACACTCCAAGCAAGTTCGTCCTCACCCACGGGGGCCAGTGTGGTCTCGAAGTCCAGCAGTTCCAGCACGGACTCTGAGGCGGGGGCAGCTACCTCGCGAGCGGTGATCACCGTGGCCGCGGCACCGTCCGCGAACAACGCGTTACCCATGATGGTGTCCGGGTCGTTACGAACGTGCAGGTGCAGAGTGCACAGTTCTACGCACACCACCAGCACCACGGCTTGGGGATCAGACCGACACGCTGCATACGCCGCGCGCAGAGCTGGGAAGGCCGCGTTGCACCCCATGAACCCCAGGTGAAGACGTGTGACGTCCGCTGGAAGCCCCAGGTCCTTGACCACGCGCACGTCCGGACCAGGCGCGAAGAACCCGGTGCAGGACACAGTGATCACGTGGGTGACATCTTGCGGCGTGACGGTGGGTGCGGCCTGGTGGAGTGCGGTCCGAGCAGCTCGCACGAACAACCGTTTCGCGTGTTCGGTGTACAGCCGGTTGCGCGTTTGTGTGCCCGGTGAGAGCAGATGCCCCGAGGCCGGGTCCACGAAAGGCGACGGGGCGGCGTCGTCGTTCCTCTTGCGCGTCTGTGAGGCGGCGTCCCCCAGCTCAGGCAACACCGTGTGCCGGGTGGCGACACCAGAACCCGCGAAGGCCGAGCCGACCAACCGGGACCCCAGACGGGTCATATCCGGTTGATCGGCGAACAGCTGCGCAACATCTGGCTGGTGAATCTGCGTGTCCGGGAGGACGGTCGCAATCGTCAGCATGCGTACGGTCATACCCAATGGTAGGCATCATGGCCGTTACGCCGGCCTACGGA
Organism: Actinomycetes bacterium; assembly: GCA_023426375.1. GTDB lineage: Bacteria > Actinomycetota > Actinomycetes > Actinomycetales > Micrococcaceae > Kocuria. The sequence continues at coordinate 5,862 of JAFAAV010000128.1, read as the reverse complement.
ACTCCTCAGGGAGTTCTTCGAGCAACCGCAACCACAGTTCCGATGCCGTGGGGAAACTGGGCACCGCGTGCCGCAACACATGAACGGGGACTTGCCCCGTCATCGCAATGGTGGCCGCGTGCAGCTGTTCACCCGCCTCCGGCCCCACGAACGTGGCGCCCACCAGGCACCTGCTGTCGCGATCCACCACGATTTTCGCCTGACCCTGGACATCGTTGCGCAGCAGTGCCGAACCCGCCGCGGAGTTGTAGGGCACCTGTGCAGTGACCACGTCGATCCCCCGCTCCTTCGCGGCAGCTTCCGTCAGCCCCACTTGGGCTACCTGAGGTTCGGTGAAAACCACCTGCGGAACGGGCGAATTCTCGACGCGGAACGGTTCCGGAGTGCCCGCGGCCACAGCACGGATCCGCGCACCAATTTCTCTGGCCCGGTACTTACCCCAGTGGGTCAGGGGTGCTTCACCGCTGGCGTCTCCCACGACATGCAACCACTCGGGGAGGTGGTTGTTGAGCACGTCATCCATACTCAGGCCGATTGCGCCCAGTCCCAGGTCATCCAGTCGCGGGCTACGTCCGGTGGCCAGCAGCACCTCGTCCACTTCGAAGCCACCCGCGGTTGTTTCCAGGTGCACCGCGCCACCGTGGACTCGTCCCAGACCCTTGGCTTCCGGGTTCTCCCGGCGACACGCGGTCACGGCAGCATTGAACACCGGCTCGACTCCGTGGATCTTCATCCCGTCCAGAACACTCACACCGGCAAAAGGTTCGTTGTCCGACAAAAGCTGCGAACCGCGGACCAGCACGGTGACCTGGGAGCCAAGTGCACTCAGCCACGTGGCAGCCTCGCACGCCACCACACCGCCGCCCACGATCGCGAGTCTTTCGGGTACTTCGACCACGCCGGTCGCGTCCGCGGAGGTCCAGGCCTCCACACCCTCGAACTCCGACGGGGTCTTCGGTTCACTACCGGTGGCGATGATCACCGCATGCCGGGCCGTGATGGTGTGCGAAGCGGCGCCGTCGTCGACCTGGACAGCGCGCTCCCCGATCAGGCGAGCGTGACCGCGGACCACCTGAAGGCCCGCTGATTCCGCCCACTCGACCTGGGACGCGTCGTCGTAATGAGAGACGAACGAATCGCGACGTTCGAGCATCCCGTGGCGATCGAGCTGAGCCTCCGTCACGCCGTCAATATCGGCAGAGGTGCCCAGCACGTCCACCGGTCGCAGCAGGGCTTTGCTGGGCATGCACGCGTAATAGGAACACTCTCCGCCCAGGAGATGACCTTCCACGATGATCGCCGTGAGGTCGGTGCCTTCGGTCGCATACTGGGCCGCGTTCTCGCCCACAGGTCCGCCACCGATGACGACGACGTCCGCGGTGAGTTCCTGATTTTCTGGCTGTTGCGTGGTCGACACGAACGGTCCTTTCGAGAACGGCAGGGGTGTTGGGGCCGAAAGACACGACCTCAACACCCCAAATAGTTCATCTACTGATGATTACTTGCAGCTTAAACGCCAAAAATCGTCAGAGATAGCGCCCTTAGGGGTGGCCACCCCCGTGAGCACCATGGAACGCCATGATGCCCTTGGGCAGCACGGTGAACGGCCGCATCATGGTGTGATCCTCGTGATCCAGAATGTGGCAGTGGTACATGAAGCTGCCTGAGGCACCGGTGAAGTCACCGAGCACCTGAACCCACTCCCCCGGTTGAACCACCCAGGTGTCTTTCATGCCCGCCGTCATGGCAGTGATGGGGCGCCCGGATCCGGGAATGGGCAGGGGGTTGGGGGTCGATGCCGTCGCGAGATCGAATCCCGGTAGCGCACCACCGGGGCCCAGCGGCCACTGCCATCGGTTGAGCATTTGGAACTCGGTCATGTGAATGTGCATCGGATGGGGAGGCCCGCCCAGGTGCACGATGTTCCACACGGCCCAGTCACCCTCGGAGAGCTTGATGGTGAGCGTGTCGTCGAACAGCTTGGCGGCGGGCTTGAAGGTCATGATCTTGCCATCCGCCCGGGTCAATCTGATCACGTCCGTGGTTCCTGGGTCCTCCCCCTCCGCCAATTCGTGCAGCTCCCACATCTCCGGGTGCACCGACCCTCGGATGCCCGGAGGCACCACGGCAACCCAGGCGTGAGCGTGGTGGTCGATCACCCGGTCGCCGATGATCAGCTTCCCATCATCCGTGTGGCGATAACGCACGTACTCGCGGTTAAGAACACTGGGAAGTCTGAACCGGTCGAGCACTCGTCGATCGTCCACCCTGAACTGCATGACGCTGGCATCGGCCTGTCCCGGTTGCGCGTTGAGCGCCGTGCCGTTCTCGTTGCGCAACTCGAGGGTGCGGCCGCGATACCGGGAGAAGTCCACGAGAACGTCCACGCGCTCACCCGGCCCCATTTCCACGATCCCGTCCTGCGGAATGAACGGAGCGGACAACAAGCCGCCGTCCGTGCCGATCACCACCAGCGCGTCGTTCTTGCGACGCACTGCGAAGGTCGGATCCGTACTGGGGATTGCCGTGCCCGGGGTGAATTTCTCGTCGGTGGTGTCGTGGAGGGAGAACCGATGGACTCGCGAACTCGAGCCATTGAGCAAACGCAACCGGTACCAGCACGCGTCCACATCCTTAGTGGGCCAGATCTTGCCGTTGACCATGTTGAAGGGCGCGCTCACCGGAATCTCGCCCTTGATCCCGGTCGATCCGGTGAAACCGGCCTGCTTGTACAACGCGCGGCCCGTGAACTTGATGGTTCCCGCGGGAGCGCCCGGCTCGGATTCCAGGTTCCGATCCGCGATTCCCAGGAACAACTCGCGTTCGCCCGAGGGGAGGCGCAGTTTGGCCTCTTGTTCGTCACGGATGATGTAGAACCCGGACAGACCCGCGAACACGTTGAATCGGGTGACGGCCATTGCGTGGTCGTGATACCAAAGCGTGGTCGACTCCTGTCGGTTGGGATAGGTGCACCGGATGACACTGCCCGGCATGGTCACGTTGTGCGCCCAGCCGTCGTTGTGGCCGTCAGTCAACGCGCCGTGCAGGTGGACCACGGTGGCGGCGGTGAGCTCATCGGTGTGATCCAATCGCGGGTACGAGTCCTCGCCGGGCCCCTTGTCCGCGGCCCGCCCGCCCGGGAGAGCAGCGGCGCGGAAGTTCGCGTTCACCCCAGGCTGGCCGGGAGGCAACGGAGGCAGCTCGGGTACGCGAACGACGTCGTACGGCAGCTTCAGCGCCTGGCCGTCCCGTTCCAGCCCGTTCTCCCAATCGATACGCACGGATCTGTCCCGCTGCACCTCGATCGTGGGGCCGGGCAGCCCGCCCTCGTACGTCCATGCCTGGGCGGGTGGGATGTCCGCGTGGAACTGCACCTGCCCGAGTTCGGCCCGTACTCGGATGGGGCTGTCCTCCGGCCGACGCCATGCACGAATGATCGTCGGTTGCTGCAGGCGATCACGGAACTTCTTCAGCCCCAAACCGGATTCGATCCCGGGCAGCGGGATCGGCCGCGGCGGCCACCAAGGAAATCCCGCGGGAGGTCGGGCACCGGGCCTACCCGCCGACGGCGCTTGGCCTCGCATGGGCTCGATCGGCGCCTCATCCGTAGTGTCCGGTTCCACGGGAGCGAGCGTCGTGCCAGGCTCCGGTGGAAGTGGCGGGGCACTGCCGGTATGCGCAAGATTGGCGTACTCTAGCGAGCCGGGCTCGGGGAGGTTCTGTGATTCGGGGGTCGGAGTAGTCATGCTTAGCCCTCGCTTAGCGAGTAGTGCTGTGGCACACGGGCCGTCCGCGACCTGCGGTGACCCTCAGTTGCCCTGGTGAAAAATTAGCATAAGCAAATACTGGGTAGTAGGGGATCACGATTTGGTTAAGCCTGTTCGGACCTCAAGGGGCGACCACGCCCCTTGAAAACGAGCGAACCCTGGCCTCCCGATGAGGCCAGGGTTCACTTGACGGCTGGGTCACACACCCAAAACTGACTGAGCGATGAGTCGATCCAGTTTTCTTACGTCGATATTTCGACCCACGTTGATCTTGATCAGACCCGCCCGCGTCCACAGTTCGATCTCTGCATTGAGATCGAACCCGCCTGCATTTTCCGTGGACCACATGTTGATACTCGAGTACGGAATAGAATAGGTTTCGACCTTCTTGCCCATCAAACCTTGGGCGTCACGGACAATTAGTCGCTTGTTCGTGAACGTTGCCGTGTCGCGAACAGTCTTGAAAGAGACAACGGGTACTTCATCAGGAACCAGCAACTCCACAAGGTCCTGCGGGGTATCTATCTGAGACGTGAATGTCCATCCACTGTTTAAAACTTGATCTGACATGACTCAGCTCTCTTTCACTCAATTACGCATTTGGGAAAAACCGAACACACCGATGCCGGTCGATGACTGGGGACTGACCTGCGCCTGGCGTGTCGCAATTCCATGTTATTGATTAGTTAGCAGTATCAGTGTCTAAGGAGCTGAAATAATTCCATTTAACCTAGTCATGCCCACCTCGACCCTCTAACTTGGTTGTTGCATCTACTCCGGATTCAGCAGAATTGAGGATTGACATGATGGGAACTTTTCCTGAATGGCTCTCAGTCTTAGTGGCAGCGGCCGCTCTAGGCGCCGCAATTTGGGCCGGCCTCACCTCCAAACGACTATTCGATGTTGAACGCGAGCGAGACAGAATCGAAAATGACCGTCGAGCAAAACAACAGGCAAGCGAGATAGCGGCCTGGTGCGTTACCTATGACACCCCCGTCAACCAACCGTCTCCTAAGGGTCTGCTGATTCACAACAGCTCCAACGTCCCCGTTTTCGACGTGAAGGTACTCAGTACATACTCCAAGACCAAGAGGGAAAACCCTGAAACTCAGAAACCTTTGACGATGTCCGTATTGACCCCTGGGGATTACGCCACGATAGAAGACGACAAGTACCCCTGGAAGTTTCCTGAAACCCAGTCCCGCGTGGAAGAAAAAGTGGGCTCCAAATTGCGGCCTGTGACCAACAACCCCGGCTGGATGGTCACAGGTATTGCCTTTGTCGACTCCTACGGGACATCCTGGCTGCGTGACGAGCGGGGGCAACTACTCCGCCAAGAACAGGAGACACCATGATTCAGGCAACCCCGTACATCGGCTTCGAAGGTCAGGCGGAAGAAGCGCTCACGTTCTATCAATCAGTTTTCGGCGGGAATCTCAACATCACTCGCTTCAAGGACATGGGCATGGTCGAGGACACCCCGGACTGGGTGATGCACGGTCAGCTCGACACCGACATGGGGTGGAGTCTGATGGCATCCGACAACCCTGGTGGAGTCACAGGCGGCAGCCGGATCAACGTTTGCATCTGGGGTGATGACGAGCAGCGCATGACCGAGTTCTTCAACGCCCTGGCAGAAGGCGGCACAGTGGAGATGCCGCTCGAGAAGCAGGAATGGGGTGACTCCTTCGGGGGTCTACGTGATCGCTTCGGAGTGGATTGGGGCGTGAACATCGACACCAAGAAGTCGTAATACTCCTGGTCACTCTCGCATGAGACCTGCGTCATGCGTAGCGTGGAAATGCCACACCGTTGACCGGTCGGCATCACCTCCCGGACGCGCCGGCCCAGCGGACCGACGATGAGGAGAGGCCATGAACGAGCGTGAACTGATTTCCCCGACCGATTCAACTGACCTAGCTGCCATCCCCAAGAGAAAGACTTCCCGAGCCCGCACCGGCATGGCCTTTCTGGGGCTTGCCGGTCTGTTGACCCTTGCCGCGTGTGGCGACAATGGAAGCGGAGCCGACGCAGAGGAAACGGGCGCGCAAGAGACGAGTGCGGCGGCGTCGGAATCCGAACCCATGGGTACCGC
>JAFAAV010000096.1 GCA_023426375.1 Actinomycetes bacterium | reverse complement strand
GTGAGGATGCGCTTGGTGCTGGGTTCGGGCGTGTGAGAGGGTTTGTGTAAGCCGCGCTGAGAGGGGCGGAAAGAATCGTGACCATGACTGATGAGCAGTCGAAGCCCGGTGGGCCCACGGCCAGCATCTGGTCGAGCGGCCGGAGGCCTCTGGGAAGCTGGATGTGCCGTTGTTCGCTGAGATTGACGCGCGCATGGTCGTCTTGACTGGTGTTGGAGGGTCATGACTGTGTTGGTGAACGCCGCGCTGGAACGTGTCCTGCAGGCTGAGTCGACCAACTATCTTTGCTACGAGAGGCTTGCGCGAGGCGTCGCGTTTCGCGGACTCTCGTTATGGGACGATCCCGAAGAGGGTAGAGCTTGAGGTCGGGCCGATCGAGCTGGACGTTCCGTGGCACAGGGCGGGGTTGTTCACCCTACGGCTGGTTCCGATCGACGGCCGTCATCCAAGAGCAACAAGCAACGGGCACGCAACTATGGTGCGTACTGGTAGGGCATAGGCAGTGCCCTTCGGCGAACATCGAGCACTTGAACAATCTCATGACACGAAGGCGCCAAACCTAGTACAGGTCATCATCGGAACAGAACCCAGTGCGGTTCAAACGCCTCCATCTCACTCGCGAAGTGTCACCAAAGTCTTGAGACACCAACTGTTACCGGTGTCCTGAGACAGAACACGCGCACGATGCCGCGCAGATTGCACATTGGTGCGGAGCACCCACGACCCTGTATGTAGGATGTCTGATGTTGGAAGCGAGGAAGCGAATGACTACGTTGGCGATCGACATCGGCGGCACCAAGATCGCGTGCGGCTTGGTGCAGGGCGCGCAGGTGAGAGCGCAGGAGTCGGTGCCGACTCCGTCCCAGGATGGTCCCGAGGCCATCATGGATGCGGCGTGGGTGCTGGCTTCCCGTGTCGCCCGCAATGGTGGCGACCAACCCGCCCGCCTCGCGGTGGCCTCCGCCGGCGTGATCGACCCCGTCGCCGGTTTAGTCACCAGTGCCACCAACGCCCTCAAGGACTGGGTAGGCACCGACCTTCGCACGGGCCTCGCCACCCGTTCCGGGCTCCCTACGACCGTCCTCAACGACGTCCACGCCCATGCGCTCGGTGAGTTCGTCCACGGCGCCGGCCGGGACCACCGCTCGATGCTGCTCGTCGCCATCGGTACCGGCATTGGCGGCGGATTCATCTTCGGCGACCAAATCCATTTCGGCGCACACGACGTGGCAGGCCACATCGGGCACATCGATGTCGCACTCGCAGCCGACGTGCCCTGCCCGTGCGGAGGCGCGGGTCACCTGGAGTCGGTCGCGTCGGGCACCGGGATCGAGAACTGCTTCGAACGCGCCGACGGGAGGCGACTTTCGGGTGTGGAGATCGCCGAGCTCGCGCAGGCCGACGAGCCGGACCCCACAGCCAGGCAGGTCATGGACACAGCTGGGCAGGCTCTCGGCCGCGCCATCGGCAGCCTCCTTAATGCCGTCGACCCGGGGGTGGTCGTCCTCGCCGGATCAGTGACGAAAGCGGGCCCGACATGGGAGCGGCGGGTGCGCGAAAGCGCGCGAGCGTCCGCCATGACAATTGTCGCGGACACGCCCATCGTGTTCGCCCAACTCGACAACGCAGCCCTCGTCGGCGTGGCCGCCCGGGCAGAACAACTGGAAGGGAATCACCTGTGAACGACATGCTCGCGAGTCTCAAGGGCAAGCTCATCGTCTCCTGCCAGGCTTATCCCGGCGAACCGATGCGCCATCCGGACACAATGGCCCAAGTCGCGCAGGCAGTCGTCGAGGGGGGTGCAGCCGCCGTCCGGCTGCAGGGCCTGGAGGACATCCAGCAGACACGGGCCGTTGTTGAAGTGCCCATCATCGGCCTCGTGAAGGAGGGTGAGGAGGGCATCTACATCACTCCCAGCCTCGAGCTGGCGAAGGGTTGTGTCGAGGCCGGCGCGGAGATCGTCGCCATTGACGCCTCCGACCGTCCTCGCAAGGACGGATTGACCTTTGCGGAGACGGTGGAGGGGTTGAAGGCCGCCCATCCAGAGGTGCTCGTCATGGCCGATTGTGACTCGATGGACACCGTGCACCATGCCGTGGCCGGAGGAGCGGACCTGTTAGGAACGACGATGGCCGGCTACACGGATGCTCGCGCCAAGACCCATGGCCCGGATCTTGGCTTCGTCCACGAGATCGTCGCCGTCTACCCGGACCATCCCGTCATCGCCGAGGGCCGGATTCACGCCCCGACTCAGGCGCGTGAGTGCATCGACGCCGGTGCGCACGCCGTCGTTGTTGGCACTGCCATCACGCACCCGAGCAGCATCACGGGCTGGTTCCGGGATGCCATGCTAGCAGGGTAGAAATCAGCTGAGCTTGTGGTCAAGCTTTCCGCGCAAGTTGCGGAGCAATGGATCGTAGTGCACGGCCACAGCATGGTGGTAGGCGGCAACATCGCCAGCTTCTGCCGCCTCCATCATATGTCGGTGCGCGTTCGCCGTGATCTTGATGTCAACCGGATCAGGGGCACCCAGCAGCGGTGCGGTTCGCGTGTGGACATCCCAGAACGCCTCGGTGAGTTGGCGAAACAGACGGTTCTCCAGCGGAGCGAGAAGCCGTGAGTGGAAGAATCGATCCTGCTCGGGGAAGGGCTCACCTTTTGCACCAAGGGCGTCCATTTGATCGATGACTCGGTGGAGTTCCGCGTCATGCTGACCCATCCAGGCTGCGCATACGGGCTCGGCAAAGGCCTGATCGAGTGCTCGTCGCACCTCGACGATCTCCACTAGGGAGCGAAAATCATCGCCTGGGTTGAGCATGCCCCTGAAGACCAAGAGCTCGACCATTGGATGCATGGAGACTTGCCCCACGAACATTCCGTAGCCGTGGCGCACTTCGACGATGTCGAGGGCCGCGAGAGTACGGATCGCTTCGCGTACCGACGAACGGGAGACCCCGAGTTGGTCACAGAGTCTTGCTTCAGTGGGCAGTGCATCGCCCGGCTGGAGGCCGTCATGCAGGATGTACTCCTTGATCGCGGCCATTGTCGTCGCGGCTTGGCTAGGAGCCTTGCGAACTGACGGGGACGGCGTCACCAATCTCGACATTCCGCCTCTCTTTCCTCAGATGATCACATCGCAGTCTATGCCATTGACGTCAGACATACGATGTCTGGAGGGGGAGCTTTGCTCATCGTTGGCTGGGTTGCGTGTCATTCATGAGCTGACCCAGTCCATGAATGCGGATGGAGACCGTGTCCCCGTCGTTCATCGGCCCAGCGCCCTCCGGGGTGCCGGTCAGGATCACGTCTCCCGGATACAAGGTGATGGAGCGCGTCACGTATTCGATGAGCGTAGGGATGTCTCGGCGAAGTCGGGCAGTGTTGGAATCCTGGACCTGGATTCCGGAGAGCTCTGTAGTAATCGAGAGGTTCGAAGCCTGCTCGAGACTGAGATCCGTTCGAATCCAAGGCCCCAAAGGGCAAAAAGTGTCGGAACCCTTGGCTCGTGCCCACTGAGGGTCGGATTGTTGCCAGCCTCGGGCGCTAACATCGTTCGCGATGGTGTAGCCGAGGATGAAAGCCTCAGCTTCCGCGGCTGCGACGCGTGACGCTCGTTTCCCGATCACTACGGCAAGCTCACCCTCGAAACACAAGGTTCCTGCCCCCTCCGGACGGAGAATCGTGGCGCTGGGGCCGCACACAGCGGAGGCGGGCTTGAGGAACATGAGCGGAGTCGTGAAGGGCCCGGGTTCCTCCTGCCCCGTCAGGAAGTTGTCGCCGACCCCGACGATCGTGGTTGGTACCACCGGTGCCAGGAACTCCACACCATGCGCGTCTAGTACGACCGAGGTTCTATCTGCTTCGCCGCTGATCGGGTCGCCATCGAAGAGTGCGAGTTCGCAGAGTGAGTCCCCCTCTCCGATCGCTTCAGCGTAGGTGGCACGTCCTTCATGAAGAATCCTGGCAATGCGCATGAAGGCATCATAAACCGACGCCATGCCGTTGTGACAAGGTACAACGTTGGCTTCGGGTCATTTTCCGATACCTGTTGACATGCGCGAATCCATCGAATACATTTAACAAATGACATCAGACATCTGATGCCCACGACGATCTGGAGGTACCCAATGGCGGGCAAGTTTGATTGGCGGAGGAAAGTGGGCGTGCTCGCCCTCGGTGCGGTCATGGCGAGTTCGCTCGCCGCATGTGGGGGCGGTGGAAATGGGTCCAACGCCGATGACGGCGTGATGGCTGGGGACATTGTCTTCTGGTCCAGCTATTCGCAGGGCCCTCGAGCTGAGTGGCTGCAGATGAAGGCAGACAAGTTCGAGGAAAAGTACCCTGACGTCACCATCACAATCGAGAACTTCTCTTGGTCTGAGTTCTATACGAAGTGGACGACGGGCCTTGCAGCGGGACAGGCGCCCGACATCTCCTCCGCGCTCCCCTATCACGTGGTGGAGATGCTGGACGCGGAGGCCATCGTGCCGCTCGATGATGTGATCGACGAGATTGGACGAGATCGCTTCACCGAGAGTGCGCTCAAGGAAGGTACGAAGGACGGACATAACTACTCCATCCCCTTGTACTCCCATGCGCAAGTCATGTGGATTCGCAAGGACATTCTCGCCGAGCACGGTCTCGAGGTGCCCCAGACCTGGCAAGAGCTGCGTGCCGTTGCCGAGAAGGTCAGCACGCCCGACCTGTACGGAATCTCCGTTCCGCTGGGCACGAACGACACTCTCGGCGTGCGTTACCTCAACTACTACGTGAAGTCCGCAGGCGGCTCGCTCCTGACCGAGGACGGCAACGCAAACATCACCAGCCCGGAAGCGATCGAGGGGATCAACTATTGGGTGGACATGTACAAGTCCCTTTCGCCCGAGGGATCCATCAACTTCAACATTCTCGACCAAGCAACTCTCTACTACCAGGGCAAGACAGCGTTCGACTTCAATACCGGCTTCCAGATCGGTGGCGTGCAGAGCACGACCCCTGAGCTCGCAGATGAAATCGCTGCCGTTCCACTTCCTCGCCTGCACGAGGGCGATGAGGTCTATGGGGCCGAAACGGGGCACCAGCCCATGGTGGTGTGGGAGAGCTCCGAGCACCAGGAGGAGGCGAAGGCCTTCTTGGCTTCCTTGTACGAGGACGAGGATTACATTGAGTTCCTCAAGGGGGTTCCCGTGGGCATGATGCCGGTTCTCACGGACATCGCCGAGAACCCGGAGTTTCTCGAGGACGAGGTGATCACTCGCTACAAGGATTCTTTCGACGTCATCAATCAGGCCATCCCATTGGCCTCCGCCATTGGCATGGAGCATGGGCCGGCTATCGAGGCAGGCATCCTCGTGAATCAGGGCGTCATCGAGACCATGTTCCAGGACATCATCCTTAACGGCACGGACGTGGAGACCGCCGCCAAGAATGCGGAATCCAAGCTCAATGAAATGTTCGAGCAGGCCCGCGGCTGAATTGGGTAATCGTGACTGTGGAAACCCAAGACAAGACCGTGGACTCACATGGGGGGCGTCCAGCGTTGCTCCGCCGGGTCGACTGGGTCGGAGTGGCGTTTATTGCACCGGCAATCCTCGTGGTTGCGCTGTTGCTGGTGTACCCCCTGGGCACTAGCTTGTACTACTCGATGACGAGCAAGCACCTAATCAAGAAGAGCTACGACTTCGTCGCGTTCGAGAACTTTGCCCAGCTCCTCAGTGACAAACAATTCTGGGCTGCATTCTTCACCTCTATCAAATGGACATTCGCCTCGATCTTCGGCCAGCTTGGGCTTGGGTTCCTGCTGGCCATGGCGCTCGACAAGATCAAACATGGATCTGCTCTCTTTCGGACGTTGTTGATCATGCCGTGGGCCGTGCCCCCCATCATCCTGGCCTTCGCTTGGAAATGGCTGCTGAATGACGTGAACGGATTCCTGCCAAATCTTCTCCAGATAGTGCAGATCACGGACGGTCGAATCTCGCTGCTCGCGAACCCGACAACGGCTTTCTGGACTGTGCTGTTCATAAATATCTGGTTTGGCACGCCGCTCTTCATGGTCAACATACTGTCCGCACTCAAGACAATTCCGGCCGAGCAGATGGAAGCGGCGACGGTGGATGGAGCTTCTATTTGGCAGAGGTTCAACCACATCACGTTGCATCACATTCGAACGGTAATTGGCCTACTGGTGATACTCCGCACAATCTGGGTTTTCAACAACTTTGACATGTTGTTCTTGCTCACCGGCGGCGGGCCCGGCGACATCACCACGACGGTGCCCATCTACGCCTATCGCGTGGGTTGGGGCTTGAAACAGCTCGGTATGGCATCGGCGATCACCATCCTCTTATTGGTCTTCCTGATGTTGGTGTCGATTGGACTGTTTCGACTTCTCAGCAAGTGGGAGAGGGAGGATAGCTGATGAGTCATGCCGGACGCTCCAAGCTTCTCTCCGTGGTGCTGTATACATTC
>JAFAAV010000079.1 GCA_023426375.1 Actinomycetes bacterium | reverse complement strand
TACGGGGTTACCGCACACTGGTTTTCAAGACCAGCTCCTTAGGCCGCTCGGACAACCTTCCTGACCGTTCGCGGCCGCCCGCGGGGGGCGGTCGCGAACGACACGTCATTATTCCACGTCATCACGGCGCAGGGCCAATACGACGCCGCTCGGGCCGGTGACGCGCGTGGCGAACCGGCCGAGCGGCGTCGGAATCTAGCCGCGACTGTGAATCCGCGTAAGGATGGAGGGAGAAGGAAGACAAGCAGCGAGAAGGAGAATCCATGCGCGCGGTACGAGATATTGAATCGGGTGGCCCCGAGGTCCTGAAGGTCACGGAGATCGACGATCCTTCGGTCAGCGGGGATGGCGTGCTGATCGAGGTGGTGGCCGCGGGTATCAATCGCGCGGACGTGCTGCAGCGGCAGGGTAACTACCCCGTGCCTCCGGACGCGACCGACGTGTTCGGCCTCGAGGTTTCGGGAACCGTTGCCGAACTCGGCCCGGATGTGCCGTCTGAGGCGGGACTCAACGTGGGAGACAAGGTTGTAGCCCTGCTGGATTCCGGCGGTTACGCGGAAAAGGTCGTCGCACCGTGGCCGCAGGTGCTCCCCGCACCGGAAGGAATGGACCTGGTGGAGGCGGCCGCACTGCCGGAGGTGGCAGCCACGGTGTTCTCCAACGTGTTCATGGCCGCGGCCGCGCGCGAGGGGGAGACCCTGCTCGTCCACGGCGGCGCCGGTGGCATCGGAACCCACGCAATTCAGGTGGCCAAGGCCCTGGGCCTGACGGTGCTGGCCACCGTGGGCAGTCAGGAGAAGGCCGACTTTGTGACCGAACTCGGAGCCACGGCCATCAAGTACGAGGACGAAGACTTCGTGGAGCGGGTCAAGGAACTGACCGACGGCCACGGGGCGGACGTGATTCTCGATGTCATGGGCGCCAAGTACCTGGAGCCCAACGTCAAGGCACTGGCGAACAACGGCCGCATCACCATCATCGGCATGCAGGGTGGGGTCAAGGGAGAGCTGAACATCGGCCGCTTGATGAACAAGCGAGGCGCGGTCATCGGGACCACACTGCGTTCGCGTCCCCTGAGCGAGAAGGCCCAGATCATGGGTGCGGTGCGTCAGATCGTGTGGCCGCACGTGGAGTCCGGTGAGGTGCGACCCATCCTGGACAAGACCTTCCCCTTGGAGCTGGTCCGCGAGGCCCACGAATACTTCGACTCCGGCTCGCACATCGGCAAGGTGCTCCTGACCATGTGAGAACCGGGTTGACACGGCGGCGGCCGTGGTTGTTTGTGATGCGTGCCATGTGGAATAGAATCCCGCTTGCGGAGTCCCCAAGGATTCTGAGCGAATTCACACGAGATTCGGAGCTTCCCCATGAGCACTACCCACCGCGGCCCCGCCGCCGGGTCTCCCCAGCCGGGCGGATCCCCCTCGACTGATCTACCACCCAACCACGTGGACCCCGAGGTCCTCGAGGCCGAACAAACCCGCTGGACGCCCCTGCGCATCGCGGTGTGGGTCGGCATCGCCCTGCTCGGCGCTTTCGCGTGGGTCATGATCGCCTTTGCCCGCGGCGAGTCGGTCAATGCCATTTGGTTCGTTTTTGCCGCGGTGTGCAGTTACTTCATTGCGTACCGGTTCTACTCCAAGTTCATCGAGGCAAAACTCACGCGGCCGGATGACCGCCGCGCCACTCCGGCCGAGTACATGGCCAATGGCAAGGACTACATGCCCACGGATCGCCGTGTGCTGTACGGCCACCACTTCGCCGCCATTGCCGGTGCCGGTCCGCTGGTCGGACCCGTGCTCGCCGCCCAGATGGGCTACCTGCCCGGCACCATTTGGATCATCGTGGGTGTGATCCTTGCCGGCGCGGTCCAGGACTACCTGGTGCTGTTCTTCTCCATGCGCCGCGGCGGTCGATCCCTGGGCCAGATGGCCCGCGAGGAACTGGGCACCGTGGGTGGTTACGCGGCCATCATCGCGACCCTGGCGATCATGATCATCATCGTGGCCATTCTGGCGCTGGTGGTCGTCAACGCCCTGGGCGAGTCCCCGTGGGGTGTGTTCTCCGTGGGTATGACCATCCCCATCGCGCTTTTCATGGGCGTGTATCTGCGTTACCTGCGCCCCGGCAAGGTCATGGAGATCTCCGTCATCGGCTTCATCCTGCTCATGGCGGCCATCGTGGCCGGCGGGTGGGTGGCCGAGACCGAGTTGGGCGCTCAGCTGTTCACCCTGGACCGCATCACTCTGGCGTGGTGCGTGATCATCTACGGCTTCATCGCCGCAGTGCTGCCCGTGTGGTTGCTGCTGTCCCCGCGTGACTACCTCTCCACGTTCATGAAGGTCGGCACCATCGTGCTGTTGGCCGCCGCGATCGTGGTGGTGCGCCCGGAGATCACCGTTCCGGCCGTCTCCGAATTCGCGGGACGCTCCGACGGCCCCGTGTTCACCGGTTCGCTCTTCCCGTTCCTGTTCGTCACCATCGCGTGTGGTGCGCTGTCCGGGTTCCACGCGCTCATTGCCTCCGGCACCACCCCCAAGATGATCGAGAAGGAACGCCAGACCCGGTTCATCGGCTACGGCGGCATGCTCATGGAGTCCTTCGTGGCGATCATGGCGCTGGTTGCTGCCGTGTCCATCGACCGCGGTATCTACTTCGCGATGAACTCGTCCCCGGCCGTGACCATGGGAACCGTCGAGGGCGCCGCCGCTTTCGTGAACTCACTGGGCCTCTCCGGTGTGCACGTCACGCCCGAACTACTGCAGGGCACCGCGGACGCCGTGGGCGAGGAATCCATCGTCTCCCGTACCGGTGGCGCGCCGACCCTGGCCGTGGGCCTGGCCCACATCATGAACCAGTGGATCGGCGGCGCATCCATGATGAGCTTCTGGTACCACTTCGCGATCATGTTCGAGGCGCTGTTCATCCTCACCGCAGTTGACGCCGGTACCCGCGTGGCCCGCTTCATGCTCACCGATACCCTGGGCAACTTCATTCCCAAATTCCGCGACACCGACTGGAGACTCGGGGCGTGGCTCACCACGGCCATCATGGTGGCCGGCTGGGGGTCCATCCTGATCCTGGGCGTGACCGACCCACTGGGCGGTATCAACACGTTCTTCCCGCTGTTCGGTATTTCCAATCAGCTGCTGGCGGCCATTGCGCTCGCGGTGTGCCTGGCGATTGCAGCGAACCTCAAACGGTTCAAGTACCTGTGGATCATCATGATTCCGCTGCTCTTCGACGTGGTGGTCACCATGACGGGTTCGTGGCACAAGATCTTCTCCTCGGATCCCACCGTGGGTTACTGGGCCAACCACTTCCGTTTCAAGGAGG
>JAFAAV010000058.1 GCA_023426375.1 Actinomycetes bacterium | reverse complement strand
GCCCCGACCACCGCGAGTTGGTCGGGGCCGATTCGTATCCGGCTCGAGTACAGGGGTGGTTCGACGACGCCGCCGCACCGGTCGCCGACCGCGAGGGCGACCGGTGCCTGCGCGCGGGTGCCCCGCGGCGTCGTCGGCCGTCTCTTAGGGCTAGATGATCGTGGTGTGCATGTCCGCTCGGTACCGGGAGCGGAACAGGCGTTTCGTGGCGGGGTCGAAGAACCAGAGATACACGCCGAAGGTGAGCGCAACGATCGCAGAAATGACCCGGGCGGAGGTCAGGCTCAAGTCGAGGTAGGGGAACACGTCCAGTTGGTCGGCCACGGCGTAAATGGTGAAGAACGCGGTGAGGAAGAAGAGCGTGTCCAGCTGCCAATCGCTACGGATGCCGGTGATGGCGAACAAGGGGATCAGCCACACCACGTACCAGGCCTGAATCATGGGGGCCAGCAGCACGAGAGCGGTAAAGGCCCATGCGAGGCGGCGGAAGATCCTGGCGTCCCGACCCACGAACATCAGGACCATCACGATCAAGGCGGACAACACGGTGCCCATCGTGTGCACGACATCCATCCAGATCCGCCCGTTCGAGGTAAGTGAATCACCCACAATCATGGCGAGGAAGCCGATCAGTCCGATGGGGGCGTACCAAATGAACACCGTGCCCGGCGTGGACAGCGCCGCCACCCAGCCGAAACCGAATCCATTGATGAGACCCATGATCCCCAGGAGTGCCAGGGAGTACGCGAGGGTGAGTGCCCAGATCAAGAATTTGCGCGGCCATGATGCACTGCGGCCGGCCCAGAGCAGACCGATGAACGGGAGGAACACCAGGGTAATGGGTTTGATTCCGATCGACAGCGTCACGAGCGTGGCGCCGAGCAAACCGCCCTTCCAGTTGCGCTGGAGTGCCGCCGCATAGATGCCGAACAGGGCCAGGGCCACCATGATCGCGTCATTGTGCACGGCCGCGATGAAGTTCGTGAGGAACAGCGGGTTGGCCACGGACAGCCACAGGGCGCGCGAAGGATTGACACCGTGCATTCTGGCCAGCCGGGGAATTACCCACATGCATGCGATCACCGACACCACGCACATGGCGCGGAACAACAGGACCGAGGCATCCGGGCTCGCGTTCGTGACCATGACGACGAGTTGTTCGAGCCACAGGAACACGGGTCCGTAGGGTGGTGGGGATTCTGCCCAGAGTTGGTCCGCGCCCAGTTGGAAGAAATTCTCGATCGTCGACACACCGTGCTCGTACGGGTTGAGTCCGCTTTGCATGACGCGGCCCTGACCGATGTATGAGTACACGTCTCGACTGAACAGCGGCACGGTGAACAGCATGGGCACCGACCACGCCGTGATGGCGGCCAGCACCCACTTGCCACTGCCATCCGGCCATTTGTTGAGCTTCTGTCCCAACCGCAGCCACTCGCGCACCAGGATCATACTGCCCACTGCCAGGAGCAGGATGGACAGCACTACTCCCCCGGTTTCGTAGCGCATCCAGATGATCAACGGGTTCTGCCGCAAGGGCGAGATACTCGCCAACCAGCCCACACCCAGTGACCCCGTCATGACCATGAGCGAACCTATGGTCCCCATGATCACTGTGCGCAAAGGAGACTGTGACGCGTACGCGGAGCCTTGCCGGGTGGCCAGTGCCGTGCCCGGGTGGAGCTCGGAATCCGCGTGGCCGGCAGCCTTGGGGTTGCTCTCCACCGCGTTGCCTCCAGATTGCCCGTCGCCCAGTGTCGTGTCTCGCTTTGCCGACGCCGCTGGGCTGGCCTATCCGCGATAGTCCCCTGAACGGCGTCGGCCTGAATCCTATCGCGAGGGGCCGAGCGAACGCGTACGGGCCTCCGGCGCGGTAAGTTAGAGGACGTGTCTATTTCTAATCAGAGAATCGTATGGATCGACTGTGAGATGACGGGTCTGTCCCTGTCCGATGACGCCTTGATCGAGGTGGCCGCGCTCGTGACAGACGATGAACTGAACGTCCTGGGTAACGGCGTAGACGTGGTCATCAAACCCCCGGAGGCCGCGCTGGAACAGATGAACGACTTCGTGCGTGACATGCACGTGAAGTCAGGCCTGCTGCCTGAGTTGCCGAGGGGTATGGGGATGGAAGAGGCCGAGGCCGAGGTCCTCGAGTACATCAAGGAATGGGTCCCCGAGCCTCGCAAGGCACCCCTGGGTGGTAATTCCGTGGGCACCGACAAGACCTTCCTCACGCGCGACATGCCCAATCTTGTGGACCACCTGCACTACCGCGTGATCGATGTCTCCACCATCAAGGAACTCGCGCGCCGCTGGTACCCCCGGGCTTACTTCCAGGCCCCGGAGAAGACGGGCAATCACCGTGCCCTGGGTGACATTGAAGATTCCATTGACGAGCTGCGTTATTACCGGCAGATTCTCTTCGCCGCGGAGCCCGGCCCCAGCTCTGACGACGCCCGCAAAGTCGCGGCGTTGATCAACGCTTCCCGGACGCGTTCCGGCAACTCCTGACCGCCCCTCTCCGCGCCGCGTGGCCGATGCGGAGTTAACGCAGATTTTGCGCTATAGTGGTCGTCGTTGCCCGCACAGGTGTTACACCTTGTGGAGGGTTACATGGTGGGCGTAGCTCAGTTGGCAGAGCGCCTGGTTGTGGTCCAGGAGGTCGCGGGTTCAACCCCCGTCGTTCACCCCGAATGTTCGAGGTTCGAACTCTTGTTCAAGGTACTCCTTGGTGAGGGTTCGGACCTCGAACTGTTTAACGGCTGAGGGCCCCTGCTCGAGCAAGGGCCCTCAGCCATATCCGAAACGTGAGTCGGCTCTAGAACCGAATCGGGATAGGAATCCCTCCGCAGCAGCAGACTCCCTGCACCCGCGGACGTTCCCGCCCGAGCATCATGGCCGCTTGGTAGCACGCGGCAAATTGGATCATGGTTGGGACTACGCCGCGCAGAACTCCGCGTTCGGCAAAGATGTTTCGGATCACCCCGGAGCAGGAGTCCTCGCCTCGAGCCACGAGATAGGCACAGTTGAACCCCTTACGCGGAGAGAGGTATCGCTGGTACCCGCGGATGGCGAGGTCAATGCCTTTACGAGGAACGGAAGTAACCCGGCTTAGTGTTGTCATGGATCCAGCTTAACCCGTGTGTTCGGATTCGTACGAGGTCACAGCCCTCTAGTCGGGTGAACGGCATGGTCGGTTAATGGCCTTCGGCCACGGCCTCCACCGTTTCGTACCGACCACGGAAGGCCAACGCTATGAGTCGGCTGCCCAGGGTGAACGCGAAAAGCAGCAGGACCAACCCCGCGTACGTCACAAGCTGAAGTCGGGGCGCCAGCATCGGACCCATATCACTGAGCACCAGGGCCGTCCCGCAGGCAGCGAACGTAGCGGTGAGAATGGCGAGCACGATCTGTTGCACCAGACCGCTGAGAAACCGCTCGCCGTGCGTGTCCGACACCAAATCCAGTCGCAGGCCCAAATTGGGTCGGTCGATTCGATCGAGAATTGACCCAAGGTGCTCTGGTAGTTGCTGTGCGATGCCGGCCACGGTCACAATGTGTTCCTGGGCTTGCTCCAACAGATTCTCGCGATTGAACCCGGCACGCGCCACGACTCCGGCGCGGTCCCGCACCAGCCCGATCACGTCCACGGTGGGGCTGAGGAGACGTAGCGTTGCCTCCAACGAACCGATTGCCCGAAAAGCCGCCGCGAGCGGTGGTGGGATGCGAAGACGATGATCGAGCGCGATGGTGAATAACTGCCCCAGCAGTTCTTCAACCGGTGTGCCACCCACCCGCATCACCAAATCAGCCATGTGACGTTTCAACAGGGGCATGTTCACGTCTTCTGGTGCTTCCAGCAACGTGGTGAGTCGCTTGGCTGCCGCCGCGCCGTCCTGGCGATTCACAGCCAACAGCAACGAGATGAGAGCGCTACGCAGCCCACGGTCCATTCGACCCACTGAGCCGAAATCAAGGAGCCCGAGTCGCCCGTCCGTCAGTAGCAGGACATTTCCGCCATGTAGGTCCGCGTGGAAGACCCCGTCCACGAAAAGCTGCTGCATCACGACGTCGACCAGCGCCTCGGCCAGCTCGAGTCGCACGTCGGGATTCAGTGCGGCAATCTCCTGTGAGGCGCTGGTCAGTGGAACGCCGTGGAGCTGCTCCATGATCAGGACGCGCTTGGACGAATGGGCGGCAAAAGCTTTGGGGATCACAACCATCTCGCTCCCCCGCAACGTCACGAGGTTGTGGAGTTCCACTCGGTAGTCGAGCTCCTCGTCCAGGGACCGGTGGAATCCTGCAGCAAGATCCCGCGTACCGAGCCTGCGAGCCCACGCGGCGCGGCGCTCCGTCAACGCGGCCAGATGCTTGATGATGTCCAGGTCGGCGCGGACCAGCTCATGGGCCCCGGTACGTTGGATCTTGACGACCACAGGTTCACCAGTCACAAGCACTGCCTTGTGCACTTGTCCCACGGAGGCCGCCGCCAAGGGTACGGGCGCGATCTCTGTGAATACTTGCTCCGGTTCACTGCCCAGTTCCTGCGTGAGAGTACGACGCACTGCCGACCACGGTTCGGCCGGCACTTGGCTGTGCAGTTTCGAGAGTTCCTCGACGTACCGCCCGGGCAACAGGTCCGGCCGAGACGCCAATGACTGACCGAGCTTGACGAACGTCACGCCTGCCTGAGTCAGCGCTTCGCGCAATGAGGTGGCAGTGTCTCGCTGGAACACAGAATCCCCCGAGGAAACGGGGCTTGAGCGTGATAGGAATCGGATCAGACCATGTCGGGCGGCAATGCCCAGAATGCTCAGATATCTACGAACTCGCCGTAACCAACCGGGTAGCCCTCTCAACAGGGCGACTGGGCCGGGTACTGAACCCGTGGGGAAGATCGCCTCGGCCACGGCCAGAATGCTGATGAGAATCACCAGAACCCACGCGCCGTAGAGCAACGCCACCATGAGCGTGGCGACGGGATGAGAGACGCTGTCCCCCATGGGTACGATGCCCACCCATTCCAGGATCTGCCCCAGGGGTGAGAAGGCAGCGAGGGTGGCTATGGTCGAAAGAAGCAACGTCCGTGGCCATCCCACTGCGACACCCAGAAGACGTCGGACGAACACCGTGATCGCGACCGTGTTGAGCACTGTAGCTAGTACAACGATCACGGCGGTCATGAGAATCAGTCCCCTAGTGCCAGAACTGCTGTGGAACTAGCGACGACCACGGCGGGTAACCATTCGGGAACTGAGTCCCATAGATAGGGCCTCACGAATCCGTAGGGTCCGTCCGCTGCTGCGATCCGGACGAGCTGACGGTGTTTCTCCGTGGGCTGGTGGTAGCGCAGCTCCGTGAGTTCCCCCAGGCGGCTGTGGATCTCATCATTGACGTGGGTCACGGCCTCCCTGCAGGATTCCGGCGCGGTCTCGACCAGTCTTTTCTGTCGGAACAGTGTCATCGCAGCCGCATCCCGCGGGTGATCGCGGGTGAAAGTCACGACGCTCTCGGCCATTCCCAAGAGTGCCCGCTCGGGATCCGCATTCTCTCCCGCGGCGAGGTAGAACTCATGGAAACGTCGCACACTGCGTAACCACAGGTGCACCAACAGCTCATCACGGGAACCGAAACGGTGATAGATCGAGCCGGTCGGCGCGCTCATCCTGTCCGCGATACTCGCGATCCGCACAGCCGATCCATGATGGCGGACTTCTTCCGCAGCCGCGTCCAGAATGCCGTCGGTCGTGAACTTCGCGAGTGCCATGAGTTCAGCGTAGACCTTGACGAACAAGTTATCTAGAATCTATGCTCTAGATTGTTCATTCTAGTTCGGCGGTCGATGACTGCCACTCATCGCTTTTCGGAAGGACCCGTCATGGGACCTGTCTCGATAGCAACTCGCCACCCACTGGCGCCACCGGCAACATGGTTCATCAGGGTGCTCGGCATTCTCGTTGCCACGTGGTGTGCGGCCTTTGCTGTGGTCAACATCTGGTTCGAACTCACCGACTATTTTGACCACGGACCCCACGCCTCCGACTCCGCCGCGTTGTCCGTGGTCAATTGGTACGTCGTAGCGGTCAAGGTGTTGGGCATCGCCATTGCTCTTCTGGCAACCCGGCAGCCCCGCGGTCTCCGATCGGCCACCATCGTGGGTGTCCTATTGTGGGCGGCCTTCGCCACGATCGGCGTTTACGTCATGGGCAGTCTTGTTCAGATCATCTACATGCTGACCGGAACGTTGGGCGGTACCGACCGACTCACCCTCGAATCCCTGGGGTACGTACTCGCGTTCAGCGCCGCCGGGATCGGGTTCGGGATTCTCGCCATCTCCTACGGGCGCCGAACCGGTTTGAGAACAGCTGCGGTCGTGCTGGGAATTCTTGGTGCACCCGTGATGCTGGGAAGCATCCTGGTGTTCCTGCCTGCACTACTTCGCATGGCTGGCCTGCTGTCCGACTGATGACAGTGCTCCGGTACTCACGCGCATATGTATGGCACTGGGAAGGAACAAGTCATGTGTTCCCCTTAATTGTTCTCATCATCTTGACAATCGGTGTGCGCCAATTCGGCATTCTCTTTGACGTGGAACACCTCTTGGCATGGCCCAATTCCTTGGCAGTCGGGCTGTCCGTGCGCGTTCTCATCCAGATGGTCTTTGTGGTTGCCTGCCTGGTGGTCGCTGGAACGCGCGTGCCTACTTCTTGGCCCGTGGTGTCCCGAACCACCGGTGCAGTGCCTCGCACAACGACGACGCCGCGCTCGCCTCAGGTTCATCCACCGACGCAGCCCACGCAAGGTGGGCGTCAGGGCGCATCAGGAACGCATCCGCCGGACGGATTCCCTCGACTACTGAAGAAATCACCTTCACCCGAGGAGCCCACTCCTGGGCCACCGAACGCAATTCGGCCCGATCGGCCAGGTCCAATAAAAGGGGGTCCGCGGA
>JAFAAV010000034.1 GCA_023426375.1 Actinomycetes bacterium | reverse complement strand
CCCTTGAGAGCGTCGAACCTGGTTTCCCCTCTGCCATATATCTTGACCAGATTCTCGGTTTCGAGGACCGGAGCCGTCATAAGAGGCTGTTCCTTTCGGGGGCTTCAGCTGATGTACCAGTGTGATTGAGTTCAAGTCTTTCGTAATGACGATAGGCCACGCATCCTACGACGGGTGGAAATTTCACACATGACATCGCTATGCCCCGGCCCCGCTCCGGGCTGAATTCCGGTCGCCGGTGCTAGTTTGACCGTATGCGAGTCACCGTTTTGGATCACCCCCTGGTAGCCCACAAGCTCAGCGTTCTGCGCGATAAGTCGACACCCTCTCCGGTGTTCCGGCAGCTGGTCGAAGAACTCGTCACGCTGCTCGCGTACGAGGCCACCCGCGAGGTCCGTGTGGAGCCCATCACCATTCAGACACCCGTGGCGGAAACCCAGGGTGTGGGGCTTTCTCGTCCCCGTCCGCTGGTGGTCCCCATCCTGCGTGCGGGTCTGGGCATGCTCGAGGGCATGACCCGACTGATCCCCACTGCGGAGGTCGGCTTCTTGGGGATGGCCCGGGACGACACCACGTTGGACATCATCACCTACGCGGAGCGACTGCCCGAGGATCTGACCGGTCGCCAGGTGTACGTGCTGGACCCGATGTTGGCCACCGGCGGCACGCTGCGTGAGGCCATCAAGTTCCTCTACCGCCGCGGCGCCGAGCAGATCACCTGCGTGTGTTTGCTCGCCGCACCGGAGGGCATTGCCAAGCTTGAAGAAGAACTGGGTGACGCGGAAGTAAACCTGGTGCTGGCCGCCATTGACGAGCGTCTCGACGAGAACGCCTATATCGTGCCCGGCTTGGGAGATGCCGGAGATCGCCTGTACGGAGTGGTGGACTGATCCCTCTCCTGACACTCAGTTTTGCAGCTTAGTGGTACCGTGCGTCTCGGGTTCTTGACACGGGGTAAAAAATCTGATTTATACGCTCAGACTCCGAATTATGAGCCCGGGAGGCGCGGTTTTCTGCGTTTCTGGGGGATTGGTTGGCCTTGTATGGCCCACCCGACAAGTTGGCCAAAAATGTGATTTAGGCTACATAAATAGCCCTCCGTCTCAATATGTGAGAAATAAGCGGGTTTGTTACTTGCCAGTCCGCGTGTTGTAACACACGATGTGAATACGCCGCTTCCAGGAAACTCACGGATTCGGTGTCTCACGAGGCAGGGGATACTCACATGTCAGGTGCACCGGGCTACGTTCACATTTCTCAGCGGCATCGTATGAGCGCCGCGCAGGCAGCCATGCGCTCGCGCGGACCGCAGCGCGTTGCTGGTTCTGTCGAGGAATATCGAACCCTGCGTTCCCTCACGGGTGACCAGTCTCCGGATTCGCGCCTGGAGCGCCATGCGGTCACCGAGCAGCAGCCCACTGAAGCTCGCGGCTTCGTGATCTACGTGGGCGTGGATGAGCAGGCCGCCGCGGACCGCGGCATCAACTTGGTCCAGCTCGTGCAGGACGTACGCAGCCACATCAACCAGCTGGTCCCAGAATCCGATTCTTACGCTGCGGTGGCGCTCGCTCCGATCAACGCCGAGGGCACCGATCTCGAGGTGGTTCGCAGCGCGCTGGGCGATCCCACGTGCGCGGATCCCGTGATCGAACCCATGGTTCCGTTGCCCACTCCGGCGTCCGGCTCCACCATTGACCACCAGCGTGTTGGTGTACTGATCGATCTGTCCCGCCGCGAGGTGTTCCTGGACGGCGATCTGCTCAACCTCACGCATCGTGAATTCGAGCTGCTCAACTACCTGGTCGAGAACGGCACCCGCACCGTGGGGCGTCTCGAGCTGCTGGACAACCTCTGGGACGACGCCGAGGAAGTCCCCTCCGAACGCACCATCGACGTTCACGTGCGCCGCTTGCGTTCCAAGCTCGGTCGCCTGGCCAATACCGTGCGCACCGTGCGCGGTCAGGGCTACCGCTTCTACGACCACCCCGAAGTGGTCGTGTGGGCAGCCCCTGAATACTCGATCTGATGTTCTCCTAACTTTTCCACTGCCGACGCCGCTCGCGCGCCCCACACGGGTGACCGAGCGGCGTCGTCGTGATTAAGGGAGCGGCACGGGCGTGCCAGACTGGTGGGCATGGCACGCCACGATGTGAAGCACCTGGTGATCATGCGGCACGCGAAGGCAGATTATCCGCCCGGTGCGCTGGATCATGACCGTCCCCTGATGCCCCGCGGCGCCCACGATGCCGCCGCGGCTGGAGAGTGGCTCACTGAGCAGTACACCCCGGACATGATCATGGTGTCCTCGGCGCTGCGGACCCGTCAGACCGTCACGTGGGTGTGCAGTGAGCTGGGGGAGAAGGCACCCACGCCGCAGTTGGTGGATGAGCTGTACAACGCGCACGAAACGGCAATCATCGCCGCGATCAATCACGCGCCGGAAACCGTGCGGACTCTTCTGGTGGTCGCCCATATGCCCGGAGTTCTAGATACTGTGCTGCGCCTGGCAGCGCGTGATTCCGATACGGACGCCATGATGGACGTTTCCGGTGGGTTCCCGACCTCCGGTATCGCGGTGCTCGAAGTACCGGGTGACTGGGCGACCCTTGATGGTGGCGATGCTCGCCTGGTCGAGTTCGAGGTGCCGCGCGGCTGATTGTGGTCTCCCGGCTGGTCAGCCCAGCTCGATCTCGTACTCGGACATGAGTGCTTCGTAGGGTGGCCACTCCTTAGTGCTGATCTGACCCGTTTCCACGGTTTCGACCATGCGATCCAGGTAGTACTCCCAACCCGCCCCCACGTACTTCACTTCCATGCCCGGCGGTAGCGGCATGGCGAACTTCATGTGAGTGCCGCCCTCGGTTTCCGTGAACTGCACGTCCACCGTCCAGATCTGAGCGGGGTCCTCGTGGAGGTTGTGCACGCGCAGATATTGGGGTTTCTCACACGTCACGATCACGTACGGTTCCGACCCGGCCTCTTCCTCGAAGGCCATGCTGACCTCCACCCGGCCGGACTCAGGGTCTCCCGACCAAGTGCCGAACCACAGCGCGAGCTGGTCGGACACGGTGAATGCGTTCCATACCTGCTCGATGGGTGCAGGTACGTCACGAGTCAGCACTATGTTCTCCGCGCCGTCGATGTTTTCAAGGGTTCCAGTGATCACGGGGCACTCCTGCATGCTCGGTGGGGCGGGCTGCCCCGTTCAGTGATCAGACAACCACTCGTCGAGTGAGCTGTCGAGACCTGCGGGACGGGTCAGCGTCGCGACTCGCAGGCCACGCCGTCACCGTCGCCATCAAGTCCGGGGCGGTAGCCGGGTTGCCCCGCGTAGAGCGGAGCGAGTCCGGCCGCGCGGGCCTCGGCGCATTTCGAGAAGTAAACGTCTCCGGGCTCGGCCGGTGCGGGGGCGGGCGGCGCTGGCGCCACCGGAGCCTCCGGCGCCGGGGGAAGAGGGTCTGCGACTTCGGGCGCGGGTTGCGGGCTCACGGGAGCAGCGGGGGCCTCGGACGGCTCCGGCACCACTGACTCAACCGGCAAGGGTTGATCCGGGCAGTTGCTGAGCACCCGGTCCATGGCATTCTTCTCGGCCTTCGTGACCCACAGTTCGTAGCGGTGTTTCACGGATATCTGCCGGGCCACGTATTCGCAGCGGAACTCGGTGGCCGGCGGCAGCCATGTAGCGGCATCGCCATCACCCTTGGCGGAGTTGCTGGGCCCATCCACGGCCAGCAAATTCAGGGGATCGTTGGCAAACTCCGTGCGGTGAGCTGCATCCAGGTTCTGGGCGCCCTTCTGCCACGCGTCGGACAGCGCCACCACATGATCGATCTGTACATCCGAACTGGTTTGAGCACCCGAGACGAAGTCCACGTGCTCACCGGTGAAGGGACTGGTCAGATCACCGCTGAGCACTTTGCAGCCCTGGGTCCCCGGTGCCACGGTCACTCCCGTGAGATCACGGCGCAAGATGTCGTTGCGAGTGTCGCAACCGTTACGATCCGTGTCGGCCCAGCGCACCCCGAACTGTTCTCGCGAGTAATCGGTCTTGGGAGCACGCCCCTTCACGACGAGCTCATCAAGTGCCGCGCGGGCTGGTCCCGGGGCGGCCTGGGATTCCTGCGTTGCCTCCGGGGTGGGGGTCGCTTCGGTGGTCTCCGCGCGCTCGGATGCGTTGGGATCGGGAACGGGTGCGGGCGGCGTCGTGCTCGGGGCCGACGACGACGCCGCGCCTCCCGTGGGTGCCGACGGTGCGGTATCGGGGGCGTCCACGGGAGTGCAGCCGGAGAGGGCCCCGATCAGGGCGAGTGCGGCGACCGCCGTGGAGCGCAACGGCGAACGAGGGGAAGCAGCCACGAAACCAACACCTATGCAAAGGGGGAAGACAAGCAAAAAGCTCCGTACCGAAACCGATACGGAGCTTTTCCTTTGGTGCGCCCGGAGGGATTCGAACCCCCAACCTTCTGATCCGTAGTCAGATGCTCTATCCGTTGAGCTACGGGCGCCTTTGCAACAACCGATGTGCTCGGCTGCAACGGGTAATAACTTACACCGGTCGGGCCCAAGTGCAAAATTCGATATCCGTGCTGCCTGTGTGATGTAACCCTCAACTGGACACGGCCTGGCCGCGATAGACTCTGTGGACACGCAAAACCCTGCCGGAGCTAGTCCCCCGGGATCAGATCCAACGATGTCGTTGAGAGATTGATCGACGGGCAGCAGCATCGCCGACCATGGGCGCGGCAAGACGGCCTCAACGAGGAGACATGTCAATGGCTGACAACACCACTGCAAGCACCGAATCGACCGGACTCAACCAGGCTGTGCGTGAAGCGCTCGACAACGCACCCACCACGTACAAGCGACTGCTGGACTGGGTCCGTGAAATGGCCGAGATGACTCAGCCGGACAACATTCACTGGGCAGACGGTTCCGAGGAAGAGTGGAACACGCTCACCACCGAGCTCGTGGACGCGGGTACCTTCGTTCGTCTGAACGAAGAGAAGTTCCCTAACTCCTTCGCAGCCTTCTCCGATCCCGATGACGTGGCTCGTGTCGAGGAACGCACCTTCATCTGCACCAAGACTCCCAAGGGCGCCGGTCCCACCAACAACTGGGAAGACCCCGCCGTCATGAAGGAAACCCTGGTGAAGAAGTTCACCGGTTCCATGCGCGGTCGCACCATGTACGTGATCCCGTTCGTCATGGGCAGCCTGGACGCCGAGGACCCCAAGTACGGCGTGGAGATCACCGACTCCGCCTACGTGGTGTGCTCCATGCGCATCATGGCCACCATTGGTACTCCGGTGCTGGACAAGATGTCCCGTGATGAGGCCTTTTTCGTGGAGGCACTGCACTCCTTGGGCGCACCGCTCGAGCCGGGAGAGGAAGACGTCCCCTGGCCCTGCAACACCACCAAGTACATCGTGCAGTTCCCCGAGGACCGCGCCATCTGGTCCTTCGGTTCCGGTTACGGCGGCAACGCCCTGCTCGGTAAGAAGTGCTACGCGCTGCGCATCGCCTCGGCAATCGCTCACGACGAAGGTTGGCTGGCTGAGCACATGCTCATCCTGAAGGTCACCGACCCCGAAGGCGATTCCAAGTACATTGCCGCCGCGTTCCCGTCCGCTTGCGGTAAGACCAACTTCGCGATGCTCGAACCCACCATCGAAGGCTGGAAGGCCGAGATGGTCGGCGACGACATCTCCTGGATTCGCTTCGGCAAGGACGGCCAGGCTCGCGTGGTCAACCCCGAGGCCGGTTTGTTCGGTGTGGCTCCGGGTACCGGCTGGTCCACCAACCCCAACGCCATGCGCGGTGTGGCACGCGGCAACACCATCTTCACCAATGTGGCACTCACCGACGACGGTGGCGTGTGGTGGGAAGGCATGACCGACGAGGTTCCCGAGCACCTGACCGACTGGAAGGGCAACGACTGGACCCCGGAGTCCGGCCGCCCGGCCGCGCACCCCAACTCCCGTTTCTGCACTCCCATCAAGCAGGTCGACATCCTGGCGGACGAGTACGACGATCCCGAAGGTGTGCCGCTGTCGGCCATCATCTTCGGCGGTCGCCGTAAGACCACCGTTCCTCTGGTGTCCGAGTCCTTCGGCTGGGAACACGGTGTCTTCCAGGGCGCAACGCTGTCCTCCGAGACCACTGCCGCAGCCAAGGGCGCTGTGGGTGTGGTCCGCCGCGATCCCATGGCCATGCTTCCGTTCATCGGCTACAACGCCAATGACTACCTGGAGCACTGGCTGGACACCGGCGCCCGCGTGGGCGAGGACGCCATGCCCAAGATCTACTACGTGAACTGGTTCCGTCGCACCGCAGATGGTGGCTTCGCATGGCCCGGATTCGGCGAGAACTCGCGCGTGGTCAAGTGGATCGTCGAGCGTCTCAAGGGAACCGCGGGCGGTCAGGAGACCCCCGTGGGAATCGTTCCCACCAAGGAAGACCTGGACCTCACCGGCCTGGAGATCTCCGACGACGAGCTCAATGCCGCACTGCGCGTCGACAAGGACGAGTGGCTGGGCGAGTTGCCCGGTATCGATGAGTGGTTCCACAAGCTCGGTGATGTTCCGGAAGTCATCCTGGAACAGCGCGCCGGTCTCGAGGAACGCCTCAAGAGCTCCTGACCGAACCTGACACGCCCGATGGGCCAGTGTCCCCAAATGTAATGACGCCGTGCACGCCATTCTTGACAAGAGTGGCGTGCACGGCGTTTCCATCTGTGTTTTAGTTAGCTACTGTGCGGTCCGTTGGGGGAAAATTCCGTCAAAGGAAAAGAAACGAGACCGACTGGAATAGC
Organism: Actinomycetes bacterium; assembly: GCA_023426375.1. GTDB lineage: Bacteria > Actinomycetota > Actinomycetes > Actinomycetales > Micrococcaceae > Kocuria. Next base: position 6,142 of record JAFAAV010000034.1, on the reverse strand, counting down.
AGGGGAGAGGCTGTCCTTGGAAAACATTTTGCAGGTCACCGGTCTGACCAAGAATCACGCTCATTTACGGGCCCTCAAGGGCATCGATCTCACGGTGGGGGCCGGAGAGATCGTTGGTTTGGTGGGAGAAAACGGCGCGGGTAAATCCACGCTGATTTCGTTACTCGCCGGGCTCTCGCGGCCCAACGGGGGCACCATGACCCTGTGTGGGGACAAGTTTGCGCCTCAGAATGAACAGGACGCCCGAGCTGCGGGCGTGGGTGCTGTGCAGCAGCGCTTTGCCATGACCGGTTCGCTCACCGTGGCCGAGGCCATCGCAGGGTTCGAACGCGGCGCGCACGGAGACCGTGAATCGTTACTGGAGCGAGCCAGAGAGGTGCTGCGTGATTCCGGAGCGGATCTGGATCCCGAGGCCCACATTTCCTCGCTGATGCGCGCGGAGAAGGCGCTCGTGGAGGTGCTGCGCGTTCGCATGGAAGACCCGCACCTGGTGCTCATGGACGAGGTCGCGGCCACGTTCAACGACCACGAAGTGGCTACCGTCCACGCCATCACGCGTCAGCTGGCCAACCAGGGGCGCGGCGTCATCTACATCACGCACCGCATCGACGAGGTGCGTTCGTTGGCCGACCGCATCGTGGTCATGCGCGAAGGCGCCATCAAGGAAGAGTTCGTGCCCCGTGAAGTGGGTGCCGACCAGATCGTGTTCTCCATGCTGGAACGGGAACTCCCCGAACGTGACCGGCCCAGTGGTCATGATCATGAGGACGAGGCACTCTCCGTTCGCGGCCTGAGCACGGACAGCGGTCTGAACGGCGTGGATCTCACCCTTAAGCGCGGAGAGGTCCTGGGCCTCACCGGACTGCGGCGTGCCGGGATGAACGAGCTGGTCGGTGCTCTGGTGGGCGTTCACCCCGGTTCGTACGACCAGCTTCAGGTGTCCGGCAAGGATGTGAGCATCAATTCCGCGCAGGACGCCGTGGCGCTCGGCATCGGATACCTGTCCGACAACGACGACGAGTTGAACGAGGCGCACGAGGAATCCGTGGCCCGCAGACTGCGCAATGACGACCCTGACCCGGACGCCGGCTTCATCCGAGAGGTCACCGCACTGCGCGAAGTGGTCGCCCAGGTCAAGGCCCTGCACATCAAGACGCACGACATTCAGGGCCAGGTGGGCAAGCTCTCCGGCGGCGACCAGCAGAAGATCGCGTTGGCTCGTTGGATGAGTACCGACTGCGACATCCTGATCCTGAACCACCCCACGCGCGGCATTGACGTGGGCGCCAAGGGCGACATCTACGACATGCTCACCGATCTGACATCCAAGGGCACGTCCGTGTTGCTGATCTCCTCTGAGATGTCCGAACTGTTGCAGTGGTGCCACCGGATCCTGGTCATGCGCGACGGTCAGATCGTCAGCGAGCAGTTCAACGACCAGGCCACCGAGGACACCCTGATGGCCGCCGTGACCGGTGAGGAATTGCCCGCGCGGGCGGTGCGCAAGTGCCGCGTGGCGGAGGAAATGCCGCTGGAGACCCCCGCTCACGACTGACGATCGGGCAGTACCTGGCGTCCGGTGGCCGACGCCGCTGCCTCACGCCGGTTCTGTCGCGTCACCTCGCACTTTGAGGGCCGCTGGAACCCTCCCATGCATCTGGTGGGCCGTTAGGGCCTCAACTCGCTGCTGGAAGGGTCCTAAAGGCACCTGACGTGTGTTGCGGGGTCCTCTGTGCTCTTCAGTGCCCTCACAGTGCTCACAAAGACACGAGAAATAAAGAACTGTGGCCCGCACTGATCAGTGCGGGCCACAGGTCTGTGTGAATGATCCGGGTGGATGATCCCGGGTTCACCAATTCTGGGGTGGGTCAGATGGAAACGCGCTTGGACACGGTGTTGAGCTTGTGGCGTGCCAGTGCGAGGTTTGCGGTGTTGCGATCCAGCACGAGGTAGACGAACAGCCCGCTGGTCTCCTCGGTGTTGAGCACGTTGATCAGGTGGTACTGGCTCTCGAGGGTGATCATGATGTCCTCGATCTCACCGCGAAGGTTGATGTCCTTCATGGTGCGCAGCTTGGCGCGGACCACGTTGGAGTTGCCGGCTGCGGCGACGTTGAGGTCGAAGCCGGGGTTTCCGCCGGAGGCGAGTGCCATGCCGCTGGAAATATCCACCACGGCAGCGCCGGTTGCGCCCTCGATGCTCAGAAGTTCCTGAATGGAGTTGTCCAACTGGGACATATCGATTGTCTCCCTACTAGATGTTTGTGGTGCGCCGACAGGCGTTTGGGCAGGCCGGTCTTCGGCACGTGTCTTGCGAGAAGGCCACAGTGAAAAGGCCATGACCTGAGTCCCCCTACTGAATTGGTTCCAGCCTGCTGTCGCACCCCTGGACCCCCAAAGCCCGGGGGGTTGCAGCTTTTCCAGTATACGAGTGGGTAACAGAAGCGCCCAGAGAAAAACACAAGTGTGGACCATAGCGCAATGAGGTGTCAGCGGAATAGGGGACGCTTTAAATCATGGGAATTTTCCGCAGCAAGTAACAGTTATTCCAAGGTTGGCAGCGTTTAATGAATCCATAACCAGAGAAGGGGTCGAATCGTGAAGCTGACTGCTTTTTCTGACATCGCCCTGCGAGTGCTCTTATTGATGGGCGGGCTGCCTGAGGGCACCCTGTTGTCCACCCAGCGGATCGCCGAGGGTGTCGGGGCTCCTTATCACCACGTGACCAAGACCGTGGCAAAGCTCCGTTCCATGGGTCTCTTGGCTTCTCAGCGTGGTCGCTCTGGTGGTGTGAGTCTGACCGAATCCGGCTTGAGGGTCAGCCTGGGCTCCGTCTTGAGGGACCTTGAGGCCAATACGGCAATTGTCGAGTGCGAGGCGGATGAGGCGTCCTGTCCGCTGAATCACGGCTGCAAGCTGCGCGCCGCCCTGGCCAAGGCTCGGGAAGCCTTCTACTGCGAGCTGGACGGCGTGACCATTGCCGATCTGGTCAACGAGCGGCAAGCCGGCAGGGTCGCGGTCAGTATTGGACTGGCCCCGCCAAGAGACGCCTTCGTGTGAGATCTGCATTACTTGTATCTGAGATGCTAGATTTCATAGCGCAAGGTTTCCAACCTGAGGAGCAGCCGTGCTGTCTGAGAAGTCTCGTCCCGTCATCGAACAAACCATTGGCGTGATCGCCGAGCGGATCCCCGCGATCACCCCCGAGTTCTACAAGTCCATGTTCAACGCCCGTCCCGATCTGTTGGACGGTATGTTCAGTCGTTCCAACCAGAAGAACGGCACCCAGCCGCAGGCCCTGGCCGGTTCCATCGCAGCCTTCGCCTCCCACTTGTTGAACAACCCGGATTCCTATCCGGACGAGGTGCTCTCCCGCGTGGCTCACAAGCACGCATCCCTGGGTCTGCTGCCCGAGGAGTACCCCACCGTCCACGAACACCTGTTCGGCGCTATCGCTGCCGACCTGGGGGACGCCGCGACCCCCGAGGTCGTTGCCGCGTGGGACGAGGTTTACTGGCTCATGGCGGACGCCCTGATCAAACTTGAAAAGGGCCTATACGGTCAGCAGGCCAATGACGTGATGTTCGCGCCGTTCACGCTGATTTCCAAGGAGGACATCGCAGAGGGTGTGGTGGCCTTCGAGTTCGAGCCCGCTGACGACACCCCGCTGACCCGTTCGATCCCCGGTCAGTACGTGACCATTCAGGTCATGGTCAAGGACGGCATCCGCCAGCCGCGCCAGTTCACGCTGGTTCCTTCGCAGGAGGGTCACCGCCGCGTGGTGATCCGTAAGGATCCGCAGGGTGAGGTCACGCCCATCCTCCACGACGACATCAACGTGGGCGATGTCCTGGAGATCTCCAATCCTTACGGTGACGTGGTCCTGGATGAGGGACACGGCGCACTCGTGCTGGGCTCCGCCGGAATTGGAACCACTCCGATCGTCGCGTTCCTGGACCGTCTGGCCAAGGAGGGGTCCCAGCGCAAGGTCACAGTCCTGCACGCGGATCACTCCAAGGATCGCTGGCCGGGGCGCCAGATCATGGAGCGTCTCGTGGACAGCCTGCCCAACGCCACGATGATCACCTGGATGGAAACCCCGGGCGACGGCGATTACGAGGGCTTCATGAACATCTCGGAGGTGGACCTGGACATCGACCAGGACACCACCGCGTTCATGTGCGGACCCCTGCCCTTCATGAAGGGGTTGCGTTCTCAGCTCATCGAAAAGGGCGTCCCGGGCCGTAACATCCACTACGAAATCTTCGGACCCGACCAGTGGATGCTCCACGACGAAGCTCGCAAGGCCGATTCCTGAGCCTCGGCTCGTCGTTCTGACACTTAGTACAACGGACGACGGCGCCGCACGAGAATTCTCGTGCGGCGCCGTCGGCGTACTCAAGGGTGGGCCGGGGCGTCAGCCCTGGCGCACCAGGCCCAGTACGGTGTCCCGCACACGCTCCATGGTGGCGGTGTCCGGAGCCTCCACGTTCAGACGCAGGAACGGCTCGGTGTTAGACGGGCGCAAGTTGAACCACCAGCCCTCGCCCGGGTGGGTGAAGGTGGTGCCATCCATGTCCTCGACCGTGACGGCGGGATCCTGCTGCGCGTAGTGGGCGCGCACGCGATCCACGGCAGCGGCCTTGTCCTCGATCTCGGAGTTGATCTCGCCTGAGGCCACGTACGGGTCGTAGCGCTCCATGAGATCACTGAGCGTGCCCTGCTGCTCCCCGAGGGCTGCCAGCACGTGCATGGCCGCGAGCATTCCGGTGTCCGCGTTGTAGAAGTCCTTGAAGTAGTAGTGGGCGGAGTGCTCACCACCGAACACGGCCTTCTCGGATGCCATCACGGCCTTGATGAAGGAGTGGCCGACGCGCGTGCGAACCGCGCGGCCGCCGCTGGCTTCCACGAGTTCGGGAACGGCCTTTGACGTGATCAGGTTGTGGATGACCACGGGCTGGTCGTTGCCTTCAGCTTGGGCGCGGGCGATTTCGCGCTCGGCCACGATGGCGGCGATGGCCGACGGCGAGACGGGTTCACCGCGCTCGTCGACCACGAAGCAGCGGTCAGCGTCCCCGTCGAAGGCCAAACCGATATCGGCACCGTGCTCGCGCACTGCGGCCTGCAAGTCCACCAAATTGGCGGGCTCGAGGGGATTGGCCGGGTGATTGGGGAAAGTGCCGTCCAACTCGAAGTACAAGGGCACGATGTCCAAGGGGAGGGGCTCGAGCTCGGAGTCGCCGAGAACCGCGGGGGTCGTGAGGCCTGCCATGCCGTTTCCTGCGTCCACGACCACCTTGAGCGGACGGATGCCGCTCAGATCCACCAGCTCGCGCAGGTAACGGGCGTAGTCCGCCAGGACATCCCGGCTGGTTTCGGTTCCCTGCCGGTCCGCCTGCGGAATCTCGCCCGCATTCAGGTACTGCTGGGCGAGGTCGCGGATCTCGAACAACCCGGTGTCCGAGGACACGGGCACGGCGCCGGCCATGGACATCTTGATGCCGTTGTACGCGGCGGGGTTGTGGCTCGCGGTGAAGGTCACGCCGGCGCAGTTGAGTGTGCCGCACGCGAAGTACAGCTCGTCCGTGGAAATGTTGCCGATCTTGATCACATCCGCGCCGCGCATCATGGCACCTTGTGCGAATGCGTCGATGAATTCCGGGGACGAGGGGCGCATGTCGCCGCCCACGGCCACGGTGGTGCCCGCCAGGTCGAGTACGTCGACGTAAGCAGCCCCGGTGGCTCGCACGCTGTCCGCAGTGATGGTGGAGCCCACGATGCCGCGCACGTCGTAGGCCTTGAACGAGGAAGAAAGATCTATGGTCACAAGGCCGAATTCTACGTGAGACCACCGAAAGAGCGGACGAAGCCCTCACGAATCCTCAAGCCCGCTGTGGTTGGATGATCTGCATGGCAGAGTTCTTTCGGATGGACAATCCGATTCAGAATTACGCGTGGGGCTCACGATCGGTTTTGGCCACCATGCAGGGCAGGCCTGTCCCCAGCGACCAGCCGGAGGCTGAACTGTGGATGGGTGCGCACCCGAGCGCACCCTCCCGCATTGACCTGGGGGAACACACCAAGAGTCTCGCGGAGGTCCTGCCCGATCTTCCCTTCCTGTTGAAGATTCTGGCCATTGCGGC
>JAFAAV010000100.1 GCA_023426375.1 Actinomycetes bacterium | reverse complement strand
CCCCCTCCGAAGAGGGCCTGGATGTAGTCGGTTCTCAGCCCGGCAGTGATATTTTTCTGTGACCTGGTGCATAAACCTTATGCCCTTTAACCATTTTGCGAGATGGACCCCTCGTGCAAGAGCGGCCCCCGCCACGTCTCGAGGAGAACCTTTCATGAATGTGTTCGTCATTGTGCTGTACCTGGTGGCCATGGTGGTCGTCGGGCTCTGGGCGGCGCGTCGTGCCAAGACAGCCACCGATTACCGCGTGGCCGGACGCCGCCTCGGCCCCGGCCTGTATACCTCCACCATGGCGGCAGTGGTCCTGGGTGGCGCGTCCACCGTGGGAGGCATCGGCCTGGGATATCAGTACGGCATCTCGGGCATGTGGCTCGTGGTGGCCATCGCCACCGGCCTTGTGGCGCTGAGCCTGTTGTTCGCGGGGCGGATCCAATCCCTCAAAGTTTTCACAGTCTCTCAGATGCTGCAGTTGCGCTATGGCGACCGCGGCGGAGCCAACGCGTCCTCGTTCGTGATGCTCGCCTACACGCTCATGATTTCCGTGACCTCCACGGCGGCATACGCCTCGATCTTCTCCGTTCTCTTTCCCATCGACCGCCCCTGGGCCATCCTCTTGGGCGGCGCCGTGGTGATTGCCTACTCGGTGTTGGGCGGCATGTGGTCCATTACTCTCACGGACCTGATGCAGTTCGTATTCATGACCATCGGCATGTTTCTGATCCTGCTGCCGTTCTCACTGGCCGCCGCGGGTGGGGTGTCCGGGCTGACCGAGCGCCTGGACGCCACCTACTTCGACTGGGGTTCCATGGGGTTCCAGGCAATCATCACGCAATTCGTGGTCTACGGCTTTGGCATGTTGATCGGCCAGGACATTTGGCAGCGCGTATTCACAGCCCGCTCCCCACAGGTGGCTCGCTGGTCCGGCGTGGGCGCAGCCGTGTACGTCGCGCTGTACGGCGTGGCGGGCGCGATCATCGGTACTGCCGCGGCAGCCGTACTCCCCAACCTCGAAGTTCCGGAGGAAGCCTTCGCAGCCATGGCTCAGATGCACGTTCCTGCGGGCTTGGGTGGGGTGGTTCTCGCAGCGGGTGTCGCAGCCATGATGTCCACCGCTTCCGGCGCGATGATTGCCGCGGCCACGGTTGCTCGCGTGGATGTGATCCCCACCATCAAGGGCCTGTTCGGGGCTTCCCACGAGGACGTCGCACGAGCCCGTTCCGAAGACGCCTCCATCTTCAAGGATCGTGTTTATGTGGGGGTCGTGGGACTGACGGTCACCTTCATCTCCATGCTGGTTCCCTCCACGGTGTTTGCGCTGACCATTGCCTACAACGTGTTGGTGGGCGGACTGCTCGTGGCCATCCTGGGCGGTCTGGTGTGGAAACGCGGCACCGCCAAGGGAGCCGCGGCATCCATGGCCGTAGGCTCCCTGGTCACCCTGGTGTCGATGGCGGTGTTCGGTGTACTCGCCAACGCACCCATCTACCTGGGACTGCTGTCATCGGTCCTCGTGTACGTCGCGGTGTCGCTGCTGACCAAGCGCACCTCGGACGAAATTTCCACTGAATGGTCGGAGCGGATCAAGGAGGCCAAGTCTTGAGCGAGAACCTAGGTAACCAAGCGACGTCGTATCCCGAGCGCACCGTGGCCCGCGCGGTCCTGGAGACCCTGCGCGGCTACGGGATCGACACGGTATTCGGGATTCCCGGCACGCATTCCCTCGAGTTCTACCGGCCGCTGCGTGACCTGGGGATCCGGGCGATCACTACGCGACACGAGCAGGGTGCGTCCTACGGCGCGGACGGCTGGTCGCAGGTGAGCGGGCTCCCGGGCGTGGTCATCACGACCTCCGGACCGGGGCTGCTGAACTCCCTGTCCGGCGCGGCCACCGCGTACGCCGAATCCCGGCCGATGATCCTGCTGTCGCCGGGCCGCCCGGTGGGTCAGGATTTCCGGGACATCGGATCGCTGCACGAGACCAAGAATCCGTCCGCCGCGGTCAACGCCATCGTGGGTCAGTCCCGCCGCGTGACCTCCGGTACGGAAGCCGTGATCATGATTCACGACGCCATGCGCGACTTCGCGCATTCCCGCCCGCGGCCCATTCACATCGAGATTCCGCTGGACATCCTGGAGAGCCCTTCGGATGTGCCGGCCTCCGCGACAGCCCCGCGCCCGCTGGGTGCGCCGCAACCGGCACCCGCGTCCGACGTCGCTGCGGCGGCTGCCGCTCTCGCCGCAGCTTCCCGACCGGTCATCCTGGCCGGCGGTGGCTCATTGGCCGCAGGTTCTCAGTTGTTGGAGCTGGCCGAGCTGCTCGAAGCTCCCGTGATCACCACGACCAACGGCAAGGGTGCGATTCCGGAGAAGCACCGGTTGTCGCTCGGTGCAGATCTGCGACTGACCACAGCGCACACCTTCATGCGCACCGCTGATGCTCTCTTGGTCATCGGTTCCAAGGTGGGCGAGGCCGAGCTGTGGGGCGGCGACGTCACTCCCCAGGGGCCGATCATCCGCGTGGACATCATGCGCGATCAGATGCTGTGCAACCTCACGCCGGACATCGAGGTACCGGGTAACTCGGCCGCCGTGGTGCCGCAGTTGCTCGAGGCGCTGCGCGCGGACAGTGGGAGCGGCGTCGGCGATCGGGAAGCGCCCGACCTGCGTGAGGTCTTCGATGCGATGGACAACGAGGGGCGGCAGTGGGCCCCCGACCTGGCCGCGCTCAACGAGACCATCATGGAGGTGGTCCCGGACAACACGATCATGGCCGGTGACTCGTCCCAGGTGACGTACATGGGATCCACCACGTTCTTCCGCGCACCCACCCCGCACTCATTGCTGTACATGGGCACGTACGCGACGCTGGGCTACGGCCTACCCGCGGCGATCGGCGCCAAGTTGGCCGCGCCGGACCGCCCAGTGGTGTGTCTACTGGGCGACGGCGCCCTGATGTTCAGCATCCAGGAACTCATGACCGCGGTGGAACTCGAACTGGACCTGCCGATCATCTGCGTGGACAACGGCGGCTACGGCGAAATCCGGCAGGGCATGGTCGACCGTGACATTGACCCGCTGGCCGTGGACCTCAAACAGCCGGACTGGGTGCAGCTCGCGGAATCCTTCGGCGCCACGGGCCTGTCCGCGACCATGGACAGTCTCGCGTCAACCGTGGAGCAGGCGCTGAGCATCTCCGGGCCGAGCCTGGTGCACCTGCGGATCTGAGGCTCGGCCCGGGGCTCCAAGATACGAGGGCGCGGTCTGATCGACGTTAGGACCGCGCGCCGGTCGCTCCGGCTACCCCGGCAGCAGTCTGATCGACGTTTCGACCCTGCCGCTACGGCCATCTGCATACTGATCGACGGTAACGCCCAAGAAACCGGAAATCCGGGTCGGAAAGTCGATCAGATTACGGGATGGTGGGAGAGCGGGTCGTAACGTCGATCAGTGCGTACTCGCCACGATCCGGTGATGTAGCCCCTCGGAATGCCATGGCCAACGTCCGCTACCATCCGGGCGATTTCAGCTGACGGGCTTCTTGTCCTAGCACGGTGCAGAATTCACCAGAATCGCCGACAACATTGGTGATACTTGGAACGTTTACCTTCATAAACGTGAAAACAGCAGACAACCAGCTGGTTCTCGGTCATGGTTAATTCATGAACCGTCCGTTCACATCCATCCTTGAGAAGATTCTCAATTTCCGCAGCAGCGATCCCGAGGCATTCCTGGTCTTCCAACAGCACCCGGAGTCTTCGGACGCTCCACTCGTGGCGGTGACCCGCACCGAGTTCGATGCACGCTCCATCGAAAAGCAACAACTCTCTGTTCGCCCCACGTACCGCGTCATGTGGGAACGATTCACCGTTCCGGACGCGCCCGCCGTGGGGGACGGCGATCAGCTCTTCATCGTGTTCGAGGGCAAAAGGACTCGCCACTCCCACGTGTCCGCGGATCGTAATCCGGCACCCCTGGGAGTATTCGCCACGGAGAAAGCTGCCCGTGAGGTCAAGGGAGCCAAGTACCTCCGCACGGTCACCGTGGGCTGGCAAGATCTCAGCGTGTGGGATCACCTGGACTGATCATGTAAATCGCAGAAAGCCCTGCTATTCATGAATCATGTCCACGGACGCTGAGCACTTCGACATCCTGATCATCGGCGCAGGTCTGAGCGGAATAGGTGCTGCGTGCAAACTCCGCAAGGAACACCCGCACAAGCGCATCGGCATCCTGGAGTCCCGGGACACCACCGGCGGCACCTGGGATCTGTTCCGTTACCCGGGGGTGCGCGCGGACTCCGATCTGTACACCTTCGGCTACGAGTTCCGCCCGTGGACCGGCCCCCAGTCCATCGCTGAAGGTCCCGCCATTCTGCAGTACATCCGCGACACCGCTCGCGAGTACGGCGTGAACGAACTCATCCGCTTCAACCAGCGCATGGTGGCCGCCGATTGGTCCTCTCACCACAGTCACTGGTGCGTCACTGTGGAACGCACGGCCACGCCGGCCGGTCAGCAACCCGGCTCCGAACCCGCCCAGGGTGCTCCCGACCAAGGCAACCCCGCGGCGTCGTCGACGCCCCAAGAACCCACCGGAACCGACGAGCACCTGGAAGTGACCGCCTCGTGGCTGTTCAACGCGACCGGTTACTACCGGTACGACCAGCCGAACGAGCCGGACATCAGGGGCCTGAAGCAGTTCCAAGGCGCCGTGGTGCACCCGCAGTTGTGGCCCCAGGACATGAATGTGACGGGCAAGAACGTGGTGATCATCGGTAGCGGCGCCACCGCGATCACCTTGCTGCCTGCGCTCGTGGAACGCGGCGCGGATGCGACCATGGTGCAGCGCACGCCCAGTTACATCATTCCCGTTCCCAAGGAGAACCAGCTGACGAAAGCCCTCAAACCTCGGCTGGGTGACGAGCGCTCCTCGCACGTGGCACGCGCGGTGGCCACCCGACAACAGCGGTTCCTGTGGAAGACCAGCAAGATCGCGCCGCATCTGGTCAAGGGCGCCATCGCGGCAGTCAACAAATCCCAACTGCCCGACGACGTGTCCGTCAGGGAACACTTCACGCCGCCCTACAAACCGTGGGATCAGCGAGTGTGCGTGGCCCCGGGCGGAGATTTCTACCGCGCTCTCAAGTCCGAAGCCGGCCACGTGGTCACCGGCACCATCGACGAAATCACCCCAGCCGGCGTGCGGATGGAGAATGGCCAGGAGATACCGGCAGACATCATCATCACCGCCACGGGATTCAACGTGCTGCTGTTCGGTGGCGCCCGCTTCAGCCTGGACGGTACGCCCGTGGACCTCACCGAGAGGGTCGCATACCGCGGCGTGATGCTCAGTGACATGCCCAATTTCGCGTTCGCAATCGGATACACCAATGCGTCCTGGACACTCAAGATCGGTCTGCTCGTCGACTGGTTCTCGCGCTTGCTCGCGCACATGGACGGGATCGGCGCCGCCTCCGCACGACCGGTCGCCCCGGACGACCTCAAGACCAAACCGCTGCTCGACTTCGACGCCGGCTACATCCAACGCGCCCTGGACGGCCTGCCCAAGCAGGGCACTCGCAGCCCGTGGCTGATGTCCATGAGCTATTTAGCGGACCGGCGCGAACTCAGGTCACGACCCGTGGTCGATGAGTTCTTAAGGTTCGACGACGCCGCTGCCCCCGTCCTCGAAGAACTCCCCACCTTGCTCGCGGGGCCGGGAGATACGGGTGTGGAAGAGATCGTGGATCTCGGGGACGGCCGCAGCATGTGTGTGCGTATCGACGGCCCCGAGCACGGCCCGGCGGTCATCATGATCACGGGCCTGGCCTTCGATCTGACCGCGTGGCCCATCTCGTTCGTAAAGTCCCTGGTCAAAGAGGGGTTCCGGGTGGTGCGCATCGACAACCGGGACGAGGGCCGGTCCTTCCGCGCCACTTCCAAACCCCCTTCGGCACGGCAACTTCTCAGCGGTGACCTCCCCGACGGCCAGTACACCGTGGAGGACATGAGTGAGGACGTCGCGGACACCATGCGGGCGCTGGGCATCGACCGAGCGGACCTCATCGGATTCTCGCTCGGCGGGATGATCGCCCAGTCACTGGCGGCCCACCATCCGGAGCTCGTGCGGCGACTCGTGTCTATTTGTTCCACTACCGGCGACCCCGATGTGGGAACCACCGCAACCTCCACCGCGGCCATGTTGATGCTCCCGGGAGCGCCCAATCGGTCGGTGTACATCAGGGGCCGCACGATCATCGGACGGCACCTGGCCGGGCCTGGATACCCCATTGATGAGGCGTACGAGGCCCAGTTGGCCGCGGCCCACTGGGATCGAAGTCTCAATCCCCACGGGGAATCGGCGGCCATGCGGCGTCAGATCGGAGCAATTCGGGCCTCCGGCAATCGTGCGGAGGTGCTTGCGGACATCACGGCCCCCACCCTGGTGATTCACGGTGACAAGGACAAGATCGTGCGACCGGACGGCGGTCCCGCGACCGCGGATGCCATCCCGGGTGCCACGTTCATCGAGATCCCCGGAATGGGTCATCAGTTGCATCCCGCTCTGATGCCCACGCTGCTGGGTTACGTCACCGAACACCTCGTGGAGCCGGCACAACGCCCCACTTCATGATCACCAGACACGCCACTGATCCCGCAGCACCCCACAGCACCAGGGCGGGGGTCAGTAACGTAACGATTTCGAGCAGCGGCGGTACCACGGCGCAGATCAGTCCGATGAGTACCGCCAGTGGCGTCAACCGGAGTTTGCCCCACGGTTTGGCAGAAGCTCGTTCCACCCTGATCAGTGCGGTGGCCACAGCGAGGACCACCGCCCAGCACAACACGGCCAGCGGGATGCGCAGCAACCACCACTGAGCCGAACCGGGTACGGGGTCGTAACCGCCCGCGAAGAACCACGCCGCCATGACCAGGATGATGACCGGTAGGTGCCACAGGTAAATGGTCATGGCCCGGGTTCCCACCACGTACGCAACCGCCTGGGCGGGCCGCCAGTGCATAAGTTTGGTGAGCGCTGGGGTGAACACCTGCAACAGACACGCTTGGGCAAGGCCCAACAGCACCATGCACACCGTGGGCGGGTTCAAGTTGGTGAGCATGTCCGGCGCGTAACGCCCGGAGAACACGCATACGGCCAGCGCTCCATAGCAAGCGGCGGCAATCACGAGCAGGGTGAGCGTGCCGCGGGCCGCAAACCACCCGTCCGCCCGGAAGAACCCGAATTGCTGGATGAGGGGCCACACGAAGAGCATGTTCAGCAGTCCCCACCACTGTTGATCCGTGGCGATCCGCAGCAGGTCCACGGCCACCACACACGAGAGCAGGAACCAGCACCACACCCAGCCCATGCGTTCGTGTAATTCCAAGAAGGTTGGAGCCAGCGCCTGTGCGATCAGGTACGCGGCCAGGAACCACAAGGGCATTCCCATACCGGACAGCGCGAACGTCACCAGCTCGTCGCCCACTCCGAGAGCTAAGGCAGCCATCGCCGCGAGAGCGAACGTCAACCACAGCACCGCGGCCGGTTGCATGAGTCGCAGGGTGCGTTCCCGCACGTATTCCGCCGGTGCCGCTCCCCTGGCCCGACGCCGCCGCAGTGCCCCCGCCGTTGCCACGCCTCCGACCACGAAGAACAGCGGCATGATCTGCAGGATCCACGTGGCCCACCAGTACCAGGGTTGCTCGGTGGGGACCATGACCGAGATGAGTTCGCCGGTGTCAGGGTCCGCGGTGAGGGTGACCATGAGCAAATGAATGAACACGACCGCGATTACGCATCCCACGCGTGCGGCGTCCGAGGCGAGGTCACGGTCCGCGAGCGCTACGGATCCATTGGCCCGGGTGGGGGCGGAGTGGGTCTGCACGCCGTCGCTCATGAGGTTCAGTGTATGCAGCCACACACGTGTGTGGGAGGAATCCACGTGATTGTGGAGTGAGATGACGTCGACCATTTCACCTTCTACGGCAGCCTCGGACGCGGTCCGGAACACCGGAGGTGGGGAAAACCCCACCCCGACTCGGTGGCTAGCTCTGGCGCGGAAAACAGGGGCAGAACCGTAGCGTTATGGACATGAGCACACCAGACCCGCGCCCGACTCCACCGTGGGAACCCACGGAAGCGATTCCGGCAGACACACAGCACACCCGCCCCCTGCCGCCGCACGGAACGCCGCAGCCTCCGCGCGGCACCGCCACTGCCCAGGCACCTTCTCGGGAGAAGACCCAGGACTCCCTGTTCGAGTCGAGCGCCGGCGGCAGCACCGCGGCCTCCAACGCCGACGACTCCGCTCACGATCGGGGTCACGGCCCTCACCATTCCGTCGCCCACGGCTCCAACACCCCGGGTGTCACTGGTTCGATCGTCCCCGGCGCTCCCGACGACCGCCCGGTACGCGAATGGAGCGCCTTCTCCCCCAAGACCATGTTCTTCGGAGCCACGGACCTGGTCATCGACGCACTGCTGAACTTCTTCTGGATCATCGTGATCGGCACGCTGATCTTCACCGGTATTGCGATGATCCCCGCTGTGGGTCTGGGCCTGCTGGTCCTGGCCGGAACCGTGTACGTGATCTGGGCGGCGGTGTGGCTGGAACGGCGCCGATCGGCGTCGTCGTTCGGCCTGGACCTGCGTGACCCGCAGCGGCGCCGGACCCCGCGCACGGACTGGGTGCGCGTTCCCCACCAACTGTGGTTGGACGCGACCGACAGCTCCGTGTGGCTCGGTTTCCTGCACCTGATCTTGACTTTCATCCTGGGTGCGCTGGCCGTGTTCTCGCTCGTGACTATCGGCGCGAGCATCGCGGGCGCGTTCTCACCGCTGTTCGCTCCGGAGAACTCCATTGCGCAACGCTTCTTCACCCCGGTTCAGGGCTGGCCCGAATGGACCGGCGTGCTGGCCAGCATTCTGGGTCTCCTGATCGGCCTGGTCCTGCTTGCCCTCCTCACCCTGGCCCACCGCGGCCTGTCCGCCACGCTGCTGCGCATGAGCGAATCGGCGGCCCTGCGTCGCGAGGCCGAAGAGGCCCGCCGTCAGGTCGAGTACGCGACCGAGGCTCGCGAATCCGCGGTCCGCGGCGCCCACACCGAGCGTTCCCGCATCGAACGAGACCTGCACGACGGCGTTCAACCCCAGTTGGTCTCGGTGGCCATGAATCTCTCGATGGCCAAATCGCGCATCGACACCGATCCCGCGTACGCCAAGGAACTCGTCAGCGAGGCCCACGGAACTACCAAGGCCGCGATCACCGAACTCCGCCGCCTGGCGCGCGGATTCCACCCGGCCGTTCTGGAGGACCGCGGGCTCGACGCCGCCATCTCCGCGGTGGCCGCCCAGGCCCCGTTCCCGGTCAACGTGAACGTGAACGTCCCCCGGCTGACGCCCGAAACCGAGGCTGCCGTGTACTTCGCAGTCTCCGAGTCCCTCACCAACGCGATCAAGCACTCCGGTGCCCGTACCGCTGACGTGGCCGTGTCCATCCAGGACGGTGACATCCCCGGGACCTCCACCGTGGTGGCCGGAATCCGCGACTTCGGCCGCGGCGGTGCACGGGTGGTACCCGGTGGTGGCCTGTCCGGCATCGAGGACCGGATCCGTTCCGCCGGCGGCCAGTTCTTCCTGAACTCCCCCACGGGTGGACCGTCCGAGGTGATCGTGCAGCTCCCGCTGAACGCACCGGCCCGCACGGGCGCCAACCAGCCGAACCGTCACGACTCCGGGGCAGACAACTCCGCCCATGACGTACCTAATGGCAACCGGGCCGCGAGCGACGTCGTCCCGAATCAAGGAGCGTGACCCCGTGCGTATCGTGATCGCCGAAGACGCCGTGCTGCTGCGAGCCGGCCTGGTCCGTCTCCTCACCGACGCCGGCCACCAAGTGGTCGCCGAAACCGACACCGCCGAAGGTCTCGTGAAGGCTGTGGAAGAGCACAAGCCGGACTTCGCGCTGGTGGACGTGCGACTCCCACCGTCCTTCACGGACGAGGGCATCCGCGCCGCGGTCCTCATCCGTTCCGCACACCCGCAGGTGGCCGTGCTCGTGCTCTCCCAGTACGTGGAGGAGCGTTACGCATCCGAGCTGATCGCCTCGCGCCGCCAAGGCCTGGGGTACCTGCTCAAGGACCGTGTGGCGGACGTGGACCAGTTCCTGGAATCCGTGCAAACCGTGGGCCAGGGCGGAACCGTGCTGGACCCCGAAGTGCTGACCCAGATTCTGGTGCGCTCCCGCCAACGCGAGGATCTGGAGCTGCTGTCGCCTCGTGAACGCGAAGTTCTGGGGCTGATGGCGCAGGGCCTGTCCAACGCGTCCATTGCCACCAACCTGTACCTGACCGAATCGGCCGTGGAGAAGCACATCGGCTCGATCTTCATGAAGCTCGGGGTGACGTCAGCGTCCGGCAATCGCCGCGTGCTGGCCGTTCTCAAGTACCTGGGCTACCCGGACCACTCCCTTTAGGACACCGCCATGAGCACACATTTTCCTCCCTCCCAGCCCGACGGCGCTCCCCACGGATCGTCCGACACCGCACCTCAGGTGCCCTTCGAGTCTTCGCGCCACGCGGGACCGCACCCCACTAATCTGCCCATTAGCCGGGGCCAGCGCCGCGGCTGGAACACGGCCACCGGCATCATCGGCGGCCTGGGTGCGCTTTCTCTGTTGGTGGGTGGCGCGGGTGCCGCAACCGCCGCCGTCATGACCCAGGAACGCACCGACACCTGGACCGCTTCCTCGGATGCCGAGCGGATCGTGGTGGATTCGGACAGCGCCAATGTTCGCGTCCTCACGAGCCCCACGGTCGAGAACGTCGAGGTCAAGTGGCAAGAATTCGGGTGGGGCCTGGGCGACCAGCCCGCACCGCAGGAATCCGACGGCGAGATTCGCCTGTCCGCCGAGCAGACCTCAGGGTGGAACAGCGCCATCAACAACATCGAGATCACCGTGCCGGAGAGCAATTCCGACACCTCACTCGATCTCACCGCTGAGCACGGGCTGGTGCACGTGACAGGTGCGTTCGATGAGATCACCGCGCAGTCCAAGTTCGGTTCCGTGAGTGCGGACTCCGTGAAGGCCTCCGTGGTTGATGCCCGCACCGCCAACGGCCAGGTGCTGCTGAACGGCATTGAGGTCAGCGACCGGTTGGACGCCCACACGCGCAACGGCTTCACATCCGTCCGTGTGACCGGCGAGGCACCGAAGCAGACCTCCGTGACCGCCGAGTCCGGGGTCTACGAGCTCAAGCTGCCCACCGCCGACTACTGGTACCCGGCCAACTCACAGCAGGGCTTCGACGACCCGCGCACCCCCGAGACCGTGACTCCCGAGCGCGAACAGTGGAACGATTCGTTCGACTCGAGCTTCGGTGACGACGCCGCTCCGTCACCGTCCGTAAGCCCGTCCGCTTCTGCGAATGGCTCTCCCAGCGCGTCACCGAGCACGGGAGCGTCGAGCAGGGTTGGCGCGGCGCCGTCGAACTCCGCGCGTGACGAATCCGGAATCGCATCTGCCTGGACCTCCGAGCAGGCCTGCGAGTCCGCGCCCGGTGACCGGCCGTGCCTGTTCGTCGCGGGACAGCCTGCGAGCGCCCAGAACAGTGCGGACATGCAGCACTGGCGTGAAGAGTGGAGCTCCGCGTACGACGAGGCTATGTCGGACAACCCCTGGAGGTTCCGGGACAACTAGCTCGTCCCCGGCTACTTCCCTGCACGGGTAGCGGGTCCGTACCTCCGGCGAGGTGCGGGCCCGCTTTCTCATCGTATTGACTCAGGCCATACGCTGGTTCCCGTGAGTCCATCGCGCATCCTCAAAGCCCGCATCGCCGTGTCGTTGCTGTTCATGACCAACGGCGCGATCTACGCGAACCTGCTGCCGCGGCTTCCCGAGATCAAGGACATGTTCGACCTGTCCAACGCGATGTACGGACTGGTGCTGATCGCGCTGCCCATCGGTGGTGTGGTGGCGGGTCCGCTGCCCGCTCCGATCATTAGACGCTTCGGCACCGCTCGCGCCGCGGCCGTGGGCTCGGTGCTGTTGGCCGGATCGGTGTTCTTCGCGGCGTCCATTCCGCACGTGGCGGTGTTCTTCGTGGGCCTGTTGCTCGCCGGTGCTCTGGATGCCGTGGTCGACACCGCCCAGAACGCCCAAGGGTTACGGGTGCAACGCCTGGCCGGGGTCTCGATCATCAACTCGATGCACGCCCTGTGGAGTGTTGGTGCCGTGCTGGGCGGGCTCATGGGTACCGCCGCAATTGCCCTGCAGTTGCCGCTGCCGATGCACCTGGCGCTGAGCGGCGTCCTGTTCGCGGCCGTGGCGCTGGGTGCCATGCGCTTCTCCCTGCCGGACAGTCACGAGGTTCCCGCGGAGGTCATGACCGACACCGCCGGTGTGCCCATCATTCCGGCGGGTGCGGGCAAGGCCCTGCTGGCACTGGTACCGTTCGCGATCATCGCGATGTCCGGTGTGCTGGTCGAGGACATCGGCAACAACTGGGGTGCCGTGTATCTCCGGGACGTCCTGGGTGCCCCGGTGACCGTGATGGGTTTCGCCTACGTGGTCATGGTGAGCGCGCAGTTCATCGGGCGGTTGCTGGGTGACCGGATGATCAACGCATTCGGGGAAGTGAACATCACGCGCTTCGGAGGTGCACTGATCTTCCTGGGCATGGGCACCGTGATCATCGCGGCCAACGTTCCCATGGCGCTGGTGGGCTTCGGCCTGGCCGGCTTCGGTTGCGCAACCCTGGTGCCGAGTGCCTACGCCGCCGCGGACCGCGCTCCCGGGCTCAAACCCGGCACCGGACTCACCCTGGTCAGCTGGAGCATGCGCGTGATCTTCCTGATCTCTCCCCCGCTGGTGGGTGCCCTGGCGGACAACATTGGGCTGCGATTGGCCATCCTGTTCGTGCCGCTCATGGGCCTGCTGGCGATCATCTTCGCGCGGTCGCTGCGGATCCGTGGCCGGGGTCGCTGATTCCCCCATGCCCCGGGGCTCCCAACTCCGCACACCGCCCATGACTTAAGGGGTCGCCCCCACCCTCCCCGAAGGTTTAAGGTTCCCTATCCCTCTTTTCGAGGTGAAATTCGGTTGTTATGTCTCAGGACATCGCACCTCATTTTCGTGCTCGAAAAAGGGATAAGGAACCTTAAATCACTCGCGCCGTGAAGCTGACTCGGTCAGCCGGCCGGTGCTGCTGCGGGGTCCACGTACGCGGGGACGTTGGCGAGCATCGTCTGCAGCTTGGTGAGTTCCGCGGTGGCCGCGTCCGTCAGCTTCTTGTCCTTCGGAGCAGCGGCAGCCTT
>JAFAAV010000087.1 GCA_023426375.1 Actinomycetes bacterium | reverse complement strand
GTCAGCCGGCCGGTGCTGCTGCGGGGTCCACGTACGCGGGGACGTTGGCGAGCATCGTCTGCAGCTTGGTGAGTTCCGCGGTGGCCGCGTCCGTCAGCTTCTTGTCCTTCGGAGCAGCGGCAGCCTTCTCGACCGCGGCCTGGGTTGCCGTCAGCTGGGCCGTGAACTTCGGATCCTGCTGGTCCACCCCGGCCGTGATCAATTGCTGCGAGAGCAACGGCAGCTGAGCGTTCAGCTGCGACCCCGGTCCGAACTGCTGCTCTGGGGTCAGTTTCAGCTGGGCGTTCACGAACGTTTGAGTACGCTGCTGCAGTTGCTCGAGCGTGGTCAGCTGAGTGATGGGTGCGGTGTACGGGTTGACCGTGGTCTCCGCGGGCTTGGTGGGCTCCGCAGTCTCCTCGTCCTTGGGCTTCTCGGACGGGGTACCAGTTTCTGCCGGTGTGCCCGGAACCGTCGGCTCGGCGGGAGGCTTGGGGTTAGCAGGCGTTTCGCCGTCGGCCGGCTTAGTGGGCTCGGGTTTGGGCTTCTGCGTCTCAGTGGGTGTGGGCTTGGGCTTCGGGGCCTCAGTTTCCACCGGTGCGGGCGCAGGAGCGGGCGGAACCTTATTGGCCTCCGCCTCTGCGTCAGCCTTCTTCTTGGCTTCGGCTGCGGCCTTCTTCTCTGCTGCAGCCTTGTCGCGAGCGGCCTTCTCGTCTGCCGCCTTCTTTGCAGCGCCATCCTTCGCGGCCTTGTCTGCGGCAGCCTTCTCCTTGGCTGCCTTGTCCTTCGCAGCCTCGTCGGAAGCTGCCTTGTCCTTGGTAGCGCTGTCAGTTTTAGGAGTGTTCGACGGCGCGCCGGAGCCGCCACCCTGAGTTGAACCACCACTCGGACGGGACGGAGTGGCATCGGACGTTCCGCCACTCGAACCGCCGGCATTCACGCGACCTTCAGCGCCGTCGTTGGAGGATGAGGTGGAGGAACTGCGCGACGGGGTGGCCTGAGCAGAACGGGACTCGGTGCTCGACGCTTCCGGCTCACGAGACTGGCTGGGCCGGGATTCCGCCGCGCGCGACTCGGTGGCCGGGCCGGGTGCAGCGCCGTCGGAATCGGAAGAAGAACCCTCACCGGTGTCGGCATCGGACTCGGACCCAGCCGATTCTGCCGGAACGTCCTCCGCCGGGGATGTCTCCTGGCTGAGTGCGATGATCCGATCCAGTTCGTCCTCGGGAACCTCGGACATGGGGCCGTTGTCGGTTCCGGGCACGGAACCGTTGTCGGAAACGGACTGATCGGTCTGGGCCTGGTCTTCCAGGGAGTACTTGGGACGGGATGCCGGAATGATGCCTTCGCCGGTCTCCCAGTCGAAGGACTGTGCGTCCACGGCCTTGCCCTCGACCCAGGTTTCGAAGTGCAGGTGCGGTCCGGTCACGCGCAGGCCGGTCTGGCCGATGGTGCCGAGCTGCTCGGATGCCTTCAAGGGGTCGCCCACCTGGACCATCACGTCTTTGAGGTGGTTGTAGGTGGTCTTGACGCCGTCCGCGTGGGAAACCTCTACGCGGTTACCGCCCCATTCGTCCCAGAACACCGCAGTGACGGTGCCTTCCAGGGCAGCAACGACCGGGGTGCCTTCAGAAGTGGAGATGTCCGTGCCGTTGTGGAATTCGCCGTCACCGGTGTCCGGGGCGGTGCGCCAGCCGAACCGGCCGCCGTCCAGAACCGTGGCCGGCTGAGCGGGGGCGATGATCGTGTTGAACGGCAGTTCGCCCTCGAACGTGGCGGGCGCGCGCTTGGCCGGAGCCACGGACGACGGCGCCGAACCGGTTCCACGGTCGGAGACGTTGCGCACCTGGCTGGCCACGTAGTCCTGGGGAGTGTCCTGAACATCGGAGATCAGGGCCTCATTGGGCACGGCGGCGAACAGTGACGGCCTGTTCTCGCCCTGATCATCGGCCTGGGGCTGGCCGAACGTGCCACGTTCTCCCCGGTCCTCGGAGGACTCATTGGCGTACGCGGATTCCCACGGAGCCGGTGCGGAGCCGTTGCTCAAGGCAACGCTGACCGCTACCAGAGCAGAAAACGAAGCGAAAGCGGTCAAGGCCATGGATGGGCGCTTGGCCGCCGTGTGACGTGCACGTGAACGAGCCATAATCAGTTGTAATCTCCCCAGATTCTTGACCTCGGTAACCGTTTGCCCTCGGCACCAATGGTCAGTACAGCAATCTTAGATGAATCCAGGGTTGATAAACAGTGTCGCCTTGCCCACTTAACCGCTCAAGTCCGCGACATTTCATTACTTCCCGCGCCAGGAATTCTGCACCAGCCCACGAACGTACGCTGCCTGGCCGAGGTGCTGTGCGGCGTCGTCGATCGTGGACACGATTCGCACCCCGCGAGTGACGGGCGGATCCCAGGAATCGTCGATGATTTCGTCCAGGTCCGCGTCGCTCAGGGACCGCAAATAGTCAACGGTGGCCGCGGTGACGGCGTCCTGATAGCCCTGGAGCAGGTCGGGGTCGGACACGCGAACGCGCGCGACGTCCTCAGGAGAATCGCCAAAACCGAAATCACTCGTGCCCCGGCCCAGATCGAACTTCCCATCCCAACCCTGCGCAGTCCAGACCTGTTCCTCTCCGGAGAGGTGAGCGATCTGCACGTCCTGCTGCCGGGCTGCGTGCCAGATCAGCCACGCAATCGAGTTGTGTTTATCCCCGGGCATGCGATTGAGCGCGTCTTCCGTGATGCCCTCCAGCACCTCGCCGGCCACCTGAGAGGGACGCTGCGCGGCGTCCTCCAAGAGTTCCTTCGCGCTCATTTTTCGCTGCCTTTCGCTCGACGTTTCCGCTGGTCACTTTACGACGACGCCGCTCGGCCCGTAAGGGGGCCGCGCACCTGCGGCGCCCGGGCCACGGCATCCGCACTGCACAGGCCCGGGAGGACTCAGGCCCCCGTCTCCGCCTCAGTTGATCTCGATACGGTCCGTGGGCAGTGGCTCGTGGAAGCGCACCTTCCGGTCCGCCCGCAGCACGCGGATCATCACGAGGGCCACCACCAGGAGTACGGCTGCGCCCACCAGGCTTGCGCCCTGCATGCCGGCGGAGAACGCCGCGGTCGCGGAATCCATGAGGGACGCGGACCAGGGGTTGCCCTGCGCCACGTCCACGGCGCCACCCAAGGTCTGGTGAGCGGCGTCGGCCTGGGCGGGGCTCAGTCCCTGCGGGAGGTGCAAGTGCGACTGGTAGAACGCGGTGGTCAGGCCGCCGAGTACGGCGGTGCCCAGCACTGCACCCACTTCGTACCCGGTTTCGGACACGGCCGAGGCCGCGCCACTCTTGGACTCCGGCACCGAGGACACCACCAGGTCCGTGGAGAGCGTGGTGGCCAGTCCGCCGCCGGCGCTCATGGCCGCGAATCCCACCAGTACAGGGACTGCGGAGCTCTGCTGATCGGTGAAGCCCACGATCACGAAACCGACCGTAATCAGCAACAGGCCCGCCACGATTGCGGCACGCACACCGAACCACACCGCGAGTTTGGCCGCGGCCAAACCGAACACGATGGCCATCAACAGACCGGGGACCATCAGTAGACCGGCGGTCATGGGGTCCTTGCCGCTGACCAGCTGGAGGTGCTGGGTCAGGAAGAACAGGAAACCGAACAGGGCGATACTGGCCATCACATTGATGGTGAGACCACCGGAGAAGCGCGAGCTGCGGAAGAAGCGCAGGTCCAGCATCGGGTAGTCCTTGGCCACTTGGCGGCGGGCGAACAGCAATCCGCAGACCACGCCGAAGGCCATGATCAGCAAACTCTGCAGCACCGAGCCCCCAGTCGCCAGGGACTTGATGCCGTAGACCACCGGGGCCATGGTGAGCACGGCCAGCACGATGGACAGCGGGTCCACCGGTCCCGGGTTGGGGTCACGGGATTCCGGCAACAGCAGCGGGGCCGCGATCAGGAACGCCACGAGAACAGGAGCCGCCAGAAGGAACACCGAGCCCCACCAGAAGTGGTTGAGCAAGAAACCACCGGCAATGGGACCCAACGCGGCACCGGCGCTGAAGCCGGCGGTCCAGATCGCGATGGCCAGGCGCCGCTCGTGATCGTCACGGAACACCGTGCGCATCAAGGACAGCGTGGCCGGCAGCAGCATGGAACCGAATACAGCGATCCCCACGCGCGCGGCCACCAACCACTCCGCGGTGGGGGCGAAGGCGGCTAGTACCGAGATGACGCCGAAACCGATCGAGCCGATCAAGAGGATCTTGCGACGCCCGATCCGGTCACCCAGGCTGCCCATAGGAATCAGCAGGGCCGCCAGAATCAGCGGGTAGATATCCACGATCCACAGCAGCTGGGAGGCCGTGGGGTGCAACGCCTTGGAAATGGCGGGCAGGGCGAAGCTCAGCGCTGTGTTGTTCACGGAGACCAGCAGAACCGGCAACATGAGTGCGCCCAGAGCGGCCCACTCGCGGGCACCCGCTTTCTGCCGCTGCTCGATCATGGTGGACACGATGAAGACCTCCTCGGTTCTCTGCTGCCGGGTATCCGGCGTTGATTCGCGAAAAAGTACGTCCTCGTACCGCGCGGGGCGCCGCCGTTGTGGCACGCGCCATGAATTTCTATACCGACTAGACGGTATAGTTAACGGCCATTACCCGGCAATATTCCCGGGTTCGATTCGGGAGAGGTTTTGCTCACATGCCCCGCAAACCACTGGCGCGAGAGAAGTTACTCGAGGCCTTCGAGCGCATCGTTCTCACCGACGGCGAGCGCGCCGCGACCTTGGACGCCGTCGCCGCGGCGGCAGGCGTTTCCAAGGGTGGTTTGCTCTACCACTTCCCGCATCGTCAGGCCCTGGTGGAGGCCTTGCTGGTCAAGCTCGAGTCGCTGGCTGCCGAGGATCTCGAACGCCTGACCGCTTCACCTCGCGGCGCCGCACGAGAGTTCCTCGCGACTTCGCTCTACGAGGACAGCGCGCTCGACCGCGCTCTGATTGTCGCCTCCCGCCTCATCCAAGCCGGCGACGACGCCGCTCGCGCCACCTTCGCGCGCATCGAGAAGAACTGGCTGACCGCAGTGCTCGAGGACGTGGGCGACCCCGTCATTGCCACCGCGGTGGTGTGCATGGGCGATGGGCTGTACCAGCAGGCATCCATGGGTCTGCTGCCCGAAAGCTCGGCCGAAAAGCAGAAGACACTCGAGCAGCTGATGGCTGCCCTGGACCGATTGACCGCCTGACGGCCAGGTCTTCCCAGCTGGTGGGCTCTACTTGTTCGTGTCCACGCGGAGCAGGTGGAACACGGTGTCCTGGGTGGCCAGGTTGAAGTTGTCGTCCGCGGCGAGCACCAGCGATTTGTCCCCGTCAGAGAACTCCGGACCGAAGCTGATGGCTTCCACGTTGCCCGGCATCATGCCGGATACTTCCAGGTCGATGACCAGTTCCTTCTTCATCGGCGCCTCACCGCCTTTGAGGGCTTCGAGATCGGAGACATCCGTAGCGCCCTTGGTGCTGGCCTTGTAGACCTGGATTTCGTTCTTACCCTCGAAGTACTGACGCTCGATCACCAAGTATTCGGTCTTGCTCAGCTGCAGGATTTCGGGGGCACCGCGGTCACCGCCGGTCGAGCCCTGGGGCGAGGACATGGGCTCGGTTTCGTACACGTACTGGGCCGTGTTCTGACCGCTCTTGCGATCGAACTGCGCCAGGCGGAGTTTGCTGCCTGTCTCCGGCGAAGCCACGGGGCCGTCCTGAACCAGGGCTCCCTCGTTCATCACGGAGAAAGTCTTGCCCTTGGGGTCCAGGGTCAGGTTCTCGAAGGCCAGGTTGTTGCGGACACCTGCAGTCTGTGTGCCGTTCTGATCAAATGCCAACAGGTACTGCTCCGGCACCTGGAACTCACGAACGAACTCACCGGCCTCGGTCATTTCGCGGATCGCGGGGTCAATGCGCTGGTTCACGTCACCCTCGTCGGTCCACAATGCAGTGCCCGTTTTCTTGTCCCAGCGGATGGATTCCGGGTCCACGGAAGTCTCCGAGTACGCGGAGCCGTCTTCGCGCTGGATCACGGTGGTATCCGTAACGGAGTAGTCCTGCTCGATGAAACCGTTGTCGTTGAACGGCAGTTCCAGTTCATGGAACCGCGCGGGCCCCTTCTGCGAGCGATCGTCACTGATGGCCAGATAGGAGTCCTGCTTCGGGCGGTAGTCCAGTCCGGAGATGCCGCCGAAGGGAACGCCGTCCACGGTGCGCAGTTCATCCGGAAGAACGAAATTATCCACGTAACTCACGCTGGGTGTGCCGTGGTTCTTATGCCCCTTGGAGTGACCGTCCTTGCCATGCCCGTGAGCCTTGCCGTGATGGCTGTGTTTGCCGTGGCCTTGTGAGTGACCGTGAGCGTGCCCCTTGCCGGGATGGTGCCCGTGAGCATGCCCGTGGGAATGGGCCGCCACCGAAGCACCGGGAACCGCGGTTGGAACGGAGGCCGTTGCCGGGCCGACACTGATCAATCCCAGCCCCAGGCTGACGACGGCTGCGGGGACGAGTGCTTTACGCATGACGGTGCTCCTCGGTGAGACTCCGGTGAATCAACGGTGCTGGTCCCGCCGATCTTAAGAGCCCCGAGCAACCGCCGGGTGACCAGTCAGTGAACGTCAGGCCGCGGCGTCGGCGCCCAGCAGATCCAGGATCAGCTGAACCTCCAGGGCTGTGCCGATGGCCAGGCAGTCCTCCCGCACGTTGAACTTGGGGTGGTGATTCTGGAAGGGAAAGCCCTGCTCCGCGTCACCGCCGCCCAGGATGATGAAGCAGCCCGGCACTTCGTTGGCGAAAGCCGAGAAGTCCTCGGAACCGGAGGAGATCTCGCCCTCCCACGCGTTGTCGTCCCCGGCCACGTGCTTGGCGGACTCCAGCGCTTGGGCGGCCAGAGCGGCGTCGTTGTAGACGATGTCGTAGGCATCCACCCACTCGTACTCGACCGAAGCACCGTACGCCGCGCAGATGCCGTTGGTGAGTTCTTCGATGCGGCGGAAGGCCAACTCTGTGTCCTCGGCGGTGCGGGTGCGCACGGAGATACCGACCGTGGCGCTGTCCGGAATCACATTGGGCGCCTGACCCGCCTGGATCATGCCCGGGTTGATGACCATGAAGTGCGAAGGATCCACGCTGCGGGACACGATCGTATTGAGCCCCACGACCACCTGCGCCGCGATGAGAACCGGATCAATACTGTTCTGCGGCATGGAACCGTGCGAGCCCTGGCCCTTGATGGTGATCCACCCGCCCCCGGCCAGCGAGGTGGCGGGGCCCGGACGTACCTGCACGGTTCCCACGGGAGCGTTCATCACGTGCAGGGCGAAGATCCCGTCCAGATCCTCCATGGCACCGGCCTTGACCATTTCCTGTGCGCCACCGGGATTGAGTTCCTCGGCGTGCTGGAACACGAAGGTCACCGTGCCGCCGAAGAGGTCCGTGTTCTCGGAGAGCACCTTGGCCGCGCCCAACTGCATGGCGGTGTGGGTGTCGTGCCCGCACGCGTGCATCACGCCCTCGACCGTGGAGGTGAATTCTTCGCCGGTTTCCTCCTGGACGGGCAGCGCATCCATGTCCGCGCGGAGACCGATGTTCTTGGCCGGACCCTGCCCCGTTCCCTTGAGAACACCCAGCACGGACGTGGGAGTGGGACGGGAGGTCTCGATCCCCATGCCCTGAAGAAGGTCCTCAACCCACTGCGAGGTGTTCACTTCCTTGAAGGACAGTTCCGGGTGGGCGTGCATGTGCCGCCGCCACTCAATGATCTGATCGTCGGGAACCGTGAACGACAACTGGTCGTTGGGTTGAACTGCCATGGTGAACCTCCTGAGCGCGTCATCGCGCCGCATTGCCGTCAGCTTTCTCAGAATCTACTCAACCACCCTGGCGGCAGCTTGCAAGTGGTCCTAGGCTCGGCAGTGCACGGGCGCACCAAGTGCCCCACGTGAGAGAAGTACCGTCATGAGCACTCAACCCACTGGATCACCCACTTGGATCGATCTAGGAACCCACGACCTCGACGGCTCCGCATCGTTCTACGGCGAACTGTTCGGCTGGGATTTCGCGGACCAGGGCGAAGACTTCGGCCACTACAACATGATCGCCAACAACGGCGCCCCGGTGGGCGGCGCCATGAGCAGCCTGATGGGTCCGGACGGCCCCACCGAGGAACCCCAGAACCCCACCGCCTGGACCGTTTATCTACACTCGGACAACATCGAAGCAACCCTGCGCAAGGTCACCGAGCAGGGCGGAAAGATCTACTACCCCGCCATGCCCGTGGGCGATCTGGGCTCCATGGCCATCGCCGAGGATCCCGCAGGCGCGGCCTTCGGCCTGTGGCAACCCCATCAGTTCGCCGGTTTCGAGATCACGGGCACACACGGCTCGCCCGTGTGGTTCGAGGCCATGGTCAGCGATTTCGACGCCGCTCTGCCCTTCTACCGCGACGCCCTCGGGTGGGACACCCACGCCATGGGCGGGGAGGACAACGAAGAGTTCCGCTACGTGACCAACGGCAAGGACGACGCCGCCACGGCTGGCTTGTGCGACACGTCCGCGTGGGGTGACATGCCGTCCTACTGGCGTCTGTACATCGGCGTGGACAACACTGACGAGTCCCTGGAGAAGCTCAAAGAGCTCGGTGGCACCGTGCTGGACGGTCCCGAGGACTCACCTTTCGGGCGCCTGGCAACCATCCAGGACCCCCAGGGCGCATCCTTCCAAATCATTCAAATTCAGGAGTAGTGTGCTGGGCGGCGGCGCCAGTACACACGTTGCCGCCAACACCCCACTGAGTGGGGAGCAGGGCCCGTATTCCGATGGTCGGTCGGACTACGGGCCCTTGTTTACTGCCTCGGAGCGGTCGTGTGCCCAGGGCTCGGACCGGGGGCTAGTCCACCCGCGCCATACCCTCCACCGGAGTAACCCGAGTGGCCCGGCGAACCGGAGCGGCCGAGGCCAGCACCGCCACCACCACGGCGGCCAGGATGATGGCCAGGTAACCGGTCCACGGAACCGTGGGTTCCACGGTCATCCCCTCGGTCACCAGGGACATCACACCCAGGGTTCCGAAGACCCAACCGACCACCAGGCCCACGATCGTGGCCACCAGCGAAATCACCAGTGCCTCGCGGCGAATCATCGCACCCAACTGACGGCGGGTCAGACCCAGTGCGCGGAGCAACGAGTTCTCGCGAACCCGTTCGAGTACCGACAGGGACATGGTCGAGGCGATGCCGAGCACGGACACCACCACTGCCGCCGCCAGCAAGCCCAGCGTGACCGTGAGCATCACTTCCAGGATGGACACGTAGCTGGCCTTCTCCATGAGTGCGCCCTGCAGCTCACCGGATGCCAAGTTCACGATGTCGGCAACCTTTTCCTGCAGCTCGCTCGCGGACGATTTGTTGAGGGACTGCATGGCATCGATCTGAGCGATGGCGCCGTCCGCGTCGGCCGGGTCGGTGGTCTCGACGCTCAGCACACCGTTGAGGTCAGAGATCTCCTGAACCTGATCCGCCGTCATCTGACCCGCACTCGCGGGGACGGAGATGTCCACGGGGCGTTGCTGGTCCAGTTCATTGAGCAGGTTGACCCTGGCCACGTGCTGACCCGTGAGCACCGTGGCCACCAACAGCACACCGATCAACAGTGCGGTGGCGGTGGTCGCAGTGCGCGCCGGATAGCGAGCCGCGTTGACGGCCGCCAAACGCGAGGGCTGGCCGCCGGGAAGGATGCGCCCCAGACCCTGCACGAGCGGGGGCAGGTACAACCGCGAGGTCATGACCACGCCCAGGAAGCTCGCCAGGCCACCCGCGATGCCCAGGAGAGGACTCCGCTCCAACGCACCGAATACCAACGTTCCGACACCGGCCACGAGAATCAAGGCGCCCAGGATCACGCGAACGCGGGGAACGCCGTCGGCGGCGCGAGAACCCCGCAGGCCATCCAGGGGCGAGGCCCCGTGAGCGCGGCGGGCCGGGCCGAGCGAGGCGATCATCGTGAGGACGATGCCCGTGAAGAACCCGACCAGCAGATCACGCGGGGCCACCGTCACGGCCACCACGCTGATCAGCCCGGAGGCCTCCAGCGCCAGTGCCAGAGCCCACACCACGGCCACGCCGATGAGTGCACCCACGGTGCCCAGAACGAGCCCCTCGGTCAGCACTGAACGGCGTACCTGCTTGCTCGTGGCACCCACGCAGCGCAAGAGCGCGAGTTCACGGGCGCGCTGGGCGGTCAGCACGGACAGCGTGTTGGTCACGACCAGCAGAGCCACCAGGATGGACAACCCCGCGAACGCGAGCAGGAACATGGTCAGGATGTTGGAACCAGCCGCCAGCTGATCGAGCGTTTCTTCGGTCAACTGTTCGGGAGTCACCACGCGCAGCTCGGGCTGTTGCCCCTGACCGCTGGCCAGAATCTTGCCCGCGGTGGTCGTCAGTTCTTGGAGCCGGGCGCCGCTAGCCGAACCGTCCAGAGTGAGCTGAATGGCCTGCAGCGGGCGATCGCCGGACATCTGCCCGGGAGAGAAACTCGTCATACCGTCATCCGTGAGCCACACGCTCGCGAGCGCTCCGGTCGCCGTGGTTTCGGTCAGACCCGACACCGTGAATTCCTTGGCCGCCGACGGCGCCTGCGCCCCTTGAGCGGGCGCCTCGCCTTCACCGCCTTCACCGGC
>JAFAAV010000061.1 GCA_023426375.1 Actinomycetes bacterium | reverse complement strand
GTCCGCTCCCTGGATGCGCCGCTGCTCGCGGTGGTCGGCGGCTCCACCGGCGCCGGCAAATCCACGCTGGTCAATGCGCTCGTGGGCCACCCGGTCACCCGGTCCGGCGCTATCCGCCCGACCACGCGCCGGCCGCTGCTGATTCATCACCCCGACGACGCCGCGGCATTCACCTCCCAGCGCGTCCTCCCGCATTTGGCGCGCGTGCGGGGCAAGCTCATGGACCCCACAGTCACTGCTCCTGCGCCCAACGACGGCGATCGTCCAGTTGAAGACACGGGTTCCTTGGTGTTGCTCGCGGACGAGAAGATCCCGCAGGGCCTCGCGGTACTCGACGCTCCGGACGTCGACTCGGTCTCTGACGACAATCGGGCACTTGCCGCTCAGCTGCTTTCCGCGGCGGACCTGTGGTTGTTCGTCACGACCGCCAACCGTTATGCGGACGCAGTGCCGTGGCAACTTCTGCGTAATGCCGCGGGTCGCGATATCACCGTGGCCGTGGTGCTGGATCGTGTGCAGGCGGCGTCGGCGGAGGAAATCCAGGACGACCTGCGCCGGATGCTGAACCAGGAAGGCTTGTCCCACGCGCCCATTTTCGTGGTGGAAGAATCTCCGCTCAACGAACTGGGCATGCTGCCGCCGCACGTGGTGGCTCCGCTGCGGGGCTGGCTCGAAGAGCTCGGTGCCGATGCTCAGGCGCGCTCCGATATCGCCGCCCGCACCTTGGGTGGCGCGGTGCGCGAACTCGCGGACACCACCGACCGCACCGCGGATGCCGTAGAGGGGCAACAGCGTACCGAGGACCACCTGCGCCGTGAAGTCACCACAGCGTTTGACGATGCTCTGGAAGCGGTCATCGATTCGACCCGCGATGGCACGCTGCTGCGTGGTGAGGTGCTGGCGCGCTGGCAGGACTTCGTGGGTACCGGTGAGTTCTTCCGCAATCTCGAAGCCGGAATTGGGCGCGTGCGTGACAGGATCACCGCGTTCTTCAAGGGCGAGCCCGCCCCGGAGGTTCAGGTCGAGGAGGCCATCGAGACCGGTTTGCAGGCCGTGATCGTGGAGCACACCGCGCGTGCCTCGGAGCTGGCCGAGCGTCGCTGGCGCGATGAGACCGCGGGGCAGGTTCTGCTGGCCGGCCGCGACTTGTCCGCGTTGCCCGAGGACTATCCCGAAACGGCCGCCGAGCACATTCGGGCGTGGCAGTCGGATGTGATGCTCATGATTCAGCAGGAGGGCGCGGGGAAGCGTACCCAGGCCCGGGCCATGTCCCTGGGTGTCAACGCCCTGGCCGTGATCCTCATGATTGGCGTGTTCTCCATGACCGGTGGCCTCACGGGCCTCGAGGTCGGCATTGCCGGTGGCTCCGGTGTGGTGGGTACCAAGCTACTCGAAGCGGTCTTCGGCGAGGATGCAGTGCGTCGCATGAGCCAGAAGGCCCGCGAAAACCTGGAGACCCGGATCAAGCAGCTGCTGGATCAGCGCGCCAAGGCGTTCCTGGACCGTCTGGACGAGTTGGGCGAGCACCCCACCGCGGGCGAACTGCGTGGCGCAGCCCAGAACATTCGCACGGCCGGTGAGGCCCTGTGAAACTGCGCAACAAACAACCCGAAACCACTCTGTCGGACCGGATCAAGGGTCTCGCAGAAGCCACGCAGTTGGCCGAGGGGCGTCTCGACCAGGACGCCGTGATGGCGGCCCGCGAAGCTCTGGACCGTGCGGGGGAGCGGCGGGCCCTGTCCGCCGATCACACCGTGGTGGGTTTTTTCGGGGCGACCGGTTCCGGAAAGTCCACACTGTTCAACGCGGTGGTCGGCCAGGACCTGGCACGCACCGCCGCCCGTCGCCCCACGACGTCTCAGCCGCTCGCCGCGATCTGGGGCGACGAGGGCAGCGAGGCTCTGCTCGACTGGTTGGACGTGAGCGACCGGCACGTGGTGGGTCCGGCCCTGAGCATCAGCACCGGGAAGGGCCGCAAGACCAGCACCACGAGCGGTGGTTTGGTCCTGTTGGACCTGCCCGACTTCGACTCGGTCACCCGCGAACACCGGGAAATCGTGGACCGAATGGTGGGTCTGGTGGACGTCGTGGTCTGGGTGGTCGACCCGCAGAAGTACGCGGATGCCGTGCTGCACCAGGACTTCGTGCAACCGCTGTCCCGCCACGGAGCGGTGACCATGGTGGTGCTTAACCAGGCCGACCGCTTGACGCAGTCGGACCTGCCCAACGTATTGGCGTCACTGCGAGAACTCCTGGCGCAAGACGGGCTGCCCACCTCGGGACCCAGCACCCCGGTGGCCGTGTCCGCGCTGACCGGTGACGGAGTCCCCGAACTGCGCGAGCGCGTCCACGGAATCGCCGCGCACCGTGCGGCCGCGGGTCAGCGACTCGAGGCCGATGTTATCCACGCCGGGGAGCTGCTTGCGGAAGCTGCCGGTGAGGGCGATCCGCGCGGTATCACCCGGGAGGCGAGCGAACGTCTGACCGCCGGGCTCGTGCGGGCTGCCGGTGTCGATCTGATTGCCGATGCCGCCGCTCGCTCGTATCGCTTGCGCGCCGGCAAACACACCGGCTGGATCGCCACGCGGTGGCTCGCGAACTTCCGGAAGGATCCGCTCAAGCGCCTGCACATCGAAAGCCACGACAAGGGTTCGGACCCCTCGGTCCACCGCACGTCGCTGCCTCCGATGAATGCAGCCCAAAAGGCCGCTGCGGATTCAGCGGTTCGCAATTATGCGGATGCCGTGTCCGAGGGTGCCGGGGCACCGTGGCGTCGGAGCGTTCGCGAGGCCGCCCGTTCCAACGAATCGCGGCTTCCGGACGCATTGGACCAGGCCGTGGCGCGTACCAAGTTCTCTGCGCGGTCAGCCTCCTGGTGGTGGATCATTTTCGATGTGCTGCAGTGGATTGCGATGGCCATGACCGTTCTGGGACTGCTCTGGCTGTTGGGCTTGTTCGCCGCCGAATACTTCCAGATCCCGCTGCCCCCGCCACCCACGGTCGAGGGCTTCCCTCTACCGGTGCCCACACTCATGGTCATTACCGGTGTGGTGGTCGCGATCTTCCTGGCCATCACGGGCGGGGTCATCGCGTCGATCGCGTCCCGCATGCGAGCCTCCCGCCTACGACGCCGCCTGAGCGAGTCGGTCCGCGAGACCGCACGCGAGCTCGTGGAGACTCCGGTGGAACGCGAACTCGAAGCGCACCGCAGCTTCGGGGAGTCATTGGCAACGACCACTACGCCGATTCGCTAGCGACCGATATCCACGAGGTGGATCAAAAAAGAACGGGACGGGGAATGATCCCCGTCCCGTTCTTCATGGGCTCGTGTCGTATGGCTGTTGGTTCAGACGCTCAGGCGGCGCTCACGCGCACTGCCTCGGTGAGCTGCCTCGCGGCCTGCACGACGACCTCGGCGTGCTTCTGGCCCGGCTGTTTGGAGAGTCGCTCGATGGGGCCGGAAATCGACACTGCCGCAATGACCCGACCGGAGGGTCCACGGACCGGTGCCGACACCGAGGCGATACCCGGCTCGCGCTCGCCAATCGACTGGGCCCAGCCGCGGCGTCGAACTCCAGCCAAAGTAGTGGCCGAGAAGCGAGCGTGCGCGAGACCCTCGATCAAACGCGCGTGGTCCTCCCACGCGATCAGGACCTGCGCTGCGGAACCGGCCTTCATGGACAACTGGGTGCCCACGGGAATCGTGTCGCGCAGGCCGATGGGTCGTTCGGCGGAGGCTACGCACACGCGCCACTCACCCTGTCGGCGGAAGACCTGTGACGATTCGCCCGTGGCATCGCGCAATTGGAGCAGCACCGGTGCGGAGGCGGAGATGAGACGATCCTCGCCCGCAGCCGAGGCGAGTTCGACCACCCGTGAACCCAGCACGAAACGACCCTGCACGTCCCGCCCGACGAACCGGTGATGAGCCAGCGCCACGGCCAGACGGTGCACGGTGGGGCGGGCGAGACCCGTGGCCTCTACAAGATCCGCAAGTGACGCCGGACCCGCCTCGAGCGCGTCCAGGATGAGAGACGCCTTGTCGATGACCCCCACGCCCGAGGGCGAGAACGACGATTCCACGGGCATGCCCGCTCCCGTCCCTCGGCCGCCGAGCGGGGTTCCGAGGGGTGCGCCGGTGGGATCCATCGCGTCAAGATTGTCCATGCTCTAAGACTGCCGTCTCACAATGCGAGAAGCAAGCGGGTACACTGGAACTGTTCGACGTGTCCCGTGGACCATAGAGAAAACACGGTGCCGAGCGATCCACGCGAGGTATCCCGCGACCGGTTCGCCGGCGCAGCCATGATCAGGAGAGGTTTAGATGTCAGAAACCACCGGAACCCGCACCATTGCGCAGGATTCCAGCGCCACTCCGCGCACGCTCGCAGAGAAGGTCTGGACGGACCACCTGGTGCGCCAGGGCGAGAACGGTCAGCCGGACCTGATCTACATCGACCTTCACCTCGTTCACGAGGTCACCAGCCCCCAGGCCTTCGAGGGACTGCGGTTGGCGGGACGTGGCTTGCGTCGCCCCGATCTGACGATCGCAACCGAGGACCACAACACGCCCACCGAGGACATCTTCTCGACCATCAAGGACGAGACCTCCCGCAAGCAGATCGACACCCTGCGTGCCAACTGTGAAGAATTCGGCGTTCGTCTGCACTCGCTGGGAGATGCAGAACAGGGCATCGTGCACGTGGTGGGACCTCAGCTGGGCCTGACTCAGCCGGGCATGACCGTGGTGTGCGGCGACTCCCACACCTCGACTCACGGCGCTTTCGGTGCGTTGGCCTTCGGTATCGGCACGTCCGAGGTCGAGCACGTCATGGCCACCCAGACCCTGTCGCTGGCACCGTTCAAGACCATGGCCATCAACGTGGAGGGCACCCTCAAGCCGGGCGTGACCTCCAAGGACATCATCCTGGCCGTGATCGCCAAGATCGGTACCGGCGGTGGCCAGGGGTACGTGCTGGAATACCGTGGCTCGGCCATCCGGTCGCTGTCGATGGAAGCGCGCATGACCATCTGCAACATGTCGATCGAGGCCGGTGCCCGCGCGGGCATGATCGCCCCGGACCAGACAACGTTCGATTACGTCCAGGGCCGTCCGCACGCACCTCAGGGCGAGGACTGGGATGCCGCCGTCGAGTACTGGAACACCCTGCACACGGATGAGGGTGCCGAGTTCGACAACGAAGTCTTCATCAACGCGGACGAGCTGGAACCGTTCGTCACGTGGGGCACCAACCCGGGCCAGGGCGTACCTCTGTCCGAGAACGTCCCGAATCCCGAGGACGCCGGTGACGACAACGCCAAGGACGCGGCCCGCCGCGCGTTGGAGTACATGGGTCTGGAAGCGGGCACCCCCATGAAGGAGATTCCGGTGGACACCGTGTTCCTGGGTTCGTGCACCAACTCGCGCATCGAGGACCTGCGGATCGCCGCGGACATCGTGAAGGGCCGTACCAAGGCCGAGAACGTCCGCATGATGGTGGTCCCCGGTTCGGCCAAGGTTCGCTTGCAGGCAGAGGCCGAGGGCCTGGACCAGGTGTTCAAGGACTTCGGCGCGGACTGGCGTTTCGCCGGTTGTTCCATGTGCCTGGGCATGAACCCGGATCAGCTGGCACCGGGGGAGCGCTGTGCCTCGACCTCCAACCGCAACTTCGAAGGACGTCAGGGCAAGGGCGGTCGCACCCACTTGGTCTCGCCGGTGGTCGCTGCGGCCACCGCCGTGCGCGGAACGCTCAGCGCGCCGTCGGACCTGGAATCCGTGCCCGCCGTCTAAATCGATTCTCGGTGCCCCGCCGGACCGGCAGGCGGCCCCGTCACTGTAGTTAGGACCTCACCATGGAGAAATTCATCACCCACCGCGGTACCGGTGTGCCGCTCAAGCAGTCGAACGTGGACACGGACCAGATCATCCCGGCCGTCTACCTCAAGCGCATCACCAAGACCGGCTTCGACGACGCGCTCTTCGCCGGGTGGCGGAAGAACCCGGACTTCGTGCTCAACCAGGACGTGTACAAGAACGGTTCCGTGCTGGTCGCCGGATCGGATTTCGGCACGGGTTCGTCTCGTGAGCACGCCGTGTGGGCCCTGCGCGACTACGGCTTCAATGTGGTCATTTCTTCGCGTTTCGCTGATATTTTCCGCGGCAACTCGGGTAAGCAGGGGTTGCTGGCGGCGCAGGTGGACCAGTCGGACGTGGAACTGCTGTGGAAGCTCATGGATGAGCAGCCCGGCATCGACATCGAGGTGGATCTCGAGTCCAAGACCATCACGTGCGACACGGTCACCGTTCCTTTCCAGATCGACGACTACACCCGGTGGCGTCTGATGGAAGGCTTGGATGACATTGGTCTCACTATGCAACATGATGAGGACATCAAGGCCTACGAAGACGGCCGTCCGGGGTTCAAGCCAGTCACGCTTCCGGCTAAAAGCTGAGAAGTCAGTGCCCTGATAACTCTGTCGACTCGTTAGAATGGGCAGGTTCCGTACTGCGGTATGCGACGGAACGTTAGCTTCCCCCGAGATCGGTAGGTCATGAGTTCTTTACGAATCACCGGCGGAGTCCCGCTGTCAGGTCAGGTCACCGTGCGCGGAGCCAAGAACCTGGTTCCCAAGGCCATGGTCGCCGCGCTGCTCGGTTCCACACCGTCAGTTCTGGGCAACGTCCCTGACATCAAGGACGTTGCCGTGGTGACCAATCTCCTGGGCCTACACGGAGTTACTGTCACGCGTGACGGTGAAGATGGTGAGCTCACACTCGACCCGTCCAACGTGACCAAGGCACGCCACGCTGATATTGACGCGCACGCGGGAGATTCCCGGATTCCCATCCTGTTGTGCGGTCCGCTGCTGCACGCGCTGGGCGAGGCATTCATCCCCGATCTGGGCGGCTGCCGTATCGGTGACCGACCGATCAACTACCACTTGGAAGTCCTGCGCAACTTTGGCGCCCGAGTGGAAAAGCTCGAATCCGGCATTCGCATGAGCGCTCCGCATGGCTTGCAGGGTGCCAAGATCGACCTGCCCTACCCGTCGGTGGGAGCTACCGAACAGGTGCTCCTCACCGCAACGCGAGCAGAGGGTCACACCGAACTGCGCGGCGCGGCCACCGAGCCCGAGATCATGGATCTGATCGCCATCTTGCAGAAGATGGGCGCGATCATCACTGTCCAGACCGACCGCGTGATCCGCATTGAAGGCGTTCCCGAGCTGCGTGGTTACCGGCACCGGGCATTACCGGACCGCATTGAAGCCGCGTCCTGGGGTTCCGCAGCGCTGTCCACCGGTGGAGACATCTTCGTGGCCGGCGCCAACCAAGCGGACATGATGGCCTTCCTCAACACCTACCGCAAGCTCGGCGGCGGCCTGGACATCCGGGACGAGGGCATTCGTTTTTACCACCCGGGTGGCGATCTCAACCCGCTCATCGTGGAAACCAACGTGCACCCCGGGTTCATGACCGACTGGCAGCAGCCCCTGGTGGTCGCCCTGACCCAGGCCAAGGGCGTGTCGATCGTGCACGAAACGGTGTACGAGAACCGTTTCGGTTTCACCCGCGCGCTCAACCGCATGGGTGCCGGAATCCAGTTGCACCGTGAGTGCCTGGGCTCCGTGCCGTGCCGTTTCGGTCAGCGTAACTTCCTGCACTCCGCGGTGATCTCCGGCCCCACGCCCTTGAAGGCCACGGACATCAACATCCCCGACCTTCGCGGTGGCTTCTCGCACCTGATTGCGGCCATGGCTGCGGACGGCGTGTCCCACGTGACCGGCATCGAGCTGATCAAACGTGGCTACGAGCACTTCACCGATAAGCTGGCCGGACTGGGAGCGGACTTCGATCTCGAAGAGCGCTGAGCAACCATCGGCCCAGCGAGGGTCTGTCACGAGCGGTGTAGGGAGAGAATGCTCGAGTGAGTAGAACGTCGCAGCGGTCCACGTACCGGGTTCTGGCGGGGATCGCCATCCCCCTCTACCGTTTGGTCGCCAAGATCTCCTGGCGGGGGACCGAGAACTTTCCGGCCACCGGAGGATTCGTGGTCGCGGCCAACCACCTCACCGAGATCGACCCCATCACGGTGGCGTACCCGGTGTACAAGTCGGGCATTATGCCCAGG
Source organism: Actinomycetes bacterium (assembly GCA_023426375.1). Lineage (GTDB taxonomy): Bacteria > Actinomycetota > Actinomycetes > Actinomycetales > Micrococcaceae > Kocuria. The sequence goes on along the minus strand of JAFAAV010000061.1, from coordinate 5,173 downwards.
TTCCTGGCCAAGGAATCCCTGTTCCGTGTTCCGGTGTTCGGTCGGCTGATCGCTCATATCGGTATGGTTCCCGTGTACCGCGGAACCACACGCGCCAAGGATTCGTTGGCGGCGGCCTTCACCGAGCTCAACGACAACGGCGCCATTCTGGTGTACCCGGAAGGCACCGTCACACGCGATCCCCGCATGTGGCCCATGCGTGCGCACACGGGCGCGGCGCGGTTGTCCCTGCAGGGTCAAGTACCGGTGGTACCCATGGCGCACTGGGGTGATCAAAACGTGTTGTACCGGGATCCGCAGGGCAAGCGGACATTCAACTTGTTCCCGCCCAAGAAGGTCCGCGTGCTCATCGGAGAACCCCTCCAGCCGCAGGATCTCATGCGCCCGGGCAAACACATCACGGACCAGCCGACAGCGGACGATCTCAATTACGCGACCACCGTGATCATGGACCGCATCACCGACCTCCTGGCCGAATTGCGCGGTGAAGACGCACCCGTGGACCGCTTCGATCCCCGCGCACCCAAGGAAGCCCGATGAACGCCTCGACTGGCCGCTCGATCGACCGTGAGGCACCCCCTGAAGCTGCCGCGGCGTCGTCGTTGACGGCCCTGGCCGATGAACCCAACGGCCCGAGCAAGGTCGCTGTGTTGGGCGCTGGCTCGTGGGGTACTACGTTCGCCAAGGTCCTCGCCGACGCCGCTCGGGACTCCGGTGCCGACCGCACCGTTCACCTGTGGGGCCGTAATCCCGAGTCGATGGATCGCATCCGTGAAACCGGCCGTAACGAACGTTACGTTCCGGACATCGATCTGCCGCGTGACATCCGGTTCAGCTCCGACCTGCGCGAAACCCTCAGCGGGGCTCGACTGGTCGTGGCCGCGATTCCCGCGCAGTCGCTACGAGCTCAGCTGGCCACGGTCGCGGAATTCATCGACCCGGACGCCGTGGTGCTGTCGTTGGCCAAGGGACTGGAATCCGCGACCGGACTGCGCATGACCGAGGTCATAGCCCAAGCCCTGGCGGAACACACGGGCAGTAGTCACGAAGACTGGGTGCGCCGTTCGTGCGTGCTGTCCGGGCCGAACCTCGCGATGGAAATTGCCCGGGAAGAACCCACCGCATCCGTGATTGCGGCCCCGGAACTGACCACCGCCGCGTGGGTGGCTCGCTGCTGCGCCGCACCGTATTTCCGCCCGTACACCAATACGGACGTCACCGGCACCGAGATCGGGGGCCTGGTGAAGAACGTGATCGCCCTGTGCGTGGGCATTTGCGACGGCCGCGGCTACGGCGACAACTCCAAGGCCTCGGTAATGACCCGCGGGCTGGCCGAAACCACGCGACTGGCACTGGCACTGGGTGGTGACCTGACCACGCTGTCCGGGCTGTCGGGCATGGGCGACCTGGTCGCCACGTGTTCGTCCTCGCTGTCCAGGAACCACACTGCGGGTAGGCTGCTGGGTTCGGGACTGACAATCGCTCAGGTCCAGGACGCCATGACCCAGACCGCGGAGGCCATCAGATCGGCCCCGGCAGTACTGGCTCTGGCTCAAGAACACGATGTAGAAATGCCCATCACCGAGGCCGTGGTGGGTGTACTCCGCGGCGACATTCCGGTGGATCAGCTGGCACCCAAGCTGCTCGGCCGCGATCTCAAATCCGAAGGGAACAGCGCATGACGAACACTGCGGACCACGCTCAAGCGACCGCGGAGGGGACCGGTACGGCCACCAAACCCTGCGTCGCCGTGCTGTTCGGGGGCCGTTCCTCCGAACATTCGGTGTCCTTGATCACCGCACGTTCAGTGCTGCGCGCCATCAATCGTGAGCGCTGGGACGTGGTGAGCGTCGGGATTTCCACCGACGGTGCGTGGTTCCTGTATTCCCAGGAAGAGCTGGAAGCACTCCTGGACAGTCAGCCCATGGCCACATTGCCCGTGGGTGATCAGCGCGTGACACTGCCGTTGCAGGTGGGGGAGAACGAGTTGCTCGTCCACGACCTCAACTCCGAGGGCGGCACCATCACCCGGGGGCGTCACATCGATGCCGTCTTCCCCTTGCTGCACGGCCCGTTCGGCGAGGACGGCACCCTGCAGGGGTTGCTGGAACTGGCGGATCTCCGCTACGTGGGCTGTGGTGTGTCCGCGTCCGCGATCGGCATGGACAAACACTTCATGAAGGTCGCCTTCGAGTCCGCAGGCCTGGAGGTGGGCCCGTATACCGTGGTCCACAACCGCGACTGGTTGCACAACCCGGAGAAGGTCCGCGAGGACGTTGCCGCACTCGGTTTCCCGGTGTTCGTCAAGCCGGCTCGCGCGGGCTCCTCGTTCGGGATTACTCGCGTCGACCGGGTTGAGGATCTGGACTCTGCGATCGAAACCGCGCGTGAGCACGACCTCAAGCTCGTGATCGAAGCGGGGATCGAGGGCCGCGAAATCGAGTGCGCCGTGCTCGGCGGTCACGAATGGGCCGCACCGCGCGCGTCCCTTCCCGGGGAGATCGAGGTCCAGGGTCACGACTTCTACGACTTCGAAGCCAAGTACGTGGAGGACGACGGCGCTCGGCTGTCCTGCCCCGCGAACCTGCCCGATGACGTGATCGAGACCTTGCGCGCGAAGGCTGTTCAGGCTTTCGACGCCGTTGACGGTGAAGGTTTGTCACGCTGCGATTTCTTCGTGACACCCGATCACCGCGTGATCATCAACGAGATCAACACGATGCCCGGCTTCACGCCCATTTCCATGTACCCGCGCATGTGGGCGGCGTCAGGTCTGGAGTACCCGGATCTGATCGACGAACTGATTTCGCTCGCTCTGGAACGACCCGTGGGACTGCGTTAGACGTCAGATTCCGCTTTAGGCACACCCCTTGGCCCGCTGCGGGTCAGGGGGTGTTCTGTAGGTCCAGGGTGTCGGAGACGGACAGGCACGTGCTCTCCTGCGGGATCTGTGCCACGGCACTTCCGGCTTCCACGATCGCGGTGGATGAGGGGACACGACTGGTGTCGAAGAGCATCTCCACTGCGGGCGAGCGTCCATAGCTCACGGCGCGCCACTGGTTTTCCTGGCCCTCCACTTCGGAGATGAGCCAATCGACCCCGTTGACGTTGGTGCAGGGATCGGTAGTGGGTGCCGGCGGTTCCACACCGCAGCGCACAATGACCCCTGAGGGATCGCCGTAGGCGGTGGTGCCCTGACTCGTGGTGGCTCGCTGATCCAGATCGCCCATGGTTTCGGGCATGGCAAGCATGGCGGAGGCGCACGCTGGGTCAGTGTTGTGCGGTGCGCCGTCGACCGTGACGGGGGAACCGCAACTGGTGAGCAACAAACCACCCAGGGCCATGGTCGCCAGTGCCGCGCGGCGGGATGAGAAGCGGGTTCCGTGAGATCCGTCCTGGGAGCGCGCGCGGGAGAACATCATGGACTCCACTGTAGACGCGCTGACCGTGTGGCATCTGCGTGCCGGAGTGTGCCGCTCGTTACGCTGAAACCATGACCGTTTCCCCCACACCCGCTCCCGCCGCCACGGTGGAGCAGGTCTCCGAATCCGAGCTGCTGTCAGCGTTTCTACCGCTCTCCAAAACGTCATCCTCGTACGTCGAGGTAGGGCCGGGGGACGACTGCGCTGTGGTGGCGGTTCCGCAGGGGCGGGTGGTCATCACCACCGACACTCAAGTGGTCGACCAGGATTTCAGGGTCTGCTGGCCGAACGGGTATAAGACCTCAGGGGCGGACACAGCCCACAAGTGCGCAGCTCAGAACCTGGCGGACATCGCCGCGATGGGTGCGGTTCCCACCTCCATGGTTGTCTCGATGACCCTGCCCGGTGACACACCGGTGCGGTGGGTTCAGGATTTCGCGTCCGGACTCAAAGACGCGTTCGAACGCCTCGGCGCGACCGAGTGCGCCCTCGTCGGCGGCGATCTGGGACGCGGCCGAGAGCTGTCCGTGACCGCAACGGTGTTGGGCGTCATGGAGCAGGGCGACCCGGTGCTGCGCTCGGGAGCAGGAGCCGGAGGAACACTCGTGCATGCAGGCGTGCTCGGCCATGCCGCCGCGGGACTCAGCGCCTTGGAAGCTCCGAGCGGCGATGGCTGGGACCGCCTGCCGGAGGATGAGAGGCGGAAACTCGAACGAGCGCAACTGGGCCCCCTCGCGCCGATTCTCGCCGGGCCGGCGGCAGCCCGGGCCGGGGCGAGCGCCATGATAGACATCTCGGACGGGTTGTTACGCGACGCCGGGCGCGTGGCCCGAGCGAGCGGCGTCGTCGTCGATCTGGACCCGGCAGCGTTGGAAGAATCGGTAGCAATGCTGGCGGAAGCGGGTCGGGCCGCGGGCGTGGACCCGTGGCGCTGGGTGCTGACCGGGGGAGAAGATCACGGATTGCTCGCGGTGGTTCCACCGGGTATCCAGGTTCCCCCGGGGATGCGTGCGATAGGCTCGTGTGCGCCCGTAGACCGTCAACCGGCGGAAATCGGGGACACCGCCGTCACCATTGCCGGGCAGGATCCGGGCGAATGGCTCGGCTACGACGTGGGTGAAGGATGGGATCATTTTGAGCCATAAGGGAGGCTCTACGGTATCGGCCGTGCGCGATTGGTTGGACTCCGCGCACCGTGCTCTGGTGGGGCACACGGACGTACTCAATGATCTCAATGTCTTCCCCGTGGCCGATTCCGATACCGGCGTCAATCTCAGTACCACCGTGGGTTACGCGACCGAGGCGGCCCAGCTGATCGAGGGCAATGACATCGGCGAGCTGCTTCAGCATGCCGGCCGTGCGGCCCTGGAACAGGCGCGCGGCAACTCCGGTGTGCTCATGGCGCTGACGCTCACCGCCATGGGTACCTCCCTGGAGGGCTCTACGCGTGTTACCGCAGGGCAGCTGCGTGATGCCTTTGCGGCGGCGCAGGTGCGCTGCTGGTCGGCGCTCACCGACCCCGTGGAGGGCACGTTGATTTCCGTGCTCGAATCCGTGAGCAAGGTGTCGCTTCCCGAGAATTCCCAGGACGGTTCCAACCAACAGCTCTCGGACTGGATGGATCTGGTGGTCGACCGTGGCAGTAACGCGGTCATCGAGACCGTGGATCAACTTCCGGTCCTGCACGAACGAGGCACCGTGGATTCCGGTGCACTCGGCATGTTGATCGTTCTGGTCGAACTGCGGGCGGC
>JAFAAV010000092.1 GCA_023426375.1 Actinomycetes bacterium | reverse complement strand
CCGGCCTCGGGCGCAGACGTGGGCTGGCCACCGGGTTCCGACGGCGCGGGATCCTGCGGTGGCGCAGGATCCTCCGTGGGTTCTTCGGGAACCGGGGCGGTGGTCGGTTCGGTGCCGTCGTCAGCGGGCGGTTGCGGATTCTCAGGATCTTCCGGCGGAGGTGCTTCCTGCTCCGGTGATTCCGGTACCACGGGGTCCACCGGTGTTGCAGGACGTGGCGCGGCGGGTTCGTTGTCACGGTCCGGACTTGGACGCACCGCGCGGTCCTCGGAGTCCCCCATGGACGGGATGAGTTCCATGCTCGCGAACGTGGCCGGTAGACGGCTCAGATCGCCCACGAGGATTTCATCTCCGCGGCTGCCCACGGGCACATCACCGGTGTACTGGGCCACGGTGTCCTCGACCCGGCGGTCGATATCCTGGGCGTCCTCTTCCGATACCCGTTCGCCGCCGGCATTTTGCCACTCACCGTTGTCGCCCCGGGTCGATGACCAGTCGGGCACCGCTTTGGGGAGCGCGTCGAGGCGATAAATGGCGCCGTCCTCGGCGGTCAACACGAGTCGGCTCACCGATACCGGCTCGCGGCCCTGCCGATTGTCGATACTGATCTTGGCGTACAGCGCGCGCTCGATACCCGCGTCCTGGCGTAGCTTCTCCACGTCCTCGTCCGGAGGCGGGGTTGCCGGCAACGTGATCCGAACGGAAGCACCCGACGGCAGATTCGCGTTGAACGTGCCACCGCGCAGTCCCGCAGCAGAACTCTCGGCCGAGGCCGAAGGAGACTGTTCGGGCATCGACCCGGCGTCATCGTTACAGCCGGTCAGCACCGTCATGAGAAGACCTGCGGACGCCAAGGCACCCAGGGCCCGCTGGCGTGGCGAAGAGAATGTCACCAAGCGGCCCTCACTGATCATCGACTGTTCGGGGTGCCCGATTCGACCCCCGACCTACCGTGACACGTTGGCCGACCAATGTCACTCAGCACGCGGGATGTCCATCAAATTGTGACCTTTGGGGTCAGTGCCAGCTCAGTGATCCCAGGTGTTCGACGCGCGGGGCGTCACCGGGTGGCCAGTGCACCGAGACCACATCCACGCTGGGAATCTCGGGGCAGCCGTGTTCCCACGCCCACGCGCGGGCCAATAGGTGGAGGCGTTTGAGTTTCTCGGGTCCCACGGCCTCGGCCGGATGGCCGAATCCGGAACCGGTACGGGTCTTGACCTCGAAGATCGTGACGGCTCCGGCTCGTTCGGCCACGATGTCCAGTTCGCCACGTACCGATCCGCGCGCAGGTTCCGCTCGCCAATTGCGATTCAGAACTCGCCAACCGGCACGGCCCAGGAGGTCTGCGATCAGGTCTTCCCCCGAACGGCCCGTGCTGATGTGCGGGGCGGGTGGATCAGGGGCGGCAGAGGAGACAGGTGATGCGGTCATGGAACCATGGTGATGATCCACGACTGCCAGCACCATGCCAATCGTGCTCTTGTGGAGTTCGAGTGCCCGGTTGGCCGGAAACGGGACTAGACGCCCAGGTTCCAGCTCACGCGATGCAACGGTGTCACGCCGTGTTCTTGAATCGCAGCCCGATGAACGGCACTTCCGTAGCCCTTGTTCGACTCCCAGCCGTAGGCCGGGTACTCCGCCGCGTACTCTCCCATCATGCGGTCCCGCTCCACCTTGGCCGCGATGGAGGCTGCGGCCACGGACACGCAGTGAGCATCGGCCTTGACCAACGTACGTACCACGGCGGGTACACCCCACGGGTCGGGTTCCTGCCCCAGCACGGGTTCTGCGCTGAGCCAGTTGTAGGAGCCGTCCAGGATCAGCCCGTCCACGGGGATCCCCGACGACGCCGCCTGCGCCAGCGCTCGGAGCCCGGCCAGTCGTAGCGCCGCACTGATCCCAAGCCGATCGATCTCGAAGGGTTGCGCATGGCCCACGGTGCAGGCCGCGGCCCACGATTGGATGGTCGGGGCCAGTGCTTCCCGGCGTTTGGCGGAGAGCGCCTTGGAATCCCGCACCCCGAGCCACGCGGAAGGATCGGCGCTGTCGAGGGCGGCGGCGTCGAAAACCACGAGCCCCACGCTCGCGGGACCCGCGAGGGCACCGCGGCCCACCTCATCCATGCCGCCCACGTAGCGCAAGCCCTGGAACGCAAGTTCGCGTTCCAGGTCAACTCCGGGATCGGTGGTGACTCGTGCCGCCACGATCAGTCGTCGGAGGAGCCGGTGTCAGGAACGTCGGCGAAGACCTGATCCGGGTGGTGCAGAATCTGGAAGCGATCCAGCGGCCAGGCAATCACGAACGCGGTTCCGATGATGTCTTCCTTGTGGATGAACGCATTGTTGTTCGCCAGGTGGACCCGGGAATCAGCGGAGGCGTTGCGGTGATCACCGAGCACGAAGAAGTGGTTGTCCGGGACGATCACGTCGAACGGAATTTCGGAGGGAACCGCTCCCGGGTACACGTAGGTCTCGTCCAAGGGCGTGCCGTTGACACTGATGCGACCGTCCGCGTCACAGCAGACCACGTGGTCCCCGCCTTCACCGATGACCCGCTTCACGAGTGCTTGGTCGCCACTGTCCGGCAGGATGCCCACGAACGACAGCGCGTTCTGGATCGCGCCTCCGAGTCCGTCACTGCCCTGGGGCTGGGAGGGCAACCAGTTCTTGGTGTCGTCGAAGACCACGATGTCACCGCGGTCGATGGTGCCCAGGTTGGCGCTCATGACGTTCACGAAAATGCGATCGTCGAGTTCCAGCGTGTTCTCCATGGAGCCGGAAGGAATGTAGAAACCCCGCACGAACAGGGTCTTGACGATGAAGGCGATCAGGATGGCCAGGACCACCACGATCAGGATCTCCTTGACGGAGCTCCACGCCGAGTTGGTCTTCTTGGCACTGCGCGAGGCCGAGGAACGGAATGCGCGCGACGAGCGACGAGGGCGCAAGGGCTCCTGCTCGGGCTGGTCCCCCGCGGAATCTGATGGACGTTCTTCAGTCACTACGCCGTGTTCCTTCCTGAAATGGTGGGTGTCTCACCCATGGGCAGACTACAAGTCCCGAGCTCGGTCGAGGGGCCACAACACCCGTTCGGCCGTACCGATGACACGCTCTGTGCGGATCAGGCCCCCGCCGGGGGCGCCCAACAGAGATCGTGAATCAACGGATGCGCTGCGATGATCACCCATGAGCCATACGCGATCCGCTGGAACGTGAACGGCGAAGGGGATGTCCGAGGGCTGGTCGTCAGGGTACACATAGTCCTCGTCGAGAGGCTGTCCGTTGACCGTGATCTTGCCCTGAGCGTCACAGCACTCGATGGTGTCCCCGGACACCGCCATCACGCGTTTGACGTAAGCGGTGGACGAACCGGTCAGACCGAGCCAACGCCCCACACTGTTGAGCGCTTGCGTGTACCAGGGGTCTGTGGAGTGCAACGGATCCAGGGAGCCGCGGCCGTCGAAGACCACGAGTTGACCGCGTTGCAGCTCATCCGCATTACTCAGCTTATTGACGAGCACACGGTCCCCACCCTGCAGCGTGGGTTCCATCGAATTGGAACCTACCCAGTAGACGTCTACCACGAACGCACGAACGACCGCCGCAATGAGCAGCGCCGCCAGGACGGCAATGGTGATGACCCGCAGCCACCAGCGCCGTGAGGAAAGGGGTGTACGTACAGCGGAGGACCCGGCAGATGCCGGGCCCTCCGTGCGTTCCGAGTGCAGATGCACGTGGAAAATGCTTACTTGCTCGAAGCGCTCGAGTCACGCTTTTCGCGGATACGAGCTGCCTTACCGTGGCGATCGCGCATGTAGTAGAGCTTGGCACGACGCACGTCACCGCGGCTCACGAGCTCGATCTTGTCGATGATCGGGGAGTGCACCGGGAAGGTACGCTCCACACCAACACCGAAGCTGACCTTGCGAACGGTGAAGGTCTCGCGGACGCCGGAGCCCTGACGGCCCATGACGTAGCCCTTGAAGACCTGAACACGCGAACGGTTACCTTCAATGATGTTCACGTGGACATTCAGGGTGTCGCCGGGGCGGAAATCCGGAATGTCGTTACGCAGGGACTTGGCATCAAGCTGATCGATAAGGTTCATGCTTTTTCTCCTCGCGACAGCCGCAGGTCGATCGCGTGTGGTCCGCGCGGCTCACCCGTGAAGGTTTGAGCCGACGCGCAGAAGTGTGTCGAAATCGAGCCGGTGTGGTGATTTCGAATGCGTGGTTGTTGGTCGCTCTCCCCCCTGCGGCAGGGGCGTGCCCAACTCACGCACAGCGACCCATTATGCCATATCTCGGCTAGCCCTGTGCGCCATCCGCGGGCTCCGGTGCGCAGACCTGGAAGGACCCGTTGACCACCTGGAAACCGTGGTCACTCAGAATAGCCAGATCGGCCTTGTCCAGGTCCGCCGGATTGAGCTGTTCGATCATGTCAGGGCGCCGCTGGGCGGTTCGGTGCAGCTGTTGATCACGGCGCCAGCGGGCAATGTTCCCGTGGTGGCCGGACAACAACATCTCCGGGATGGCGCGTTCTCGCCACACAGCAGGTTTGGTGTACACGGGGTATTCGAGCAGCCCGCCGGTGTGGGATTCTTCCGCCAGTGATTCCGGGTTGCCGATCACGCCAGGGATCAGTCGGGTCACGGCTTCGACCATGGCCAGGACTGCCACTTCTCCCCCGTTGAGCACGTAGTCACCCAGGCTCATGGGGCGTACCACGGCGTGCTCGGAGGCCCATTCGATGAAACGTTCATCAATGCCCTCGTAGCGACCGCACGCGAACACGAGATGTTCTTCATCGGCCAGTTCGTACGCGACGTCCTGGGTGAAGACCTCGCCGGCCGGCGAGGGCACCACGAGCACGGGCTTGTGCCCCGAGGACGCTGCCGCGGTGACCGACTCGAGCGCTTGCGCCCAGGGTTCGGGTTTCATGACCATGCCGGCCCCGCCGCCGTACGGGGTGTCATCCACCGTGCGGTGGCGGTCGGTCGCGAAGCTCCGGGGATCGGTCACGGACAGTTGAAGCACACCGTCCGTCATGGCTTTACCGATCAATGACAGTTCGAGAGGCGCGAGGTACTCGGGGAAGATGCTCAACACATCGATGCGCACGGTTCTACTCCTCAGTTCCGAGGTCCAACAGACCCGCGGGCGGGGTCAACAGCACGCGCCCGGCTTCCAAGTCCACTTCCGGAACGATCTCCTCCACGAACGGGATCAAGATGCGACGCCCCTCCCCCGCAACTTCCAGCTCCAACAGGTCCTGTGCCGCACCGGATATCAAGGCGGTGACTTTGCCGACTTCACGATCATCGTGGGTGGTGTCCACGGCCATCAGGCCCAGAAGGTCGTCCTGATGCCATTCGTCGTCGTCGAGTTCCACTTCGTGGGCGTCTGCGAACAGCTGGGCTCCGCGCATTTCTTCGGCGCGATTGCGGTCGGTGATCTCCTCGAAGCGGGCGATCAGCACCTTCTTGTTCCAGCGGAAACCGGACGCGGTAAGCGTCTCAGGAAGTCCCGCAGCACCGTTGGGCTCGCCCTGGGGCCACTGGACGCTCAGAATCGACCCCGGCGCGAAACGCGACTCGGGATCGTCGGTGAACAGTTGCACCGTGACTTCCCCGCGCACGCCGTGAGGCTTACCGATACGTGCAATCCGAACGCTCATGAGATCTCCTTTGCCGGATCTGGACCGGTGTGAAATTTCTACCAAATGATGACGGCCCCCGTCTCCCGCGTCTGCAGGAAACAGGGGCCGTTCACGTACGCGCGGTCTTTATCGACGACGACGGTCGGTATCGACCACGTCAACGCGCACATTCTCGCCGGGTGCCAGGGCCGTGACGACGGTGCGCAGGGCCTTGGCGGTGCGCCCGGAACGTCCGATCACGCGGCCGAGGTCATCGGGGTGAACCCGCACCTCGAGGATCTGCCCGCGACGACCTTCGCGTGAGCGAACGGTGACGTCCTCGGGGCTGTCCACAATGCCGCGAACCAGGTGTTCCAGAGCCTCGGCGAGCATGCTCACTCTGCCTTCTCGGCGTTGTCCTCCGTGGATTCCTCAGCCGCACCCTCGGTGGAAGCTTCTTCAGCGGGCGCTTCGGCCTGCTCGGAAGCCTCGGCCTTGTCAGCCTTGGGAGTGATGGCCTCGGGGATGATCACGGAACCCTTGTCGGGTGCCACGAACTCAGCCTTGGTCTCGGGGGCCTTGTAGGTACCCTCGGCACCGGGCTCACCCTTGAACTTCTGCCAGTCACCGGTGATCTTCAGCAGTGCTGCCACGGCGTCAGAGGGCTGTGCGCCCACGCCGAGCCAGTACTGGATCCGGTCGGAAACCAGGTTGATGTAAGAGGGGTGCTCGGTCGGCTGGTAGACGCCGACCTCCTCGATGACACGACCATCGCGCTTCTTGCGGGAATCGACGATGACAACGCGGTAACGGGGATCGCGCATTTTACCCATGCGCTTGAGACGAATCTTAACTGCCACTTGAGTGGTTACTCCTGTTTCGAATGTGGTCGGAAATGCACACACATGCACCCGTGGGGCGGGCCTGGGTGGGATTTCCTGTGGACGCGAAACACGCGCGGTGAGAGGGTCCGCTCGGTTCGAGTACCCGTCTATTGTGCCACATGTGTCAAACCCCAGCGTGCAGGCCCGACGTGGTCTACCTCTCGAGTTTCAGGGCCTTGCGCCACGTGAGGGCTTGACCGCCCTGGAACACCGCGCGCTGATAGACCCGCTCGCCCACCCGGAACATGATCAGACCGAAGACCGTGCACAGTCCCAGTGCCAACCACGGCTCCCACCAGGCCACGGTGTCGGTGAGCATGCGCACAGGCATCGCCACGGATGACACCAACGGAACATAGGAGGCCACGGTGAGCCAGGTCCCCTTGGCGAACAAACCCACGAGTAGCGCCGCGATCAAAACGGACATGATGGGTCCGGTGTTGGACTGCAGGTCTTCCGTACGGGAGGCCAGGGATCCCAATACCGCCCAGATACTTGCCTGCGCCGCGAAGCCCACCACGAAGAACCCGATGAACCAACCGGAAGCCTCCAGGATCCACCCGATCGATTCGGCCCGGCCCAACAGGTTCACACCGAGCAGGCCCACGGCCCCGTACAAAATGATCTGTGCGTAGGCCAACAGGCAGTTGCCGGCCACCTTGCCGTAGAGGATGTGCCGCACGGGGATAGCCGTGGCCAGAATTTCCACCACGCGATTCTGTTTCTCCTCGAGTACCGAGTTGGCAATGGCCATACCGAAGATGATCGCGGCGGTGTAGAACAACATCGCGAAGACGAAACCCAGCACGTTGGCGGCCACACCGCGGTCGGGCTCATCGGACAGTGAGCGAGTCTGTACCTCAGAGCCTGCCTCCAACTGTTCAGTGGTGGTTCCGGCAGCCGCGGCGTTAGCCTGCGCGGTCACCTCACGGGCAGAGTCTGTCAGCATTCCGGCCAGGGAGTTGTCCATGGAGTTGCCTGCCGTGAGCACCCAGGAATCCCCGCCGCGCGAGACGGCAGCATCGACCTCCTCGTTCTGCAACAAGTCACGGGCCTCCTCCGGTGAAGCGGAGCGAAGTTCGATGCTGGTCTTCTCGTCCGCCGAATCACGCGCCGCTTCCACCACCGTGACCGATTGTGGGTCGGTGGCGGCCACGGTGTAGCTGGTGGTGCGCTCACCCATGAAGAACGTGAAAGCGGTGAACCCGATGATGCCGAGCACCGTGAGCACGGTGGAGAGAACGAAAGCACGGTCCCGCAGCTTGACCCCGATCTCGCGGTTCATCACGGTGAGCCATGGAACCGTCACTGACGTGCCCTCTTCCTGTTCGGAAGCGGCCTCGGAGTCAGCAGTGGAGCTGGTGGTCACATCCTTGTTCATGAGATGGCCTCCCGGTAAAGATCTCCCAGCGATGGGCGAAGCCTCGCGAATTCGGTCATCCCCCGGCGTGCTGCCTCCCGCACCAGGTGATCGCGAGCCTCCGCGTCGGCCGGCTGGACAATAGCGGTGTTGCCGTCCAGGTCAACGACGTCCACCCCGGGTTGTCCTCGGGTCCACCCCGCATCCGAGTCGCAGACCAGTCGATACTGTCCGGGACGCCCTGCCCGTAACTGCTCGACCGGCCCCGCCAGTCGGACCGAGCCGTGGTCGAGCACCACGAGGGCGTCGCACAGCCGGTCGATCAAGTCGAGTTGATGCGATGAGAAGAGCACGGGCACACCGCGCGCCATGTATTCGCGTAACAGTCCCACCATGGCATCCACCGCGGTGGGGTCCAGTCCGGAGAACGGTTCGTCCAACACCAATGCCGCGGGATCGTGCAGCAGCGCGGCCGCCACTTGGACGCGCTGCTGGTTACCCAGGGACAGGGTCTCCAAACGGTCCTTAGCCCGGTCCCCCAGGCCGAAACGGTCCAACAATCGCTGAGCCTCGGTCAGAGCTCGGGAGCGTTCCATACCGTGAAGTTGTCCCAGGTAACCCAATTGATCGGCAATGCGTTGTTTGGGGTACAGGCCGCGCTCTTCCGGCATGTAGCCGAACCGCGAACGCACGCGGGCATCGATCGGCCGACCGTTCCAGAGCACGGTGCCCCCGTGCTGATCCAGCACGCCCATGATCATGCGCATGGTGGTGGTCTTTCCCGCACCGTTCGCACCCACGAAACCCGTCATCTGGCCGGGCTCTACCCGGAAGGACACCCGGTCCACCACGGTCCGATCAGCGAATTTTCGCGTCAGATCCTGCACCTCCAGCGTGCCCCCTGCGCGCGGTGGTGAGTAGCGAACGGAGGTGTACGCGGCCTCCGGAGTCTTCAACGTCATGCTGTCTCCTCGGATCGGTGCCGTCCCCGCGGCCGTGGCATTCGCGAAACACGGCGCGACTGGCTGTTTCCAGCCTAGGAGGACTGGGAGTCGAGGAGATCAGCCCCGCGGCGGAACTTCCACTCCGCCTTGTGGGGTAGCTCCTGCTGAAAACGTCCGGACCAGGGATGACCCGGCATGATCGGTGTCAGCAGCTGAGCGCCCGGAACCGTGACGAGTCAGGAAACCATGCCCGATCTGTAGGCGAACACCACGGCTTGCACGCGGTCACGGGCACCGACCTTGGCCAGCACATTGGAAATGTGAGTTTTGACGGTGGCCTGTCCCACGACCAGCTTGTCGCAGATCTCGCCATTGGACAGCCCCTCTGCCGCCAGGGTGAGCACCTCTCGCTCGCGCGCGGTCAGGGAATCAATGATCCGTTGTTGCTCGCTCGTCCGGTCGGAAATATCGGCCGACGACGCCGCGGCCTCACCGCCGGCCCCGATCGTCGCCTCCCTAGGTGCGCGAGCGGCGTCGTGCTGGGTGAGTTGTTGCACCACGCGCAGAGTGGCCTCCGGTGCCAGGAGGGCGTGCCCGTCGACCACCGCGTGAACCGCGGCCACCAGGTCTTCCGGGGAGGCATTCTTGAGCAGGAATCCGCTGGCCCCGGCACGCAATGCGTCGAAGAGGTAGTCGTCGCGGTCAAAGGTCGTCAGGATGATGACCTTGGTGCCCGTGGCTTCGGTGATGAGGCGTGTCGCTTCGATGCCGTCCATAACGGGCATCTGGACGTCCATGAGCACCACGTCCACCGGGTTGTCGAGCACGTGCGCCACGGCGTCCTTGCCGTTGGCGACCTGCCCGACCACCTCCACATTCTCCTCCACGGTGAGCATGAGCGCGAAGCCGGAGCGCACCAGTTCGTGATCGTCGGCCAGCAGAACTCGGATCACGGGGTGACCTCCTGGGTAGCGCGGGTGAATGAACGGGGAATCCGGACGCGAACGCGCCACCCTGGACCGGGTGTGCGCGGGCCGATTTCGGTCACGCCGTTGTAGAGCCGAGCACGTTCGGTGATGCCCTTGAGTCCGTAACCCGATCCTTCCGTGCCCGGTTTGGGCTGACCGCGATCGGTGACTTCCAGTTCAACCCATGCGTGCGTTTTCTGCTCGCCCGAATCGGCAGTTGTGGAACCGGTACGCACCACGGCCGTGGCTTGGCGGGCTGTGGAGTGTCGAGTGACGTTTGCCAGTGCCTCCTGTAAACACCGATAAACGGTCAGCTGAAGGGACCCCGGAAGCTGATCGAGATCATCGGGATGTTCCAGCGCCGTGTTGAGTGTGACGGCCAGGCCGTGACGGGCATGAGATGCCACGAGATCGTCCAACTCGCTCAGCCGGGGTTCCGGAGTGCGGGACTGTGCGGGCAACACGCCGCCGTCCTCAGCGCGCAGCACTCCCAACAGCTCGCGCATTTCGGTGACGGCTTGTCTGCTGGACTCTTCCACGGTGCCCAGTGCAGTTGCAGCGGCCTCCGGGTTCTTGGCCATCACGGTGCGAGCCGCTCCGGCCTGGATTCCGATCGCGGACACATGATGGGCCACCACGTCGTGGAGTTCGCGCGCGATGCGCAGCCGTTCCTCGACCACCGCCCGATTGGCCAATTGTTCGGACTGCTGGGCGATTCGCCACGCTTGTTCGCGTAGTCTGCGTCGGTCCAGGGCCCTGCGCCACGAGGCACGCCCCATGAACACGGCACCACCGAAGTAGACGATGTTCATGATCACGGAGTACCCCATGATGCCCACCGTCGGCGAGAACGGCCCGGAGGTTTCTTCGATGTCGTCCAGGAGCTCCGCGTAAGAATTGGTGATCGTCCAGTCCACCATGAGCCACCCCGCGGTGAACACCGCCAGACCCACCACCATGAGCATCACGAGCTGCCGGGAGCGGGCCCAAGCGACCATTGAGTACAGGCTCGCGAAGTACGCAATCTGGAAGAACAGCTGAATGTTGACCTGGGGAACCGTGTAGTAGGCCCACACGAACACCGCGGTTGCGGCCACCACGCCCGCGACCGGGAAGCGGCGCCGGAATGCCAACGGCACCGCGATTAAGATCGACGCTAGATAGCCCAGCCACCACGGCTGGTCCGAGGCGAACGGGGTATAGCTTTCGATCAGGGCCAGGGACAGCACGGAGGCCGCCGCGACTGCCACAGCCAACCAGATGTCTCGGCGCAGTTCGTGGGCCTTGGGGCGTGGCCGCTGCCAGTCCGGTTCATCCGGATCGGACAGTGCGGACACCCACCCGCGGGACCATTCGAACCGCGCCACTAGGACTTCTTACGTGCCCGCACCGCCGCCCACAGGGCAGCTTGTCCCGCGGCGTCGGTCAACAAAACCGCGGACGCCGTTCCGAGAACGCGCGATCCGCGCCCACCTCGACGTGCCAGCGCCGCCAGCGTGGAACCGGCGACGAGTTCGGCACCGCCCACGGCCAGCAGGATCTCCGGGTGGCGGAAGTACACGCGCTGGACCCGGGAGACCAGATCGTTACCGGAAGGTTCGGTGGTGATGGCATCCACCAAGGACAATCCGAGGGCCTTGGGCTCGTAACGGCGGGCGTCTTCCATGTCTTCCACGGAGCGCTCCGATTCCACGAGCTTGGCCGCAACCACCGGCACGTCCAGAAGTTGCAGCACCGATTCGAGCAGTAGTCCGGAACTGGGTGTTGCGGCGTAGTTCTCCAGGCGGGCGGTTGCCGCGGCGTCCAGAGAGCAGATCGACGCTATGGCTTCCACCGCGACCTTGGTGTCCCGTTCGACGTCCGTGGTCACCTGGCGCTGCGGAGTTGAGTCTCCTTCACCCCCGAGGATGTCGGCGATGTCGCTGTGCTCCGCTTCCCAGCGCAGCGTCGCAATGCCACCCATCTCGATCTGGTGATTGAGCTCTGCTTCCTCGTCGCGATCGGAATCCGTGCGAGGGTACACAGTGAGGCTGCGTTCGGCACCGTCCGAGGAAATGGCAATGCACATCTCACCGGGGTGCACTGCCGCAATGAACGCAGGGTCCATGTCGTCATCCGGGAGGATCACGGCCCACCCGTTGCGGGTGACCGCGGTGAAGCTGGCGTCCACGAGATTGGCAAGGAAGGGCAGCTCGGGTGTGTCTGCGTGCACCAGGACCGCCACCCGTGCGAGTTGTTGGTCTGTCATGAACGCTTTCCTCCGTCTACTACGTGTTCTACCACCGTGCCCTGTTCCAGGGCCTCCAGCGCGTCGCGGATCCGCTGTGACATACCGGGCGAGAGCACGGTTTCCAGATCTTGCGGTGCCACCCAGCGGTAGGACAGCAGTTCTTCTTCCTGGACCGTGACCTTGGTGTCTGAGGAAATCTGGCCGCCGTCGTAGAGGAAGGCCACCGAGTCGCCCCACATGCCCATGTTGAGCCCGTGCATGATCAACAGCATGCGCCCTTCGGGAAGGTGCAGGCCCACTTCTTCGATCACTTCTCGGAAGCACGCACTGCGGGGGTCTTCCCCCGCCTCCACCGTGCCGCCGGGCAGGGTCCATTCGGATTTGTAGTTGGGTTCCACCGTGAGGACGCGGCCGTTCTCGTCACGAATGACGGCCGACGCCGCCAACCGTCGCGTGGGCAACGTACCGATGAACTCGCGCAGTTCCTGGTCTGACAGGTATGAACCCACTACCGACTCACTTTCCGAGGAATTTCTCGAAGCCCTTGGGGAGGTTCAAGGACTCCAGATCCGGTTGTTGCTGCTGTGCGCCAAAGGCACTGCCCTTGGCTGCTGGCTTCTGACCGCTGGCGATCGCGGCATTTTCCTGGGCGCGCTTGGCGGGGTTACCCGAACGCGAGCCCTTCTTCTTGGCCTTGCCCTTCTTACCACCGCCGCCACCGGCGCCGCCGCCCATGCCGGGGATGCCACCGGGCATGCCGGGGATGCCACCGGGCATGCCGGGGACTCCCTTGCCCTGGGCCAGACGCTTCATCATCTTCTGGGCCTGGGCGAAGCGCTCCATGAGCTGGTTGACCTCGGACACGGACACACCGGAACCGCGGGCGATCCGGGCACGGCGTGAGCCGTTGATGATCTTGGGTGCCACGCGCTCGTGCGGGGTCATGGAACGCACGATGGCTTCCACGCGGTCGATCTCGCGCTCGTCGAAGTTTTCGAGCTGCTCACGCATGCCGGCTGCGCCGGGCATCATGGACAGCATCTTCTTCATCGAGCCCATCTTGCGCAGCTGCTGCATCTGCGCAAGGAAGTCCTCGAAGGTGAAGTCCTCCTGATCGGTGAACTTCTTGGCCATGCGCTCGGCCTCGGTCTTGTCCCACTGCTTCTCAGCCTGCTCGATGAGTGTGAGGACGTCACCCATGTCCAGGATGCGCGAGGCCATGCGGTCCGGGTGGAACTGCTCGAAGTCGCGCACGCCCTCGCCGGTGGAGGCGAACATGATGGGCTTGCCGGTGACCGAACGAACGGAGAGCGCGGCACCACCGCGGGCATCGCCGTCGAGCTTGGAGAGCACCACGCCTGTGAAGTCCACGCCGTCGTCGAAGGCCTTGGCGGTGTTGACCGCGTCCTGGCCGACCATGGCGTCGATGACGAAGAGCACTTCGTCCGGGTTCACGGCGTTGCGGATGTCGCGGGCCTGGCGCATCAGGGCTTCGTCGATGCCCAGACGGCCGGCGGTGTCGACGATGACCACGTCGTAGAGCTTGGCGCGGGCGTGTGCCACGCCGTCGCGGGCGACCTTCACAGGATCACCGGTGGGGTCGTCGAATTCGGAGGTGGCGCCGGGCTCGGGAGCGAACACCGGAACACCGGCGCGCTGACCGACCACCTGGAGCTGGGTCACGGCGTTGGGACGCTGAAGGTCGGAGGCAACCAGGACGGGCTTGTGCCCCTGATCGGTGAGCCATTTACCGAGCTTGCCGGCCAGAGTGGTCTTACCGGCACCCTGCAGACCCGCGAGCATGATCACGGTGGGGCCGGACTTGGCCAGATTGATACGGCGGGTCTCGCCACCCAGAACGTTCTTGAGTTCCTCGTTGACGATCTTGACGACCTGCTGGCCGGGGTTCAGTGCCTCGGACACCTCGGAACCCAGAGCACGTTCCTTGATGGTGGCGGTGAATTCCCGGACCACGGGAACGGCGACGTCGGCCTCGAGAAGGGCGCGGCGGATTTCCCGTACGGTGGCGTCCACATCCGCTTCGGACAACCTACCCTTGCCGCGCAGGTTCTTGAAGGTCGCTGTAAGCCGGTCGGACAGTGAGTTGAACACGGGGCAGTCGCTGCTTTCGTCGGTCAACGGATGGGGTCAGTGTCCCAGGTTATCAAGCCCAACCGGGTCCCCGGAACGAGACGAACGCACCGCGGGGCCTCCTTGGGTGCCCCGCGGTGCGTTCGTTCTTTGTCGGTTGACGACGCCGCCGCGTCGCTAGAGCGCGGACTCCCCGCGTTCTCCGGTGCGCACGCGCACCATCTCGTCCACCGAGGTCACCCATACCTTGCCGTCACCGGCCGCTCCGGAGTGGGCGGAGGACACGATCACGTTGACCACGTCCGCGGCAATGTCGTCCGCCACCAGCGTTTCGATGCGTACCTTCTCCAACAGGTCCACGGTGTACTCGGCCCCGCGGTAGACCTCGGTGTGACCGCGTTGCCGGCCGTAGCCGTGCACGGTGAGCACTGTCATTCCTTGGATACCGAAGGCCTCCAGCGCGTCCTTGACGTCGCTGAACTTGTCGGGCCGTACGACGGCGGTTACGAGTTTCACAGGGAAGATCCTTCCTTGGCGTGGACGGGGGCCTCAGCGGTCCCCGGGAGGGGGCGGGCCGGGGAGGTACCGGCGAAGTAGCCGGTGGCCTCGTCCTTGAGTGAGTACGCGGATTCTGCGTGCTGGGTGACGTCGATACCGTCAACCTCGTCCTGAGCGGAGATGCGCAGGCCCATGGAGACCTTGATGACCATTCCGATGATCAGTGTGAGCACGCCGGTGTACAGCACGGCGAACACCGTGGACGTTATCTGTGCGCCCATGAGCGCCCAACCGCCGCCGTAGAGCAAACCTGCTTCGCCCTCCGTGGGAATGGCCAGGAAACCGAGAGCTACGGTACCCACGATGCCGGAGACCAGGTGGACACCGATCACGTCCAGTGAGTCGTCCAGGCCGATCTTGTACTTCATACCCACGGCGAGCGCGGACAGCACACCGGCCACGGCGGCCAGGGAGATCGCGCCCAGGGGTGAGACGTTGGCGCACGCGGGGGTGATGGCCACCAAACCGGCCACCACGCCGGAGGCCGCACCCAGTGAGGTGGCGTGACCGTCGCGGATCTTCTCGGTGAGCAACCAGGTCAGCATTGCGGCGGCCGGGGCCACCAGAGTGTTGGTCCAGATGAGTGCCGCCTGTTCAGCGGTTGCTGCGGCACCCACGTTGAAGCCGAACCAACCGAACCACAGGATCGCAGCACCCAACATGACCAGGGGCAGGTTGTGGGGGCGTTGTCCGGAGTCCTTGCCGAAACCCTTGCGGGCGCCGATGAGCAGGATCAGCACGAGTGCCGCCACGCCGGCGTTGATGTGGACCACCAGGCCGCCCGCGAAGTCGATGGGTTCGCCGAACATCTCGGCCAGGGCGCCACCTTCGGACCACAGGCCGCCGCCCCACACCATGAAGGACAGGGGGAAGTACACCGCGGTGATCCACACCAGGGTGAACACCACCCAGCTGCCGAACTTGGTGCGATCGGCAATGGCACCGGAGATCAGCGCCACGGTGATGATCGCGAAAGTGATACCGAAGGCGCTACCCAGCAGGTCCTCGGAACCGGTCAGTCCCTGCAAGCCGAAGCTGGCGGTGGGATCAGCCACCAGTCCGCCCAGGATCGCGTCACCGGAAGACATCGATGCTCCCCACAGCACCCACACCACGGCCACGATCGCGATGGAGATGAAGCTCATCATCATCATGTTCAGCACGCCCTTGGCCCGGGTCATGCCTCCGTAAAAGAGCGCGAGCCCCGGTGTCATGAAGAACACCAGCCCCGCCGCCACCAAAGTCCACACGTGTCCCGCCGTCAATTCCACGCGAGCTCACCTCGTCTCAATCTCAAAGTTCTGTCCAACGGTTATCCGTTGCTACCGAGTAAAGGTCGCGCGTGTTTCGGTTGTGGTTCGAGATCGGTTTCGCCCGTGTTTCGTTTCTCCGCAGTTCATGACAACCGTGTTACGGATCACGGTCAGCTGTTTCGCAAGGACGCCACCCAGACCCACTCGAACATCCGTGTGAGTAGCGTGGACACGAAAAAGCGCCCGCCCCGTAAGGGGGCGGGCGCCGAGAACTACCGGAGCGGCGTCGTACTCAGTCGAGCAGGGCGTCCACGAACTGCTCGGCCTCGAAGGGCGCAAGGTCGTCGGGTCCTTCGCCCAGACCGATGAGCTTGACCGGCACGCCCAGAGCGCGCTGAATCGCCACCACGATGCCACCCTTGGCGGTGCCGTCGAGCTTGGTGAGCACAATGCCGGTGATGTTGACGGCCTCCGCGAAGACCTTGGCCTGCGTCATCCCGTTCTGACCGGTGGTCGCGTCGATCACGAGCAGGACCTCGTCCACCTCGGCGGCCTTGGTCACCACGCGCTTGATCTTGCCCAGCTGGTCCATCAGGCCGGCCTTGTTCTGCAGACGACCGGCGGTGTCGATGAGCACCACGTCCGCCTCTTGTTCGATACCGGCCTGCACGGCGTCAAAAGCGACCGACGCCGGGTCCGCGCCTTCCTGCTCGGAGCGCACCGTGGGCACGCCCACCCGGGCACCCCAGGTCTCGAGCTGATCGGCGGCGGCAGCGCGGAACGTATCCGCGGCACCCAACATGACGTCCTTGTCCTCAGCGACCAGAACGCGGGCGAGTTTACCGACCGTGGTGGTCTTGCCCACTCCGTTGACGCCCACCACCAGGACGACCGCGGGCTTGCCGGGCGCACCCACGGAGTTGATCGAACGGTCCATGGTGGGATCCACGAGCTTGAGCAACTCTTCACGCAGCATGGCCTTGACGTGCGCGGGATCCTGAGTACCCTCCACCCGCACTCGCTTCTGCAGGTTCTCGACGAGTTCCAGGGACGCGTCCGTACCGAGGTCCGCCATGAGCAGCGTGTCCTCGATCTCGTCCCACACGTCCTGGTCGATGCGCTCCCGGGACAGCAGCGCAAGCAGGCCCTTGCCCAGAACGTTGTTCGACTTGGACAGGCGCCCGCGCAACCGAGCCAGGCGGCCCAGGGCTGATTCGGGCCGCTCCAGGGTGGTGGTCGGGCGGTCCTCGACGAGCACATCGCCTTCGGCCGGTGGGATGTCATCGACATCCCGTGTTGTTTGGTAGCCGCCCTTGGGAGCCTTGGGCTTGCGGAGCAGCATGGTGCCGAAGATCACCATGAGCGCCACCGCTACGACGGCTATAACGAGTATCCAAATCCATTGAGTCGTGGTCACGTTTCTAATCTCCCATAAACTGCTCGACGTGTCCCGCCCATACGAAGATCCGACGCCCACCGGTCCCTCCGACCTGCCCGCCACCGGGCCGCAGCCCACGGTCCCGCCCGCCGATGCCCCGGGCGACGGCGCAGGCACCGTGAAGGAGAAGGTGCCGCCGCAGATCAAGGTGCTCATTGCCGCAGCCTTCGTGATCGCGATCGGGTACGGGATCGTGGCTCCGGTGCTGCCGCAGTTCGCGTCGAGTTTCGGCGTGGGAGTCGCCGCGGCTTCCGCCGTGGTGAGTGCCTTCGCCCTGTGCCGGTTGTTGTTCGCGCCGGCCAGTGGCGCGGTCGTCAACAAGCTGGGTGAGCGGCCCACGTATTTGATCGGACTGTTGGTCGTGGCGATCTCTTCGGCGGCCACGGCGTTCGCGGAGACCTACTGGCAGCTGCTGCTGTTCCGCGGACTGGGTGGTGTCGGTTCCACCATGTTCACCGTCTCGGCCATGGGGTTGATCGTGCGTCTGGCACCGCCGCGGATGCGCGGGAGGATCTCCGGTTACTACGCCACGGCGTTCCTGCTGGGTGGCATCCTGGGGCCCGTGGTGGGCGGATTGCTCGCGGGATTCGGGATGCAGGCGCCCTTCATCATTTACGCGGTGGCCCTATTGATTGCTTCTGCCGTGGTGTATTTCCGGCTCAAGGACGAGACACTGGCCGCTCGCAAGGCCAAGAATCCGCAACCGCCCATGAAATTCCGTGAAGCTTTCGAGGTGGGTGCCTATCGTTCCGCTCTGGTCTCCAGCTTCGCCACCGGGTGGACCGCCTACGGTGTGCGCGTGGCGCTGATCCCATTGTTGGCCGTGCAGCTCGTGGGTGAGGGTCCGCAGGTGGCCGGCCTGGCCCTGGCCGTGTTCGCGGCCGGTAATGCCTTGGCACTGACCTTCACCGGACGACTGACCGACAAGCTGGGCCGCAAACCGCTCATTCTCACCGGTCTGATCGTGTGCGCTCTGGCGACCATCGGCGTGGGCCTGGTGTCCTCCGTTCCCCTGTTCGTGATCCTGTCCCTGATCTCCGGTATGGGGTCCGGCACGCTCAATCCCGGTCAGCAGGCGGCGGTCGCGGACGTGATCGGTCCGGAGCGAGCCGGTGGCAAGGTGCTTTCGCGTTATCAGATGAGCGCGGATGCCGGCCAGATCTTGGGCCCCATCCTGGCCGGGGCGTTGGCGGATGCCGCCGGGTTCGGGTGGGCCTTCGGTGTCTCCGGTGGCCTCATGCTCCTGGCCGCACTCGCGTGGTTACCCGCCAAGGAGACCATGCCCCCGGACGAGAATCCCGAGAACAAGAAGTAACCCGCCTGATCCAGAAAGACGAGATCCCGACCGCCCCGGTTCGCACCAGAGCAGGTCGGTTCACCGATGGTCCAGTCAGCGCAGTTCCGCGAGCTTCTGCCCCACGACCAGACTGACGCCGTCGCCGCGCATCGACACACCGTAGAGTGCATCCGCGATCTCCATGGTGCGCTTCTGGTGCGTCACGATGATCAGCTGCGAGCTCTCCTGCAACTGCTGGAAGATGGTCAGCAGGCGCCCCAGGTTGCGGTCGTCCAGGGCAGCCTCCACCTCGTCCATCACGTAGAACGGTGACGGCCGGGCCTTGAAGATGGCTACGAGCAATGCGAGGGCGGTCAGCGAGCGCTCGCCGCCGGAGAGCAGCGACAACCGCTTGATCTTCTTGCCCGCCGGTCGCGCCTCCACGTCTACACCGGTGGTGAGCATGTCGTCCGGGTCCGTGAGTCGCAGCCGCCCCTCGCCTCCGGGGAACAGGGTCGCGAAAACCTGCACGAACTGCTCCGCGGTGTCCTGGTAGGCCTCGGTGAACACGCGTTCCACGTGTTCGTCGACCTGCCGAATGATGTTGCGCAGATCCGCGCGCGAATTCTTGACGTCCTCGAGCTGCTCGACCAAGAAGCTGTGGCGTTCCTCCAGAGCGGCAAATTCTTCGAGGGCCAGCGGGTTGACCTTGCCCAGCGCCTTGAGCTGCTTCTCCGCGCGACGCAGCCGGGTCTCCTGCTCGTCACGCCGGAACGGCGCGCCCGGGTCCGTCATGGCCGGCATGCGGTCCACGTCCTGAGCCTCGTCGCGTTCCTCGGCCTCCTGAGCCGCCTCCAACACGGCATCGGCGTCCGGCACCGGAAGGTGCGGACCGTAGCGATCCACCAGGTAGTCGGGCGTCATCCCGAGTTCTTCGAGTGACGACTTCTCAAGGGCCTCCAACTTGGCCTGCCGCTGTGCCAGATCCAGTTCTTCGCGGTGCAGTTGTTCGGTGACCGCGTTGAGCCGCTTGGCCAACTCGTCGCGTTCGGTGCGCAACCGTCCGGCGGCCTCGTCCAAACCGGCTCGTTCCGTGTCCGCGGCGTCCCGGATTCGGGCGGCTTCGGTCACGGATTCCTCCGCCCGCAGCCGCAGGTAATCGGCGGCTTGGGCCACGGCCTGCGCAATGGTGGCCTGGACGCGACGTCGTTCGGCCCGTCGAGCAGCCTCGGCCTGGGCCACGCGCTCTGCCTGAGCGGCGCGCGCCTGGGACTGGGCTCGGGACTGGACCGACCGGTGTTGTTCTTCCAACCCGCGCAGGGCCAGGCGCGCTTGGGTCTCGGTTTCGCGCGCCTCACGGGCCGCTCGTTCGGCACGATCCTTCGCCGACGCCGCTTCCAACTGATCTCGCTCGAGGGTTTCCTCGTCGCCGCTCTCCAGGGCCTCGGCTCGGGCCACCGCGTCCTGAAGTTGCGCCTCGCGCTCCCCGAGCCGCTGTTCCGCGGTAGTGAGCGCCTCACGACGTCGCTGCAGTTCCGCATCCGCGGACGCCAGGACTGCCTCGGCCCGACTCAGTGCATTCGCAGCTTCCGAGGCGGCCTTCTGCTGATCACGCGCCACGCCACCGGCCTCGCGAGCCTTGGTGGTTGCCTCTACCCGGAGAGATTCGGCATCCTTCGCCACGGCCGAGACGGTGTCCAGTTCGCGTGACCAGCGCGCGGCTTCCGAGCGGGCCTTGTCGATCTGCGCGTGGATCTCCAGACTGCCGGCTGCCTCCGCGGCACCGCCCTGGGCCTGATGAGCACCGAAGACGTCACCGTTGGCGGTGACAGCTCGAATTCCGGTCACTCCGACAATCGATGCTGCCTCCAACACGGCGACGGCCGCGGCGGCGTCGGGAACCAGAACCGTGGTGGCGAGCAACCCGCGCACCGCGGTGAGAATGGCCTGCGCCGCAGAATCGGTCGAGGTGTCAGGCGATCCGGAGAGCACCTCGACTGCCCGCACCGCGCCGTCGGGCAGGTTCAGTCCGGTCGGCTCCCCCGCGACGTCGGACCCGGTGGCGACCAGGACATTAACGCGGCCGAGGTCCTCGGACCGCAGGGAGGAGAAGATTTCCGCAGCACGAGTGTGAGAACGGACCGCGAGCGCTTCGGACCACGGCCCGAGTGCGGCGCCCACCGCGCGTTCCCAGCCCTCGGCCACGCGCACCGCGTCCGAGACCGCGCCCAGTACGGATTCCCCGTGGCTGGTCGAGACGGCCTGCGAACCGTCAGGTTGCGGCATCGACTGCTGCAGGGTGTCCAAGCGAACCGTCACGGAATGATGCTCCCGCAACACGCGCTGGCGTTCGGCCTCGGCCTGGCGAGC
>JAFAAV010000098.1 GCA_023426375.1 Actinomycetes bacterium | reverse complement strand
AACAGTTAACGCGTGAAATACTGACGAACAATTGCTGTGACCCCCCTCATGATGGCCAAGTCTGTGGAGTAGCCGAATGCGCGATAAAACACCTTTCCTGCCGGATCCATCGGTGAATCCGAACGAGCAGTTGGAACGGGTTAAGAAGTGGCGGATCGTGGGCCCCGGTCTGGTGGTGGCCGCCACCGGTGTGGGCGCAGCAGACATGGTCGCGACCCTGACCGCCGGCTCCCGTTACGGCTACACGCTGCTGTGGGCGGTGGTCGTGGGCACCATCATGAAGATCGTTCTGGTGGAGGGCGCGGGCCGTTACTCGCTGTCCAGCGGTCGCACGATCTTCGAAGGCTGGCGTTCACTGGGGCGCTGGACGTCCTGGTACTTCGGTCCGTATATCCTCATCTGGGGCTTCGTGTACGGCGCGACCGCCATGTCCTCGTCCGCGCTTCCCCTGGCGGCCTTGTTCCCGTTCTTGCCACTGTGGGCTTGGGCCATCTTGATGGGTCTGATCGGCTTCGGAATTGTGTGGATGGGTCGCTATGCCGCGGTCGAAAAGGTCACGGCGGCCATGGTCGGCATCATGTTCCTGGTCATGGTGGGACTGGCGATCATCACGCTGCCCAACATCCCCGAGATGCTCAAGGGCCTGATCCCCGTGATTCCGCAGGGCGGCGTGGTCTACACGCTCGCACTCGCCGGCGGCGTGGGCGGCACCATCACCCTGGCAGCCTACGGCTACTGGCTGCGTGAAAAGGGCTGGCATCAGCCGCGCTGGATGCGCGTTATGCAGCTGGACAACGCCGTGGCATATGCCATTACCGGCATCTTCGTGTTGGCCATGCTGGTCGTGGGCGCCGAGGTGCTCTACTCCGCCGGCTACGCCATCAGCGCCGGTGACCGCGGCCTGCTCGACCTCGACGCCGTGCTCCGCGAACGCTACGGCGACGTGATCGGCGTGATCTTCCTGATCGGCTTCTGGGCTGCGTCCTTCTCGTCCGTGGTGGGCGTGTGGTCCGGTGTTTCGCTCATGTTCGCCGACTACTGGGGCAATATCCGTAACC
Organism: Actinomycetes bacterium; assembly: GCA_023426375.1. Lineage (GTDB taxonomy): Bacteria > Actinomycetota > Actinomycetes > Actinomycetales > Micrococcaceae > Kocuria. The sequence goes on along the minus strand of JAFAAV010000098.1, from coordinate 5,162 downwards.
GTCCCAAGGACCACCCGGACACCCGCAACGGCGGCAAGTACTTCAAGTTCTACCTGCTGTGGCTCACGTTCCCGCCCATGCTCTTGTTGCTGCTGGACCGCCCGGTGTTCCTGATCCTGCTGTACGGCGTGTTGGGAGCCCTGTTCATGCCGTTCCTGGCCGTGACCCTGCTGGGCCTTCTCAACACGTCACGCACGCCCAAGAACTGGCGCAACGGCATGTTCACCAACTCGGTGCTCGTGATCTGCGCAGTCCTCTTCGGCATCCTGGGTGTGTACCAGGTGTGGGACACGCTTTCGGGCGTCCTTTTCTAGCTGAGGTCGGCCACTCGGCAAGGCCTTAAACGACGACGCCGCCGGTGCCCCTTCTCGGGGCCCGGCGGCGTGTCTGTGTTCCTAGCTAGCGCGAAGCTGGCTCAGATCACTTGGTGTTGTCCTCGGGCTTGGAACCCTTGATCTGTTCCTTGACCTCGTTGACGGTCTGCTTGGCATCCTCGGCGACGGACTTGGCGCCGTCGGAGGCGCGGTGCGCAGCCTGGGAGGTGGTGCCCTGCTCGTTCACGGACGAGGTGGGATCCTTGACGTCATCAACCTTGGCTCCCTGGCCGGCGGCCACGGTGGTGGAGTTGTTGACCGGGGAAGCGGACACACGCGGAGACGTGGTGGCCGGGGTCTTCCAGGGATCCTGGACCGGGCGGGAAGCGCGCCATGCGGCAACGCCTGCCACAGCACCGGCAGCGATCAGGCCGAGGACCAGCAGGCCCTTGTTGCCACCCTGTGCCTTCTTCTGCTTCTTGGCGTACTCCTTGGCGGAGTTGCGAGCAGCCTTCTGGATGCGCTTGACGGTCTTCTTGTCACCGGTGAGCTTGGTGACCAGAGCGTCGAACTGATCCGAGGTGTCTGCATCGGCGACCTTGGCAGCCAGAGCGGCCACGGCGCCGTCGTACTTGCCCTGAGCAGCAGCGCGGCCCTTGGCGGTGTTCTTGGCGGCCTTGGCAGCCAACGGTGCGGCGGCAGCTGCGCCGGCAGCGGCAGCCTTCTCGCTGCGAGCCTTCACGGTGCCGCCCAGTTCCTGAGCCTTGCCCAGGCCCTCCTGGACGTACGGGCCGGAAGACTGAACGCCGGTGGCGAGGGCGGAAGCGCCCGTCTCAACACCGTGCTGCAGCTTGGTCCCCAAGTGACCGATCTCGCTGGACAGCCATGCGCCAGCGTCCACGACCTTGGACTCGGCACCCTTTTGGGCCTTCTTGGCCTTCTTCTGGCTCTTGCTCTTGCACAAGCTCATAACGTGTCCCTCCTGAAGTAGTGACATTAAAAAGCTCCACAATCAGCATACGGGCTTATGAGTTGCTCAGGAGGGCTCAATCAGTGGATTCACGGGCTTTTCACTGTGCGCTGAACGCCTCCCCGCGCCCCTGACGGGTTCTCGGGAGCGTGCCACAATGACAGCATGACTGCTATTGCAACACACAAGGCGACCATCCACACCAACCACGGCGACATTGTGGTGAACCTCTTCGGTAACCACGCACCCAAGACCGTGAAGAACTTCGTTGGCCTGTCGGACGGATCCCAGGAATGGGCCGATCCCCGCACCGGCGAGAAGCAGGACGGTCCGCTGTACAAGGACGTCGTGTTCCACCGCATCATCAAGGACTTCATGATCCAGGGCGGCGATCCGCTGGGTCAGGGCATCGGCGGCCCCGGTTACAACTTCGATGACGAGATCCACCCGGAACTCAACTTCAACGCGCCGTACATCTTGGCCATGGCCAATGCGGGTCTGCGTAACGGCCGCGGCACCAACGGCTCCCAGTTCTTCATCACCACCGCGCCCACCACGTGGCTGCAGGGCAAGCACACCATCTTCGGTGAAGTTGCTGATGAGGACTCCAAGAAGGTCGTGGACGAGCTCAACAACGTTCGCACCGGCGGCCAGGACCGCCCCGTGGAGGATGCAGTAATCACCTCCATCGACATCGAGCAGCTCTGACCTCGATAGTTTTTTCGTAGCCAAGGCCCACCCGTTGACCGGGTGGGCCTTGTTGTAGGCATGACCAGTAAATATGCGGGAGCAGACATGAACGAGGATCCTCGAGAGAACCCGGACGAGCGCCAAGGCCCATGGGGCGATCGGCCCGTTCCTGCCCCGCAGTACGGTCAGTACATCTCGGGTCCGCAGGGGGCGCCCGGCGACCACCACCCGTCCGGTCGGCATGACCCGGCCAGTGGTCCGCAGCCGCCGCAGCGGCACGACGGCCCCCGAATTCAACGACGACGCCGCGCGGGCGGCATGCCCATTTCCTGGACCATCATTGGACTGTGCGCGGCAGTCTGGGGGGTTCAGTGGCTGGTCTACGCGGCTACTCCCTACAACTTGGCGTCGGTCCTGGGCTACGCCCCGGTGCTGACCACGTCCGAACCGTGGCGCATGCTCACCTCGGGGTTCGTGCACTCCATGCCCTCACCCATCCACCTGCTGCTGAACATGTACACGCTCTACCTGTTCGGCCGGATGCTCGAACCACTCTTGGGATCCTGGCGCATGCTCGTCTTGTTCCTGCTGTCGGTACTCGGTGGGTCCCTGGGTGTTCTGCTGTTGGGTCAGCCCAATGTGCTGGTGATCGGTGCCTCTGGTGGGGTGTTCGGCCTCTTCGGTGCGCTGTTCATCTTCATGCGCCACTTCAAGCGCAACATCACGCCCATTGTGGTGTTGATCGTGATCAATCTGGCCTTCGGATTCCTGGTGGGCGGTATCGCCTGGCAGGCCCATGTAGGCGGTCTGATCGTGGGCGCACTGGTGTCACTGGCCATGCTGCCGGGACTGCGGAAGCGACGCTGAGCGGAGTTCTCCACAGGGGTTGTCCACACCTGTTAACAACTTACAAACATGTAATTCCACAGCTGTGAACAACCCTGTGGATACCGGGAATCCAGGCCCCCGGAGCCCTGTGGAGTACATGTTGTTCGGGATATGCACAATGTTCTCCACACCTGTGGATAACTTTCGTGCACGGGCTGGGGAGAATTACAGGGTCAGTCGGTAATTGCCCCACCAGTCAGGTTCACGACCGTTCCGGTCATCGCTCCAGCGCGGTCGGAGGCCAGGAACGCGGCCGTTTCCGCAACGTCGGAGAGCGTGGGCAACCGTTTCAGCAGGGTGGCTTGGGCCATGCCCTCGTCCAGGAACTGCCGGACGGTTTGACCACCCGATTCCGCGAACGGTTTGAAGAGTTCTTGCGTGTAGGAATCGGCCTCCGGTGCGTCACTGACGGCGTGTGGCCGAATGTCGACCACACGGATATTGCTCGGTGCCAGCTCAGCGGCCAGCAGTCGGGAGAACGTTTCCTTACCTGCCGCACTGACACCGTGACCCAGGATGCCGCTGACGGTGAGTTTGGCACCCGGCTCCGACAGGAAGATGATCACACCTGGTCGGTCGCCACCCATGTGACGTGCAACGGCCTGACTCGTGATGAAGCTGGCTCGTAGGAAGTCCTCTACCGGGTGCATGAATTCCTCGACCGTGAGCTCGGCCAGCACTTTGCCTTGATCATGCATGATGCTCACGGCATTGACGGCAATATCGAGTTTTCCTGCCGTCGTCGCAATAGCATCGGCGTGGGCGTTGACGGCTTGTGGATCCAGGACATCGACCTGGGCGGTCTCGACTGTCCCTCCCGCCGCGGAAATCTCATTGGCCACCGCGTCGAGTTTTGATTGCGTACGCCCGGCGAGGAAGATCCGAGCCCCTTCGCGGGTGAATACCCGTGCGATAGCGCCTCCTATAGCGCCACCGCCCCCGTAGATCACAGCATTTTTGTTGTCCAGCATGAGGGCATTCATGAGACTCCTCCAAGGAGTTCGCCTGGTGACAGGCCTCGAACGACCGCATCCGGTGAATCCGGCCGAGCCGTTCATAAATGTGATGATGTCAATAGTAATACTGCTTACTATTTTTGTCCTGGAGGGTTCCTATTCTGGTGAATCGCACCACAAGTAGTTCACGGAGCGAACAAAAACCGGCACCCTGGTAGACGCACCTCAATACCCCCTGCTCGAAAACCGCCTTTGGAAAGGTTCTGCCCGCATGCCCCAGATGACTCCCGCCCGCCGCAGGTTCGCCCTGTTCGCACTTGCCCTGGGTGGATTCGGCATCGGGTGTACAGAGTTCGTCTCCATGGGGCTGCTGCCTCAGATCGCGCAGGACATGTTGGGTGAGACCTATGGGGCCTCACCCGAGCAGGGCATTGCTCAGGCCGGCTGGTTGATCAGCGCCTACGCGCTGGGAGTCGTGGTGGGTGCACCGCTGATCTCCGTTCTGGTGGCTCGCGCATCCCGGACCACCATGCTCCTGGTCATGGCCGTGGCCCTGCTCGTGGGCAATGTGGCCTCCGCTGTGGCCCCCGAATTCGAAACGCTCATGGTCATGCGCTTCCTGGCGGGTCTGCCGCACGGCGCGTACTTCGGATTGGCATCGCTTGTGGCCGCGGACGTGATGGGCCCCGGCAACCAGGCCAAGGGTGTGGCCCTCGCGTTGTCCGGACTCACGGTGGCCAACGTGGTGGGTGTTCCCACCATGACCGCTCTGGGTCAGGCGTACGGCTGGCGCGCCGCGTACGTCGCCGTTGCCGTGGTGTTCCTGGTGACTCTGGCGGCTCTGTGGTTCACGGTGCCCTCCCAGCGACCCATTGCCGGAGCCAGCCGCAGGGGTGAGATGTCCGCCCTGCGGTACGGGCAGGTGTGGATCGTCATGGGTGTCGCAGCGATCGGTTTCGGCGGATTCTTCGCGATCTTCAGCTACCTCACCCAGATGAGCCGTGAACTCGCGCACCTGCCCGGTGGGGCCGTGCCGTGGTTGCTGGCGACCGTGGGTGTCGGCATGACGCTGGGTAATATCGCCGGTGGCATCAGCGCGGACCGCTACCCCAAGCAATCTATGATCGTTGGTTTCCCGGTGCTCGCGCTGGTCATGCTGGCCGTGTGGGCCCTGGTCGGCAACCCCGTGGGAATTTTCGTGGCCGGGCTGGCCATGGGGCTGGCCAATTCGTTCGTCATGCCGTCCATCCAGAGCTGGCTCATCGACGCCGCCGGGGATGCACGTTTGTTGGGCGCCTCCCTGAACCACTCGGCTTTCAACGTGGCCAACTCGATCGGCGCCGT
>JAFAAV010000016.1 GCA_023426375.1 Actinomycetes bacterium | reverse complement strand
GCGTTGGTCGGGCTGGACGGGCACGTGGTGGATGTCGAGGCGGACATTGGTCAATCACTTCCCGCATTCAGCATCATCGGTCTCCCGGACCAGGCCGTCAACGAGTCCCGGGAACGGATCCGGGCGGCCGCCCGCAACGCCGGCGTGAAACTTCCCGCACGGAAGATCACGGTCAATCTGTCACCGGCCACGCTTCCCAAACGGGGATCACATTTCGACGTGGCCGTGGTCATGGCGGTGCTCACCGCTCACGGTGCTATTCGGGCCGCCTCCGACACGGTGTATCTGGCCGAGCTGGGCCTGGACGGGTCCTTGCGCCCCGTACGGGGTGTCCTTCCCGCCGTGCACGCGGCGGTCCTGAACGGTCACGCCACAGTGGTCGTGGCCAAGGAGAACTACGAGGAAGCGCGGTTGGTGTCCGGCGCCCAAGTCACCGCGGTGTCCCACCTGGCGGAATTGTTGGTGATGCACGGTGCCGACCCGCAGCTGTTGAACAGGGTGCCCGTAACGGGAACGGCCTCGGACGAGCCTCGGGAAACACCGGAGAGCATTGAGCACCCGGACCTGCGCGACGTGGTGGGCCAGATCGAAGGCCGGCAGGCGCTGGAGATCGCGGCCGCCGGGGGACACCACCTGATGATGGTCGGGCCGCCGGGCGCAGGAAAAACGATGCTGGCCGAACGGTTGCCCGGAATCCTGCCGGACCTCGATGACCAACAATCACTGGAGGTCACATCCATCCACTCATTGCGCGGTGACACTCGTTGCTCGGAACTGATCCGCAGGCCCCCGCTGCAAGCCCCGCATCACAGCATCACTACACCGGCACTGTGCGGCGGGGGTAGCGGCATTCCGCGTCCGGGTGCCATTTCTCTGGCTCACCGAGGTGTGTTGTTCCTCGACGAGGCACCGGAGTTCGAACGTCGCGTTCTCGACACCCTGCGGCAGCCCCTCGAATCCGGAACGGTGACCATCGCGCGCTCGCAGAACGTTTCTCGCTATCCGGCCAAATTCCAACTGGTTCTGGCCGCGAACCCGTGCCCGTGCGGCCAGGCGGACGGGGTGGGCAACCGCTGCACGTGTAACGCCCAGCAACGCCACCGGTACTTCAACAAGTTGTCGGGGCCTCTCGTGGACCGAGTGGATCTGCAGCTGAGGGTACCCGCGGTGACGTATCACGAGTTGAACTCCGCACGAGGGGAGCCGCCGGAGGACAGCGCGGCCGTCGCGCAGCGGGTCGCCCAGGCCAGAGCGGCACAACGCGAACGATTGGGCCGTTACGGCCTCCAACTCAACAGCGACGTTCCCGGCTCTCTCCTGCGCAAAACCCTCGCACCGGAACGACAGGCAGTTCAATCGCTGAAGAAGGCGATGGACAACCACACGCTGACCGCGCGTGGTTTTATCAGGGTGCTCCGTGTCGCATGGACCCTCGCGGACCTGGCCGGTGCTGGATCTCCCACCTCGGAACACGTGCACCTCGCCCTCTTCTTCAAGACCACGGTGACCTCATGAACCCGCCAGCAACCAACCATCAATCCTCTTCCGAGCACCTGGAAGAACTACGCCGGGCCAGAACACAGCTCGCGCGCATCTTCGAACCGGCGGACAGAGCAGGAATGGCCCTGCTTCACTGCTTGGGACCCATCACTCTGTGGGAGACGGTGACTTCACATGCCTCTCCGCCGGCCTGGATGCTGCAGAGAGTTCAGTCCGCCATGGCCTCGTGGGGCCTGCGCGGCAAACCGGCCGACCTGGGGGCTCGCTTCGAGGCGTGGCGTTCCCGACTGCCAGTGGTGGAGCCGGACACAGATGCCCGGAATGTACACTCCCTGGGCGCTTGGGTGGTGATACCGGAGGACCCGGACTGGCCAGAACAACTCGACGACCTGGGGCTGAGCCGACCCACCGCCCTCTGGGGCCGCGGAGACCGCACCAAACTCGCCGGTCTCGGCCACAGCGTGGCCGTGGTGGGGTCCCGTAACGCCAGCGCGTACGGAGCTGCAGTGACCCGAGACATCGCCCATCAGGTGAGTGGAGAGGGATGGTGCATCATATCCGGAGGGGCTTACGGTATCGACGCCGCAGCCCACTCCGCCGCGCTCACAGCCGGTACATCCGAACCACCCACGGTCGCGGTCCTGGCGTGCGGGGTGGACCGCTTCTACCCGAGTGCCAATGCGGGGCTGCTCAGCAGGATCGAAGAACACGGGTTGCTACTCAGCGAAGTACCGCTGGGGTGTTCTCCCACGCGCTATCGCTTCTTGCAACGTAACCGGCTCATTGCGGCTCTGTCGCGTGCCACGGTGGTGACTGAGGCCGCCTGGCGTTCCGGCTCCCTCAATACCGCGCACCACGCCGAATCACTGTCACGAGATGTCGCGGCTGTGCCCGGTGATGTCCTCAGCGGTGGGTCGGCCGGTTGTCACAAGCTCATCCGTGAGGACCACGCGGTGCTGGTCAACAACGGCTCCGAAGTCCTGGAACTGCTCGGTCCACTCGGCAATGACGCCACGGTGGGCATCCAGGCCGAACAGGACAGCCTGGCCCAGCGACCGGAGGACTCGCTGGAACCTCATCTCCTCCGCCTGTACGACGCCCTGCCGCTGCGTCAAGACGCGGACCCGTCCCACCTTTGTCGCGTGTCCGGGCTGTCTCCCACGGAGGTGATGACAGGGCTGTCCACATTACGCTCGCGAGGTCTGGCCACCGACTCCTTACTGGGGTGGCGCCGAGTAGGCTCGAAGAATGGCTCCGCAGCACCCCGCACATGACTCGCCGCAGGACACTGGGACGGATACCGCCCTAACCTCCGATATCGCCGCGTTTGCTCGCCATCTCCGACATGAGAAGGCCAGGAGCGAGCACACGGTCCGCTCGTACGTCGGGGACTTGGAAGAACTGTCCGCGTGGATGACGGCTCACGGTCTGAAGGGACTGGAAGATCTCGACCGGGAATCCCTCAGGGGCTGGCTCGCGCAGCGGCACCAACGTGGTATGGCCCGCAGTTCGGTGTCCCGGGGTATCGCCTCGGTTCACACGTTCTGTCGGTGGGCGGTGGAGAACGGCCGGTTGAATCATGACCCGGCGGCCTCTTTGAAGGGACCGAAAAAAGGCCAGCATCTTCCCGAGGTCGTCAATGCCACCGCGTTGACCGACATGCTCGACGCACTGGCCGAAACGGCCCGACAACCTGCGGAGGATGATCGTCAGTCGGCCCTGGCCGCGCGGGACTGGGCACTGGTCGAAATGCTCTACGCCACGGGCGCACGCATCAGTGAAGTGGTCAACCTTAACGACTCGGACATCGACCGCAGCGCCGGGGTGATCACGGTAACCGGCAAGGGAAATAAGCAGCGGCGCGTGCCCTACGGAGAGCGGGCGGGGCAGGCGCTGGAGCTGTGGCGGCGTCGTCGGGGGATAGTGGCCACCGAGAAATCCGGCGAGGCCGTCTTCCTGGGTGCTCGGGGTGGCAGGATCGACGCGCGAGTGGCTCGTCGAACCGTAGCCGAGGCCCTGCACACCGTACCGGACACGCACGCGAGCGGCCCTCACAGTTTGCGACACAGTGCAGCGACACACCTCTTGGACGGGGGAGCGGACCTGCGAAGCGTGCAGGAGTTGCTGGGGCACTCCACGGTGGCCACGACCCAGATCTACACCCACGTGTCGGTCGAGCGGCTCAAGAACGCTTACGCCCAGGCGCACCCGCGAGCATGACATGTTGGCGGCCCAACGGATTGAGGTTGACCCGCTCACTCTGCTACTGAACAATGGGTGCCAGCAGCCACGCGAGCTGATCCACCGGCCTCGAATCCGCGCGAAGAGCTCATGGTGGCTGCTGAACAACTGAATGTGTCTGCGGTGGTGAACCGAAGGACTCCGTGCAGGGCGTTGGGGAAGACGTACCTACATGACGGAGGAACAGGCTATGTCTTCACCCACCACCCGCGGAGTGCTGTATGTGCACTCCGCACCCCAGGCGCTGTGCCCCCACATCCAGTGGGCTCTGGAATCTGTATCGCGACAGCGAACAGATCTTGAGTGGACCCCGCAGAACGCCGAGCCGGGCGCCATGCGCGCAGAGCTCGAGTGGTCCGGGGTCGCTGGCACGGGCGCACTCTTGGCGTCGGCGCTGCGCACTCTCGGCCGAGTACGGTTCGAAGTCACGGAAAATCCCAGCCGTGGCAATGACGGCTCTCGCTGGTCGTTCACACCCGATCTGGGAATCTTTCATGCGACCACGGACGTGGCCGGCAACATCGTGGTCAGCGAAGACCGAATCCGCTACGCGTACGAAGCCGCCGCCGGCGATCCCACTCTGCTCCTGACCGAGCTCTCGGTGGCGCTGGGGGAGTCGTGGGACGAAGAGCTGGAGCCCTTCCGCCACGCGGCAGAGGGCGCTCCCGTGCGCTGGCTGCACCGCGTCAGTTGAGACGCGTCTCGGCGCATTCGGAGACTATGCTGCCCTGATCCCGGAACCCGTCATAAACGTCTAGGACCCGGACCCACTCAACAGCACCAGCGTCCCTGACGCGCGCCAAGGCCACAAGAACACAGAACAGAGAGCCCCGGCTCGCATCGCTTTCCGTCAGCGGGGCGAGCCGGGGCTCTGTGTCATTCAACCGGGGCAGTACTCCTAGACGGAACGGAAGGCCGCCACGGAGTTGTGTCCGCCGAAGCCGAACGAGTTCGAAATGGCCACCATGTCACCCGAGGGAAGATCACGGGCTGTGGTCACAACGTCCAGATCGATCTTCGGGTCCTGGTTGTCCAAGTTGATGGTGCATGGCGCCACGCGGTGCTTGAGGGCCAGGATGGTGAGCACACCTTCCACGGCTCCGGAACCTCCTAGCAGGTGACCGGTCATGGACTTGGTGGCCGAGACGGCCATGTTGTCCACCTCGGAACCGAAGGCCGCGCGCAGGGCACCAGCCTCCGGGATGTCCCCAACGGGCGTGGATGTCGCGTGCGCGTTGACGTGCTTGATGTCGGAGGGCTCGAAACCACCCGAGGCCATGGACTCTCGCAGTGCACGGGCGGGCCCACCCTCGTCGCCGATGGCCGGAGAGGTGATGTGGTGCGCGTCCGCGCTGAGTCCCGCACCGGCGAGCTCGGCGTAGATTTTGGCGCCGCGGGCTTTGGCGTGCTCCTCGGATTCCAGGATGCACGCGCCGGCGCCCTCGCCCATGACGAATCCGTCACGGTCGATGTCGAACGGGCGGGAAGCGGCCTGGGGGTCGTCGTTACGACGCGACAGGGCCTGCATCGAGTTGAACGCGGCGATGGTGACGGGGTGGATGGCGCTTTCGGCGCCGCCCACGATCACCACGTCCGCCTTGCCCTCGCGAATGAGGTTGAGGCCCTGGTAGAAGGCCTCGGTTCCCGAGGCACACGCGGAGACCGGAGTGATGGCGCACGCGCGGGCCTTGAATTCCATGCTCACGGATGAGGCGTTGCCGTTGGGCATGAGCATGGGGACGGTCATGGGCTTCACGCGACGCGCGCCCTTGGCCTGCATGGTGTCCCACGCATCCAAGAGGGTCCACACACCACCGATGCCGGTGCCGAAGGCCACGCCCACGCGAGTGGGGTCCACCTCGTCACTGGTGTCTGCGTTGTCGCCGGAGAAACCGGCGTCGTTCCAGGCTTCGCGCGCGGCGGCTACGGAGAACTGTCCTGAGGGGTCCAAGCGCTTGGCCTGGACGCGGGAGACCGCCTCTTCCGAGGGTGTGGGGGCGGTTGCGCCGATACGCACCGCCAAGTCGTATTGTTCGACCCAGTCATTTTCCAGGGCGTGAACACCGGAGACGCCCTTGAGAGCGTTGGCCCAGGTTTCCTGGACGTTTTCACCGATGGGGGTGATGGCTCCCAAGCCGGTGACAACTACTTTGCGGGACATTATCTGCACTTCCTCGTGTCCGGGATCGCATGGGTTCCGGTCGCTGGCCGCAGCCAGGGGTCCGGTAGACGAAGCGCGGCGTGCGGGTGACCCTGGTGGGGTCTACCCGGCACGCCGCGATTCATCGGGGGCTCAGGCCTGAGCGTTGTCGATGAAGTTGACGGCGTCCTCGACGGTCTTGAGGTTCTTGACCTCTTCGTCAGGAATGGTCACGTCGAACTTCTCTTCAGCGTTGACCACGATGGTCATCATGGAAATCGAGTCGATGTCGAGATCGTCGGTGAAGGACTTGTCGAGCTGGACAGCTTCGGTCTCCAGGCCGGTCTCTTCGTTCACGATCTCTGCCAGGCCGGCCAGGATTTCGTCTTTGCTCGCCATGGTGGCTTCCTTTCTCTGGGGTCGCGCTACGCGACCTTGCTATTGAACGACGACGCTCTGGTGAGCTGTCGCGGTGGTTCGCACCGAAACTTCCGGAACGATCCAAGAACATAAGGTGTGCGGTCTAACCCTACGACACCTCACTGGGGGGTTCAGGGCAGTAACACCACTTGTGCGCCGTAAACCAGACCCGCTCCGAAACCGATCTGCAACGAGGGTTTTCCGGACAATTCCGGGTGCTCCGCAAGCAGACGGTGGGTGGCCAATGGGATGGATGCGGCAGAGGTGTTACCGGCGTCTGCAATGTCGCGGGCGATGATGACCGACTCGGGCAGTTTGAGCACCTTGGCCATCTGATCGATGATGCGCATGTTGGCCTGGTGGGGCACGAACGCGGCCAATTCCTCGGGAGCCAAACCGGCGGCGTCGAGCGCTTCCTGAGCCACGCGTGCGCCTTCCCAGGAAGCCCAGCGGAACACGGTCTGACCGTCCTGGCGCAGCGTGGGCCACATGGTGGCATCCGGGCGCATCTCACCGGTCTCCGGATCCGTGAGGTCCTTGGAGAACGTGCGTTCGCCGCCCTGCTCCACGGTGCGAATGTCCGTGAGCGGGTGGGTCATGCGAATGGCGTCCCACTTGGAACCGTCCGAACCCCAGACGGAGGGGCCGATGCCGGGTTCGTCCGAGGGACCGATGACGGCTGCGCCGGCGCCGTCGCCGAGCAGGAAGGAAATGGACCGTTCACCGTTGTCGATGACGTCAGAAAGCTTCTCTGCTCCAATCACCAGAACATTGGTGGCCGCGCCGGAGCGCACCAGAGCATCCGCCTGGGCGATGCCGTAGCAGTAGCCGGCGCAAGCCGCGGACACGTCGTAGGCGGCCGCCGGGGTCGCACCGATGCGATCGGCAAGCTTGGCCGCCAGGGAAGGCGTCATGTAGGGGAAAGTGACGGTCGAGACGATGATCGTGCTCAACTGATCACCGGTGAGTCCGGCATTCTCCAGCGCTTCACGGGCGGCGTGCTCAGCCATCTCCAACACGGAGACGTCTTTGGGCGCGCGCTTGCGCGTGTGAATACCGGTGCGCTTGACGATCCACTCGTCAGAGGACTCGATCCACTGGCACACGTCATCGTTGGTGACCGTCACGGAAGGACGGTAGGCACCCATACCCAAGATCTTGGAATGGGCGTTCGGGGTGTTCTGCTTAATGGTCGCCACGAGAGGCTGACTCCTTACCTGGTGCGAATCCGTTGCGTGCTGCGCGAAGGCGAGGCACCGTTATTAGCTCAGAATACTCCGGACCGCATCCAGATCCCCGGGCTCATTCACCGCAGTTGCCTGGGCAGACTTCAAGCCGCGCTTGGCGAGTCCGGCCAGGGTACCGGCCGGTGGGAGCTCGATGAGTCGATCAACGTCCAGCTCGGCCATGGTGTCCATGCACGCGTCCCAGCGGACGGGGCGGCAGACCTGTTCGACGAGAGACTCGAGTACTGCAGTTCCCGAGTTGATCACCGAACCGTCGAAATTGGTCAGCAACGTGTGTTCGGGGTCCTGCGCGGTGAGCTGCGGTGCGAGCTCACGCAAGGGATCCAGCGCGGGGGCCATGTGTTGGGTGTGGAACGCCCCGGCCACCTTGAGGGGAATCACCTTGGCACGGGCCGGGGGATTCTCCTTGAGTGCTTCCAACTGCTCCAGGGTTCCGGCGGCCACCACCTGCCCACCACCGTTGGCGTTGGCGGGGGAGGTGCCGGCGGCTGCGATGGCCGCGGCGACGTCGTCGGCCTTGCCACCCAGGACTGCGGCCATGCCGGTGGGTGTCGCCGCGGCGGCCTGGGCCATTTCCGTGGCGCGCACGCGGACGAAGCGCATGGCGTCGGCTTCACTGAGTACACCAGACAGCGCGGCTGCGGTGATTTCACCGACGGAGTGGCCGGCGAACACGATGTCGTCGCGGTCATTCCAGGCATCGGCCAGAAGCCGACCGGCCACCAGCCCGGCGGCCACGATCAAGGGCTGCGCGACAGCGGTGTCCTTGATGGTTTCCTCGTCAGCCTCGGTGCCGTAATGGGCGAGATCGAGCCCGGCGGCCTCGGACAACTGCGCCACATGCTCTGGCACACCGTCCACGGTCAGCCATTCGCGGAGGAAACCTGGTTTCTGGGAGCCCTGACCCGGGCAAACTACGGCAATCACCATCCCATTTCACCAAATCAAGAGCGCAGCGGGGGTGTTCTGGGCCACCAAGTGGCGTGTGCGGCTTTGTGTGAGTCCTACAAACCCACGCTATTGGGGCGAGTTCAGTCGCCCCGCAACCATGGCGCAGTGCAATACGAAGGCGTCCCTGGGGATCAGCGGGTCCCAACCGGTGATGTCGCAGACCCTGCGCAGCCGGTAACGCACGGTGTTGGCGTGGACGAACAGTTCGCGAGACGTCGCCTCGAGCGAATTTCCCACGCTGAAATACGTACTGAGGGTGTCCACCAGGCCGGTCGAGGAATTGGAGAGCGGTACCCATACGGCGTCGACCATCGCGCGCAGCGCCAACGGGTCACCGGACATGGCGCGCTCGGGCCACAGATCCTCCGAGTCCACGGGCCTCGGGGCCTGGGGCCACGCCGACGTCGCTCGGAAACCCGCCGACGCGCGGTCGGCCGAGTACTTGGCGTCGAAGACGGTGTCCACGGCGGGGCCGAAAACCACGGGCCCATCGCCGAACACGGATGCGAGCTTGGGCAGAGCGCGTCGCGGATCGGTCACACCGCCCAGTACGAGAATCAGACGGTCGGTCTGGATCGAGACGAGGCATTCCGCGGCGTGCCGCGTGGCGGAACGTCGGATCTTGTCCACGCTCCCCGGGCCGGTGGTGGCCGGCGCTGTTCCCACCATGACCGTGACCTGGCCCTGATCCGTCCACCCGAGGGCTGCCACGCGGGAGCGGATGGAGTCCGAGCGATCACCACGCAGGATCCCGTCCACGACCAAGGACTCGAGACGGGCGTCCCACGAGCCGCGGTTCTCAGCGGCCTTGGCGTACACGTCAGCGGCGGCGAAGGCCACCTCACGGGAGAAGCGCAGCACTGCTTCGCGCAACGCACTTTCATCGCTGGGTTGTGCGAGTTCCGGGACCTTCTCCTCCACCACGTCCACCACGATGCGCAGCACCTGCAATGCGTTCTGCAGGGAAATGGAGCGGGTGAGCTCGGTGGGGGCTTGCTTGAAGACCTCGGTGAGAACCCAGACCGGTTCCTGGGGATCCTCGTACCAGCGCACGAACGACGAAATACCACGTTGGGCCAAGAGCCCGAGTTCGGAGCGTTCGTCGGCACGCAATTGGGAGAACCACGGCAGTGACGTGCTCAAACGCTGAACGGCCACGGTGGAGACCTGACCGAGGTTGGCCTTGAGGTTGTCGAGGGTGCGCGGGTGGGGGCTTCCTGCCGGCCGATTACGCAGTGGCCACGTCACTCGTCGCGAGGAGCGTTGTCTTGCGGGCGCAGTGCCCTTGGAATCGGAAGCCATGGAACGAGGTTAGTCCATCGAAAACACCGATGCCCGTCCACGAGAACGTGAACGGGCATCGGTGTCATCCGGGGGTGTCGGTCACCGGGAAAGCTGCCCGGCAATCGTCACCTCATGGCTCATGAGATCAGGCCTCGCCACCGGCGTTGCCGGAGGTTCCGGCGTTCGGGTTGAGCAGGTCGTACTTGTCGATGGCCTGGGCCGGAGCGGACCAGTCCACCTCGCCGCGCTTGGCCAGCATCTCCAGCGTGCGCACCACCATGGAGTGAGCGTCGATCTTGAAGAAGCGGCGCGCGCCGGCGCGGGTGTCCGAGAAACCGAACCCGTCCGCACCCAGTGACGCCCAGTCGTTGGGGACGTACTGACGGATCATGTCCGGCAGATCGGAAGCGAAGTCACTCGTGGCCACCACGGGACCGGTGGCTCCGGCCAGTGCCTGGGCCACGTACGGGGTGCGGGCGCCTTCGTTCGGGTTGAGGAAGGCTTCTTCCTCGGCGGCCTGAGCATCACGTCGCAGATTGATCCACGAAGTCACCGACCACACATCGGCCGAAACGCCCCAGTCCTCGGCGAGGATTTTCTGCGCCTCGATGGCCCACGGCACACCCACACCGGAGGCGAGCAACTGGGCGCGGGGACCCTCGTTCTCCGCGGGCTTGAGCAAGTAGATGCCCTTGATGATCCCCTCGACATCCACGTTCTCGGGCTCGGCCGGCTGGTGGATGGGCTCGTTGTACACCGTGAGGTAGTACATGACGTTGTGGTCCTCGTCGCCCGTGCCGTACATCTGCTCGATGCCGCGCTTGACGATGTGCGCGATCTCGTAGCCGTAGGCCGGGTCGTAGTGGATCACAGCGGGGTTGGTCGCTGCCAACAGTGGCGAGTGACCATCCATGTGCTGCAGACCTTCACCGGCCAGCGTGGTGCGGCCGGCGGTGGCGCCGATGATGAACCCTCGGGCCAACTGGTCAGCTGCGGCCCAGAACACGTCGCCGGTGCGCTGGAACCCGAACATCGAATAGAAGATATAGAACGGGATCATGGGTTCACCCTGCGTGGCGTAGGAGGTGCCCGCCGCGGTGAACGCAGCTACTGCGCCGTCCTCGTTGATACCCGGGTGCAGGATGACGCCCTGCTCGGACTCCTTGTACGCGAGCATCAGTTCGCGGTCCACGGAGAGGTAGTTCTGCCCGTTGGGGTTGTAGATCTTGGAGGTCGGGAAGAACGAGTCCATGCCGAACGTGCGGGCCTCGTCCGGAACGATCGGCACGATGCGCTGACCGAAGTCCTTCTCGCGCAGCAGGTCCTTGAGGATGCGCACGAAGGCCATGGTGGTCGCGGCCAGCTGCTTACCGGAACCCTTCTTAGCGGACTTGAACGCCTTGTCCGAAGGAAGGGTGATCTCCTTCTGCTCGTGCGGACGGTCAGGCGTGAAGCCGCCCAGTTCCTTACGCCGCTCGAGCATGTACTTGATCTCCGGCGAATCGGGCCCCGGGTGGTAGTACGGCGCACCGTACAAATCCTTCTCGAGCTCCTCATCGCTGATCGGGATGCGCATGCGGTCGCGGAAGGCCTTGAGGTCATCAAGGGTCAACTTCTTCATCTGGTGCGTGGCGTTACGCGCCTCGAAGTGCGAACCCAAGCCGTAGCCCTTGATGGCCTGGGCCAGGATCACGGTGGGCTGGCCCTTGTGCTCCAGTGCAGCCTTGTACGCGGCGTACACCTTGTTGTAGTCGTGGGCGCCACGCTTGAGGTTCCAGATCTCATCGTCCGAGAGGTCGGCAACCAATTCCTTGGTCTCCGGGGACTTGCCGAAGAAGTGGTCGCGCACGAATCCGCCGGACTCCGCCTTGTAGGTCTGGTAGTCGCCGTCCAGCGTTTCGTTCATGATGCGGACCAGGTCGCCGGTCTTGTCCTTCTCGAGCAGGGCGTCCCACTCGCGGCCCCAGACGACCTTGATGACGTTCCAGCCGGCACCGCGGAAGAAGGCTTCCAATTCCTGGATGATCTTGCCGTTGCCACGAACGGGGCCGTCTAAACGCTGCAGGTTGCAGTTGACCACGAAGGTCAGGTTGTCCAACTTGTCGTTGGCGGCCAGCTGCAGCAGGCCGCGGCTTTCCGGCTCGTCCATTTCGCCGTCACCGAGGAAAGCCCACACGTGCTGGTCGGAAGTGTCCTTGATACCGCGGTTGTGCAAGTAGCGGTTGAACTGCGCCTGGTAAATGGCGTTCATGGGCCCAATGCCCATGGAGACGGTGGGGAACTGCCAGAAGTCCGGCATGCACCGCGGGTGAGGGTACGAGGGCAGGCCCTCGGGAGCCTTGGTCTTCTCCTGTCGGAACGCATCCAGCTGTTCCTCGGTGAGGCGGCCTTCCAAGTAGGCGCGCGCGTAGTTACCGGGGGAGGAGTGACCCTGCCAGTAAATCTGGTCGCCACCGCCGGGATGCTCGGGTCCGCGGAAGAAGTGGTTCAAGCCCACTTCGTAGAGCGTGGCCACGCCCGCGTATGACGAAATGTGGCCACCCACGCCGATTTCGGGACGCTGAGCGCGGTGCACCATGACCGCGGCGTTCCAACGGATGAAAGCGCGGTAGCGGCGCTCGATTTCCTCGTCACCGGGGAATTCCGGTTCCTGGTCGACCGGAATGGTGTTGACGTAGTCCGAGGTGGTCACCATGGGCACACCCACGGAGTGGGCACCGGCGTACTGCAACATGGCGCGCATGATGTACTGCGCACGTTCTGTGCCCTGAGTCTCGATCAGCCCTTTGAAGGACTCGATCCACTCCTGGGTTTCCTCGGAATTGGCGTCCTCCAGATTATTGGTGAGGCCGCTGAGAATGTGGTGGTTGCTGGATGAAGACACTTCAACCTCTCTATCTTCGGCTCCGTGGATCGGGGTTGGCCCGGCGAGGAGCGTCAATCGGTGCCCCTGTGGGGCATACCGCTTTGCTACATATCGTGTCATAAACGGCCAGTGGTCATACCGCTCGGCGATGGTTCCGCCGGTCACACACGGGTCGTCACAAGAATTCGAATCCACTGTTTCCATGTCGCGGAGCTTGAACGAGAATTGAATCCGGTGTTGTCTTGTATCGCACCGTTTCTATGTTTGGTCCGGCATCCCGCCGACCACAGCATCCACCAGTGCATCGGCACTGTGGGCGGTAGCACGTCTACATCAAGAAGGAGTACATACGGTGAGCGAGGCAAAGGCCCCCGACGAGTCCGCGGTGGACCAGCTCAATTTGAAGGACGGAGACTACGTCCAGGAGTTCGGTTACGACGACGACGTCGACGCTCAGTTGCGGGACCAGATCGAGGCCACCATTGGCTCGGAGCTGTTCGATGACGAGGCACAGGAAGTCGTGGACGCGGTCATCCTGTGGTGGCGCGATGGCGACGGCGACCTGGTGGACGAGCTCGTCGACGTCCAGACCACCCTCGACGAGGGCGGTGTGGTCTGGTTGTTGACTCCCAAGTCCGGTCGCGACGGCCATGTTTCTCCGGCAGACGTTCAGGATGCCGCTCCCACGGCTGGTCTGCACGTCACCACCACCGCTCGGGTTTCCCCCGATTGGTCCGTCACCCGGTTGGCACCCAAGCGCAATTTCTGACCCCGTGCCGGATCACCAACTATTCACGCCAGGAGTTGCTCCTATGACCTCCGTCGGGTCTCCCGCGCCGGATTTCACCCTGCCCAATCAGCACGGTGAAGCGGTGACGCTCTCGCAATTCCAGGGCGCCCCCGTAGTACTCATCTTCTTCCCGTTCGCTTTCTCGCCCGTGTGCACGAGCGAGCTGTGCTACCTCCAGGACCATCCCGAGGTGTTCGAGAAGAACAACGCCAAGGTGCTGGGCATCTCCACGGACAGCTACTTCACCCTGGATGCGTTCGCGCGTCAGGAGTCCTACGATTTCGAATTGCTGTCCGATTTCTGGCCCCACGGTGAAGTGAGCCGCCGCTACGGCGTGCTCGCCGAGGACGGCGGCTACGCGAACCGCCACACCGTGGTGTTGGATTCACAGGGCACGGTGGTGGACTACTTCGAGTCCGACGTCATGGAGCCTCGTCAGCTGGAACGTTTCGAACAGGCGCTGGCAAAACTCGAGCAGTACTGATGCCGGTCAGGGTGATCCGCGCCGGATACGGTGCACCCGTTGAAGCCGCGCTTTTTCCGGATCCGCACGCGCTCGACGCCGCCGCTGGACTTCCCGCGGCGGCTTCCGTTCTGCGGGGCCGGCACATGGCGGTCCTCACCGGAGCGGGTGTCAGCACAGATTCGGGTATCCCGGATTACCGCGGCCCGGAGGCCAAACCGCGAACCCCCATGACCTATCAGGAGTTCATGGGCTCGGAACGGATGCGCCGCCACTACTGGGCACGTAACCAGTTCGGCTGGCATTTCGTGGCCAACGCGCAGTCATCCGCGGCGCACGTCGCTCTGGCTGAGTTGGAGCGGCGGGGCATCGTGCGGGGAATCATCACACAGAACATCGACCGGCTGCACCAGAAGGCCGGGAGCATTGATGTTCTGGACCTTCACGGCACCCATCAGAGAGTCATCTGCACACGCTGCGCAACAATGATTCCGCGCCAAGTCGTCTCCGATCGCCTGGACGCGCTCAATCCCGGCTTCTACGACGACGTCGCCACGCGTCACGACATCGAGTACGCACCGGACGCGGACGCGACCATCGAACACACCGAACACTTCGAGATCCTGGACTGCCCGGTGTGCGGCGGGATCCTCAAGCCTGACGTGGTGTTCTTCGGTGAGAACGCGCCGCCGGAACGCGTTCGTTATGCCAAGCACGTGATTGACCGGGCCGAGGCTCTTCTCGTGGCCGGGACGTCACTGACGGTGAATTCTGGTAAGCGATACGTGCGGCGCGCGGCGAACAACGGGATCCCGGTGGTGATCGTCAATCACGGTGTCACGGGTTCCGATCACCTGGCCACGGTTAAGATCGACGCCAACGTGGGCGAGTTCCTGCGATCGCTGACAGATGAACTGCTGAGTGATCTTGATTGAACCTGCATAGATACATAAACTAAGACACGAAGATCCCGTTGGGACTGCGGAGGGGAAGCCGCGGACCCAACGGGATTCTTTACGTGTGGGGTTCTTACTTCTTGGTCTTCTTGTCCGGATCGATCACGGTCTTGGCGGCCTGTGATTCGCGGCTCTGCTGGGCCCACAGTGCCGCGCCCACAATGCCGGCGTTATTGCGCAACTTGGCAATCTCGACCGGGGTCTTGAGCTCCAGGAAGGGCACGAACTTCTCGGAGTTCTTGGACACACCGCCACCGATGATGAACAGGGACGGCGAGAACAGGAACTCCACGTGGGAGAAGTAGCGCTGCAGGCGCTTCTTGGCCCACTTCTTCCAGGGCAGGTCCTCGCGTTCGCGTGCGGCGGCCGAGGCCTTCGTTTCAGCATCGTGGCCGTCGATCTCCAAGTGACCCAGCTCGGCGTTGGGAACCAACTGGCCGTTGAGGATCATGGCCGACCCGATGCCGGTACCCAAGGTGATGACCATGACCAGACCGGTCTTGTCGCGGCCGGCGCCGTAATACGCTTCAGCGAGCCCGGCGCCGTCGGCGTCGTTGAGGGCCTCGACTTCGCGCCCGAGGGTCTCGGTCATGAGAGCGTCCACGTCCGTGCCGATCCAGGACTTGTCCACGTTCGCAGCGGACAGCGCCACACCATCCTTGATGATGGCGGGAAACACGATGCCCACGTGGGAGTCCGGGGCGGGAGCGCCCGGGCGCGACTGCAGTTCGTCAACGATCTGCTTGACCACATTGGCCACGGCTTCCGGAGTGGCCGGCTTGGGCGTGGGAATCCGGAACCGCTCACCCACGAGTTCCCCGGTGCTGAGATCGACGATCCCGCCCTTGGTGCCGGTACCGCCGATGTCGATGCCGATACCCAGCGTTGACGGGGCCTGCGATGCGTTGGTGGGGCTCATGAACGGTCCTCTCGGTTCACGGTGAAACCAGGTGGTCAGGGGCATGTTCCACGCCCCGAGTGTGCGGTCAGTTTACGGCAGGGTGAGTACGTCAACGCCGTCATCGGTCACAACCATGGTGTGCTCGAACTGGGCGGTGCGGCGCTTGTCAGAGGTGGTGATGGTCCAGTCGTCGTCCCACTGGTCCCACGCGATCGACCCCAGGGTCAGCATGGGCTCGATCGTGAAGATCATGCCCGGCTTCATCTCGGTGCTGTAGCCCGGGGCGGCGTCGTAATGCGGAATGATCAGCCCGGAGTGGAACTCGCGCCCCACACCGTGACCGGTGAAGTCACGGACCACGCCGTAGTTGAAGCGCTTGGCGTATTTCTCGATGACGCGACCGATCACGTTGATCTCGCGTCCCGGGCGAACGGCCTTGATTGCGCGGTTGGTGGCCTCACGGGTGCGCTCGACCAGCAGACGCGAGTCCTCATCCACGTCGCCCACCAGGAAGGTCGCATTGGTGTCACCGTGCATTCCGTTCTTGTACGCGGTGACGTCCAGGTTCACGATGTCACCGTCCTCGAGCACGGTGGAGTCAGGGATACCGTGGCAGATGACCTCATTGATGGAGGTGCAGATGGACTTGCGGAAACCGCGGTAGTCCAGGCACGAGGGGTAGGCCCCGTGATCACACATGTATTCGTGGGCGAGGCGGTCCAGCTCATCGGTGGTCACACCGGGCTGAGCGGCGGCACCGGCCAGTTCGAGGGCGCGGGCCGCGATGCGGCCGGCCTCGCGGACCAGCTCGATCTCCTCCGGGGTGTACATATTGGAGTCGTTGCCTTCATTGGCATCCATACGTCCCACGTATTCGGGGCGGGTGATCGAGGCGGGAACCGTGCGGGAAGGTCCGATGATTCCCGGTTTGAGGTCCCCGATGGGAGCGGTGGATCCGGGAGCTGGGGCCAGGTTGTGCGATGTCACGGTGGGTCGTTGCCTCCAACGGGTTGAATCGATGGCAGTTGCCGGGCGGTATGCGGGCGCTGCGCGGGTCTTGGCACTAGCCTAATCCTTAGACGCTCGGAGCAGAGCCGAGCATCAGTCCAGGGTTGCACGTTCCGTGGACTGAACCGTCGAAGGGCGCGTAGCGCCGTGAGAGTGAGGGAATGACATGGCTGAGTACTGGTACAACCTGTACACCAAGCAGGTGGAAGAGGGGCCCAAGGACGACTACCGCCAGCTCATGGGTCCGTACGCCACTCGAGAAGAGGCATCGCGCGCGCTCAAGACCGCGGCGGAGAACACCAAGCGCTGGGACGACGAGGACGCCGCTTACAAGGGCGACTGAACCTCTTCACACGACACACCGAAGGCCCGGACAATTCTGTCCGGGCCTTCGCTTGTCTGATGCGCGTGGGAATTCAGCCGCGGAAGCTGTGCTCCTCGGCCGGGAACTGTCCGGACTTCACCTCGGACACGTAACTGCCCACAGCGTCACCAATGGTTTCGGACAGCTGGGCGTACTGCTTGACGAACCTGGGCATGCGGCGGGTTCGCAGGCCCAACATGTCCTGCCACACGAGCACCTGCCCGGTGGTGACGTTGCCCGCGCCGATTCCCACGGTGGGGATCGAAAGAATGTCTTCGACTTCCTTGGCGGCATCCGCGGAGACCATTTCCAGGACCACGGCGAAGGCCCCGGCGGCCTGGACGGCCTGGGCATCGGCAATCAGTTTGGCAGCGGCGTCGCCCTTGCCCTGGACCCGATAACCGCCCAAGGCGTGCTCGGACTGCGGGGTGAACCCCACGTGCCCCATCACGGGAATGCCCGCGCGCACCACTGCGGCCACGTGGTCGGCCAGTTCCTCACCGGCCTCGAGCTTCACGGCGTGTGCACCGGTTTCTTTCATGATGCGCACCGAGGAGCGCACGGCCTGCTCGGGGGATTCCTCGTAGCTACCGAACGGCAGGTCCACGACCACCAGGGCGCGCTGCGCCGCCCGAGCCACCGCTGCGGCCAGAGGGATCATGTGATCGAGCGTGACCGGGATGGTGGTTTCGAAGCCCAGAACGTTATTGCCCGCCGAGTCGCCCACGAGCAGGACGTCTACGCCGGCGCCGTCGAAAATGGCGGCCGTCAAGAAGTCGTAACTGGTGAGCATCGCGAACTTCTCACCCTGCGCCTTGGCACGTTGCAAATGCACCGTGCGTACGCGGGTCACCTCGCTGAGTGAGGGGGTCGTGGCTGCCTGAGCTGACTGGGGCGTAGCGGTCATTGCTCCAGGGTACCGCCGACGACGCCGCTCGGACCGGGCGCGCGTGCGTCGCGTCCGCTTGTGGGGACCTGCCGTTAGAGTTGAGGTAGCGGCTCACCTGTGACGGAGACGTCATCGGGCCGCGAGCACATCCGCAACACGGACGAGAAACCCGAGGTGGCCCCACATGGATCGGCAGCAAGAATTCGTTTTGCGAACCATTGAGGATCGAGACGTGCGATTCGTGCGTCTGTGGTTCACGGACGTCGTGGGAACGCTCAAATCCGTGGCATTGGCCCCCGCGGAAGTGGAAGCCGCTTTCGACGAGGGCCTCGGCTTCGACGGTTCCTCCATCGAGGGTCTCTCGCGTGTTTTCGAATCAGACATGCTGTTGCAGCCGGACCCCTCTACGTTCCAGTTGCTCCCGTGGCGCGGGGACGAAGAACCTACCTCCCGCATGTTCTGCGATCTCAAGACACCGGACGGTGAGCCGTCCGCTTCCGATCCGCGCGGCGTGCTCCGGAGAGTCCTGAACAAGGCCGCGGACATGGGCTTCACGTGCTACACGGCCCCTGAAATCGAGTTCTACCTGCTGCGTTCCTCGGAACTGGACCCCAAGACGGGTGAGCCCACCCCCGTGGATTACGAGGGCTATTTCGATCACGTACCGGGTGGCGTAGTTCAGGACTTCCGCCGCACCGCCGTGAGCATGCTCGAGGCCGTGGGAATCTCGGTGGAGTTCTCCCACCACGAGGCTGGCCCGGGTCAGAACGAGATCGACCTCCGGTACGCGGATGCGCTGCAGACGGCCGACAACATCATGACGTTCCGCACGATCATCAAAGAGGTCGCACTGTCGCAAGGTATCTACGCGACCTTCATGCCCAAACCGTTCTCCCGGCAGCCCGGTTCCGGGATGCACACGCACTTCTCATTGTTCGAGGGTGACACCAACGCCTTCTACGAGGCCGGCGCCGAGTTCCGGTTGTCCAAGACCGGTCGGCACTTCATTGCAGGGCTGCTGCACCACGCACCGGAATTCACGTCCGTGACCAACCAGTTCGTCAACTCCTACAAGCGACTGTGGGCCGGTGACGAAGCGCCCTCGTACATGTCCTGGGGCCATAACAACCGTTCCGCACTCGTCCGCGTGCCGCTGTACAAGCCGGACAAGGTGCAGTCCTCCCGGATCGAATACCGCGGCATCGACTCCGCCACCAACCCCTACCTGTCCTATGCGGCACTGCTGGGTGCTGGACTCAAGGGCATCGAGAACGAGTACGAACTGCCGCCGGTGGAAATGGACGACGTGTTCTCCATGAGCAGCGCCGAACGCCGGGCCGTGGGGCACCAGCCGTTGCCCACGAGCCTGCACGAGGCCATTCGCCAGACCGAGGATTCGGAGTTCATGGCAGAACTTCTGGGGGAGCAGGTCTTCGACTACTTCCTGCGTAACAAACGTCGCGATTGGGATCAGTACCGGGTGGAGGTCAGCCCCTACGAGCTGCGCACCAACCTGGGAATCCTGTAGGCGTGGCGGGCATGGGTGCCACGGAAGGAACTGCCAAGGAACGCGCGGAAAAAATCTCGGCCAAGCGGCTGATCTCCATCGGATTCGCTGATGTCACCAACGCCAGGCGCTGGCTGGGCTTCCGCGAACTCGATGATGTCGATTTGGAGAAGATGCTCGACGGACTGGCACATTCGGCCTCTCCGGACGTAGCGCTGCAACTGATCGTCCGATTGATCGAGCAGCACCCGGAGATCGCTGACCGGGTCAACGGGGACGAACGGGCGTCCGAGACAATGTTCCGCCTCCTGGGCGCGTCAGAAGCGCTCGGTGAGTTCTTGCTGCGAGCACCCCAGAATCTTGACCTGCTGAACATCGAACCGCAGGACCAACCCGGACACGACAACGGCGATGTCTTCAGGGATGCCTTGCTGGAATCGGTCGGAGCCGATCCTGAGTCCGAGATCCCCACGGCCACCGACACCGGAGCGGATGCCTACAAGGCGCTGCGGGTCGCCTACCGGCGAGGCATCACCAAAGTGGCCATTCGCGACGTCGGCGCCCTGGACCCCGTGGAGTACATGCCGTCCGTGGGCCGTCAGCTCGCAGATCTGGCGGGGGCCGCGATTGAAGCCGGACTGGCTGTGGCGCGTGCCGAGGCCAACGAACAGTGGGACAAGGCCCTCGTCGATCAGGTGCGGCTGGCCGTGATCGGCATGGGCAAATGTGGTGCCCGAGAGCTGAACTATATTTCGGACGTTGACGTCGTGTACGTCGTCGACGTCAAGGCAGCTGACCAGGGTGAGGTGCCGGACGAGCAACTGGCCACCGAGATCGCCACGAACTTGGCGTCCGGCATGGCCCGCGCCATCATGACGTCTGGACCCGAACCTGCCCTGTGGGAAGTGGATGCCAACCTGCGTCCCGAGGGCAAGGACGGACCCCTCGTCCGCACGCTGGATTCGCACGTGCGCTACTACAAGCGTTGGGCCAAGTCCTGGGAATTCCAGGCGTTGCTCAAGGCACGCGCGATTGCCGGTGACAGTGACCTGGGGCAGCGCTACGAGGACGCCATCGCCCCGTTCGTGTGGTCCTCGGCCGAGCGTGAAGGATTCGTGGAATCCGTCCAGGCTATGCGACGGAGGGTCACGGACAACATCCCCGAGGCGGATCGGGACCGCCAGATCAAGCTGGGCCCGGGTGGATTGCGCGATGTCGAGTTCACGGTGCAGTTGCTGCAGCTCGTGCACGGGCGCAGCGATGAAACGGTGCGCACCAAGGCCACCACTGACTCGCTCGTGGCGCTGTCGGCCGGCGGGTACATTTCCCGCAGCGACGGTGACGAATTCCACCGCAACTATCGATGGCTGCGCTTGTTGGAGCACCGCATCCAACTGTTCCGCATGCGACGCACTCACCTCATGCCGCGCGACGAACGCGAATTGTCAGTCGTTGCGCGATCCGTGGATGGAGCGGGGGAGAACCGGCACCCCACGGGCAAGGCGCTGACGGAGGACTGGACCAAGGTCAAGCGGTCCGTTCGCTCCATGCACGAACGGATTTTCTACCGTCCGATGCTGGCGGCCCTGGCCAACGCGCCCACGGACACCACACTGACCACCGAATCAGCACTCGACCGTTTGGCGGCCCTGGGCTATCAGGACACCAAGGCGGCCATGCGCCACATCGAGGCGTTGTCACGCGGTGTGAGCCGCCGGGCGGAAATCCTTCGCACCCTGCTGCCGGTCCTGCTCGACTGGATCGCACAGGGCGTGGACCCGGATGCCGGTCTACTCAACTTCCGCAAAATCTCCGAGGCCATGGGCAACACTCCGTGGTTCCTGCGGCTGCTGCGCGATTCGAACGCTGCTGCCGAACGTCTGTGTCAGATCCTGTCCAGCTCCCGGTACGTCTCGGACCTGCTGGAGACCTCCCCGCAGGCCATTGCCTGGCTGGGTGATGACCCGCAGCTGCGACCGCGCGCCCTGGATGAACTTGCCAAGGAAATGCGCACCCAGTTGCATCGCCACCCCGAGCCCGAGGAAGCAATCCGCGCGATCCGCCAGATCAGGCGTCGCGAGCAACTGCGTATCGCGCTCGCGGACACCAGTGGTTTGGCCTCCGTCGAATCGGTCGTGGCGGGACTGTCCAACGTGGACCAGGCCACCGTGATGGGTGCTTTGTACATCGCGCAGCAAGAGTTCTGCCAAGGTGATGACCATGAGACCCTGGCGGACCTGATGGTCGTGGCCATGGGGCGTCAGGGTGGCCGGGAAATCGGCTACGGATCGGACGCGGACGTCATGTATGCCTTCGAACCGCGCGACGGTGCCGAGTCCAGTGACGCTCGCTCCCAGGCCGAGAAGATTTTCTCGCGCATGGTGCAGCTGCTCAAGATGCCGTGCAAGCCGCCCATCATTGCCGAGCGCACGCTCGAGATCGACAACGATCTGCGGCCCGAAGGCAAGCAAGGCCCCATGGCGCGTTCGGTGGAATCCTTCGCCCAGTACTACGACCGGTGGGGTCAGACCTGGGAGTTCCAGGCACTGACTCGAGCCCGGTACATGGCCGGTAACGAGGACGTCGCCACGGCGCTCGTGCGCGTGTTCGACCGTTACCGGTATCCGGCCGATTTCACCGACAGACAGCTCATCGAGGTGCGTCGGATGAAGGCCCGTGTGGAGAGCGAGCGCATGCCGCGCGGAGCGGATCCCAATCGCCAACTCAAACTCGGCCGCGGCGGGCTCTCGGATGTGGAGTGGCTCGTGCAATTGCTTCAGTTGCAGCACGGTCACAAGGTCGAGGGGCTGCGTACCACGTCCACCCTGGCTGCGCTGGAAGCCGCGGTCGAGGCAGATCTGTTGGCACCCCAGGATGCTCAGGTGCTCAAGAGCGCGTGGACACTGGCGACGGCCATTCGAAACGGCAACGTGTTGCGTTCGGGTCGTTCCTCGGACTCCGTACCCTCGCGTCGTGTGGACCTGGAAGCCGTGGCCCGGTGGATCGGGTACGAACCCGGGTCCGCCTCACAGCTGGAAGAGGATTATCTGCGGATCACTCGGCAGTCGCGCACCGTGTTCGAGCGGGTGTTCTACGGGCACTAGGTGCTAGGTCATCAGTAGGCGGTGAGCGGGCACGAACGCCCGGGTCATGTGCACGCCGGGGGCCGTTAGGGCCGCCCGCAACAGCTGAGGGGCCGTTAGAACCCTTCCCCTTGCGGAAAAAGGTTCCAACAGCCCCTCAGGTGTACCTGCAGGATTTTTTGGTGCCCCGAGAGGGAATCGAACCCCCGACCAAGAGATTAGAAGGCTCCTGCTCTATCCACTGAGCTACCGAGGCAGGCCGCGTGAAGCGCCAATCCAGTGTAGCAACGGTTGAGCAGGAGC
>JAFAAV010000012.1 GCA_023426375.1 Actinomycetes bacterium | reverse complement strand
CTGGTGTGCATCTCCAACTGCGACAAGATCACCCCGGGCATGCTCATGGCCGCGCTGCGCCTGAACATCCCGGTGGTGTTCGTCTCCGGCGGCCCCATGGAATCCGGTGAGGGTGTTGAAGGCGTGGTCGAGCACCGCGTGGACCTGGTGGACGCCATGGCCTTGGCTGTGGACGAGTCCGTTACGGACGCCCAGCTGGCCCAGATCGAAGAGAACGCGTGCCCCACGTGCGGTTCGTGCTCCGGCATGTTCACCGCCAACTCCATGAACTGCCTGACCGAGGCGCTGGGTCTGTCCCTGCCCGGTAACGGCACCACGCTGGCGACCCACGTGAACCGTAAGCGCCTGTTCCTCGAGGCCGGCCGCCGCGTGGTCGAGTCCGCCAAGCGCTACTACGAGCAGGACGACGAGTCCGTGCTGCCCCGCAACATCGCGACCAAGGCCGCGTTCAGCAATGCCATGGCCCTGGATGTGGCCATGGGCGGCTCGACCAACACCGTGCTGCACATCCTGGCCGCCGCCCAGGAGGCCGAGGTGGACTTCAACCTCTCGGACATCGACGCACTGTCCCGCAAGGTTCCGTGCCTGGCCAAGGTGGCGCCGAACTCCACTAAATTCCACATCGAGCATGTACACCGCGCCGGTGGTATCCCCGCCATCCTGGGTGAGCTGCGCCGCGGCGGCCTGCTGGACGAGGATGTGCACACCGTGCACGCCCAGACCATGGGCGAGTGGCTGGACGAGTGGGACATCCGTTCCGGCAAGGCCTCCAATGAGGCCAAGGAATTCTTCCTGGCAGCCCCCGGTGGTGTGCGCACCACCCAGGCGTTCTCGCAGGCCAACGAGTACGAGGACCACGATCTGGACGCCGCCGAGGGGTGTATCCGCGACATCGAGAACGCGTACACCATCGAGGGTGGCCTGTGCGTGCTGTTCGGCAACATCGCCGAGGACGGCGCCGTGATCAAGACCGCCGGCATCGACCCCGAGCTGTTCCACTTCAAGGGCAGCGCCTACGTGGTCGAGTCCCAGGACGAGGCCGTGCACGAGATCCTCTCCAAGAACGTGAAGGAAGGGGACATCGTGGTGATCGCATACGAGGGCCCCAAGGGCGGACCGGGCATGCAGGAAATGCTGTACCCGACCAGCTACCTCAAGGGCTTGGGCCTGGGTAAGAAGTGCGCCCTCATCACGGACGGCCGCTTCTCGGGCGGCACCTCGGGCCTGTCCATCGGCCACATCTCGCCGGAGGCCGCCGCTGGCGGCGCTGTGGGGCTGATCGAGCACGGTGACGAGATCGAGATCGACGTGGAGAACCGCGTACTGCGCGTGAACGTCGACGACGCCGAGCTCGCGCGCCGTCGTGAGGCCAAGGGCTCCGCACCGTGGAAGCCCACCAAGCCACGCGAGCGCAAGGTGTCCAAGGCGCTGCGGGCCTACGCCTCCATGGTGACGTCCGCAGACAAGGGCGCAGTGCGTGTGATCGAGGACTAAGAGGAAGTTATTTATTAGTAACTAAGCCTCTAATGAGACCGAGAAGATGACCCCGTTTATTAACGGGGTCATCTTCTTGTCATATTCACCCTTTCGAGTGGCGCGTGTGTTGCACGCAACAGCCCCGGTCATATGCTCAGCTGTCAGGCACGCGAACTTCTTCGGGCCTCACGCGAAAGGAATTACGGATGTCACAGCAGGGCCCGCACATCACGCGGACTGAAGAGCGCCAAATCCTGAAAGAGCGTTTCAACGATGAAACAGTGGGCTTCCACAAGGGACTGGGCGCGCGTCAGCTGCAGATGATCGCGATCGGTAGTGCGATCGGAACGGGTCTTTTCCTGGGCGCCGGTGGCCGGTTGGAGCAGGCCGGCCCGTCGCTGTTCATCCTGTACGCGATCTGTGGCTTCTTCGGTTACCTGATTCTTCGTTCGCTCGGTGAGCTCGTGGTGCACCGGCCGTCCTCCGGCTCGTTCGTGTCGTACTCACGTGAGTTCTACGGCGAGAAGGCCGCGTACGTGTCCGGCTGGCTCTACTGGCTGAACTGGGCCATGACAGCGGTTGCTGATGCCACGGCCATCGCCATTTACATCAAGTGGTTCGGGCAGTACAGCCAGGCCCTGGCTGATTTCCCACAGTGGATCCTGGCGCTGGTCGTGGTGATCTTCGTGGTCGCCATGAACATGGTGTCGGTCAAGGTGTTCGGTGAGCTGGAGTTCTGGTTCTCCCTCATCAAGGTGTTGGCGCTCGTGATCTTCTTGATCGTCGGGGTTTTCTTCGTGATCTTCGGAACGCCCACCGGTTCGGAAGTGGGCTTCTCCCTGATTCAGGACAACGGCGGCCTGCTGCCCGCCGGTATTCTTCCCGCGCTGATCGTGGTGCAGGGCGTGGTGTTCGCATACGCCGGTATCGAGCTGGTGGGCACCACCTCGGGCGAAACCCGCAACGCGGAGAAGGTCATCCCGCGCGCTATCAACACCGTGATCCTGCGCATTGCCGTGTTCTACGTGGGCTCCGTGCTGCTGCTGTGCCTGTTGCTTCCCTACACCGCTTACAGCGCCACCGAGAGTCCATTTGTCACGTTCTTCTCCTCCATCGGAGTGGGCGCGGCCGGCCCCATAATGCAGCTCGTTGTGATCACCGCGGCGTTGTCCTCGCTCAACGCCGGCCTGTACTCGACCGGACGCATCATGCACTCGATGGCTCAGGCCGGTTCCGCTCCCAAGTTTGCGGGCAGGCTCACGAAATCCGGTGTTCCGTTCGGCGGCATCCTCATGACCGCAGGTGTGGCCGTGCTGGGTGTGGGACTGAACTTCGTGGTTCCCGAGCAGGCTTTCGAAATCGTGCTGAACCTGGCGGCACTGGGCACCATGGCCGGTTGGGCCGCGATCACTTTGGCGCACAAGAAGTACGTGTCCATGGCCAGGAAGGGTTTCTACAACCGCCCCAGCTACCGCGCACCGTTTGCGCCTTTCACCAACTGGTTGACCATTGCATTCCTGGCGGGTGTGATTGTGCTTATGGCCGTGGACTACCCGGTGGGCACCCTGACCCTGGGATCCTCCCTCTTGCTGATCCCCATCCTGACGATCGGCTGGTTCGTGGTTCGCGGCCGGGTGCGTGCCATCGCGGCTGAACGCGAGGGTTTCACCGGTGCGTTCCCCGTGGTTGCGGAACGTCCCGTGGTGAGCGCATTCCGTGTCGGTCGAGAGCGGTCCACGGGTTCCGGCTCCACCACCTCGACTGCGTCCCTGCACCAAGTTCCCAAGCCCAAAGCCGACAATTCGGACAGCGGCCAGTCCACGACAGACCAGACCAAGACCGACTAGACCACCACCGAGAAGAACACGACTGACGGGGATAACTCCCGCTAAGGAGAACGAGACCATGACACAGTTCGTCGACGTACCCAATATGGCCCGATGGATCCAGCGCGAAGGCGTTGAGGGGATCATGCGCAACATGGTCAAGTACCTGGAGAGCGATTTCGCGCGCTGGGAGAAGTTCGACAAGATCCCGCGCGTGGCCAGCCACACCCCGTTCGGCGTGATCGAGCTGATGCCCACCTCGGACGGCGAGGAATACTCGTTCAAGTACGTGAACGGCCACCCGTTCAACCCCGCCCGCGGCTACCAGACCGTGACGGCCTTCGGCGTGCTGGCAGACGTGGACAACGGCTACCCCACGTTCCTGGCCGAGATGACCCTGCTGACCGCGCTGCGCACCGCGGCGACGTCGGCCATGGTGGGTAAGCGATTGGCCCGCCCGGACTCCAAGCGCATGGCCATGATCGGATCCGGTTCCCAGGCAGAGTTCCAAGCACTGGCCTTCCGTGCCGCGATGGGCATCGAGGACCTGGACGTCTACGACGTGGATCCTGCCGCCATGGACAAGCTCAAGCGCAACCTGGAACCGCTGGGCTTCCGGATCACCGCGATGTCGTCCTCGGATGAGGCCGTGGCCAACGCGGACATCATCACCACGTGCACAGCGGACAAGGCACAGAACACTGTCCTGTCCGATCAGCAGGTCAAGCCCGGCGTGCACATCAACGCCGTGGGCGGCGACTGCCCGGGTAAGACCGAGCTGGAAGCGGCGATCCTCTACCGCTCCACCGTGTTCGTGGAGTTCCCGGAGCAGACCCGCATCGAGGGTGAGATTCAGCAGGTCGAGCCGGACTTCCCGGTCGTGGAATTCTGGAAGGTCCTCACTGATCAGGCCCCGGGGCGCACCTCGGATGAAGAAATCACCATTTTCGACTCCGTCGGTTTCGCCATCGCGGACTTCTCCGCCCTGCGTTGTCTGCGCGATTCCACCAACGGTACGGAACTGCAGAGCTACATCGATCTGGTGGCCGAGCCCGAGGACCCCAAGGATCTTTTCTCACTCGTGAACTCGCTCAAGCCCGTGGGCTGATCCGGGCTCACACCCCGGCGGCAGTTTCCGCTACTGTGACCTAGATCAGTGCAACAGCACACACTAGGCACCCGGTCCCGTTCACCCACACGCAAGGGTGAGCGGGACCGTTTCGAGGGAAAAGTCCGAGGAATCACATGGATGCATTAACAGAACTAGTCGGAACGGTGGGCGAGTACGTCTGGTACGTCGTCTTCGCGATCCTGATCGGCGTGGGTCTCTATCTGACCGTTCGCACCGGAGTGATCCAGTTGCGAGGACTCCCCGAGATGTTCCGCGTTCTCACGGACCCACCCGGTGATGCCGAGGACGGAAAGAAGGGCATCTCGTCGTTCCGTGCGTTCACGGTCTCCGCTGCGGCTCGCGTGGGCACCGGCAACATTGCCGGTGTGGCCATTGCCATCAGCCTGGGTGGCCCCGGTGCCGTCTTCTGGATGTGGACCATCGCCGCCATTGGTGCGGCCAGCGCCTTCACCGAGTCGCTGCTCGGCCAGCTCTACAAGATCAAGTCGCGGGACGGCTACGTTGGCGGTCCGGCCTATTACATGGAGCGTGGCCTCAAGAAGCGTTGGATGGGTCTGATTTTCGCGGTCACCATCACCATCACCTACGGCTTTGTGTTCAACTCCGTGCAGTCGAACTCCATCGTCGACGCGGTGAGCGGTTCCTTCAACCTGGACATGGCCGACAGCCAGAACACCTGGATCCGCATTGTCATCGGCCTGGCGCTGGTGGCCATCACCGCGGCCGTCATCTTTGGCGGCATTCGTTCGATCTCCAGCGTGACCCAGATCGTGGTGCCCGTGATGGCCATCCTGTACCTGATTCTGGGTCTGCTGATCGTCGCACTGAACATCACCGAGGTCCCCGCCATGTTCCTCATGATCGTGGAGGGCGCGTTCGGTATCCGCGAGTTCGTGACCGGCAGCCTGATCGGTGTGATCATCCAGGGCATGAAGCGTGGCCTGTTCTCCAACGAGGCGGGTATGGGTTCCGCTCCCAACGCAGGCGCTACCGCGTCCGTCTCGCACCCGGCCAAGCAGGGCTTCGTGCAGTCCCTGGGCGTTTACTTCGACACCATGATCGTCTGCTCCGTGACGGCCTTCATCATCCTGCTCTCCAATCCGACCTTCGGCGATGAGCGCCAGGGTGCCTCGCTCACCCAGACCGCTCTGGGAGCGCAGCTGGGCGATTGGGCCATCCACTTCTTGACCGTCGCGATCTTCCTGTTCGCATGGTCTTCCGTGATCGGCAACTACTACTACGGCGAGTCCAACATCCGTTTCATGACCGGTTCTCGCGCGGTGATGACCGGTTACCGCTTCCTCGTGTTGGCCTGTGTGTTCCTGGGCGCGATTGCAGCCCTGGACCTCGTGTGGTCGCTCGCGGACCTGTTCATGGCGTTCATGGCCACCATCAACCTGATCGCCTTGGTCGGCCTGGCAGGCGTTGCCTCCAAGGTCCTGCGTAACTACATGGATCAGCGGAAGGCGGGCGTGGAGCCCGTCTTCCATTCCGGTGATATTCCCGGGCTCTCGGGCTTGGGTGCGTGGGACGGCACGGACTTCGTGACCACCCGTGAGCACTGGATTGTCCAGGCGGAGGAGAAGGCGGCCAAGCGCGGCTAGTCTCCCGGCGGCGTCGGCAATCCAGGTTGACGACGCCGCTCGCTCACCATAGGAAACGCCCCACACCACGCGTGGTGAGGGGCGTTTCCTTAAGGGCTACCGGGAGTCAGTGGCCGTTCTCCGAATCGGAAGCCGAAGACTTCGTGGAATCGCCGCCCTTATTCGATTTGGTGTCCTTGCCGAGGCTGCGGACGACTTCAGCGTCAATGGCTCCGGTGATGGCCTCGCCATCCGCCGTCGATTTCTCCGCGGCCTCCTGAAGACGCTTTTCGTGACCCTCGGGGAAGTCCTTGTCGTCGGATTCCTTCAGGGTGAGCAAAGCACGCATGCGGTCGCGGCGGCTTTCCTCGCTCGCGATATCCGGTCGGCTGCGGAACCACCAGACCAGCATGACGACCACCATGACCATGCCCACGTAGCCGATTGCAGGGTACACGTAGCTCATGAGCGTGCCGAAGCCAATCAGGCTCACCAGATAACCGGCCACGCAGGTGCCCAGGAACACCGGGACGTAGCGCTTGCGGTTGTTGACGGTGATGCGGCGGCCAAGTGCGTAGAACATGCTGATGCAGGTGTTGTAAATCATCACGAACGTCACGAACACCATGCCGAGCGCGGCCATGGGGTGCATGGTCTCGAAGAGCATGAGCATGGGGATGTCCGAGCCCTCCACGGACTCGTAATTGACCAGCAGGGCCACGGCGTTCATGACCAGCAGGATCGTGTAGACGATGCCACCCAGGACACCG
>JAFAAV010000136.1 GCA_023426375.1 Actinomycetes bacterium | reverse complement strand
CGCGTGGCGTGGACCGTCACCATGCGCGGCACCCCCGTGACCTTCGACGGCCAGACCCTGCGGATCGCTTTCGATGCCGAGGGCGATCTGTTGAACTTCCCGCGGTTCGAGAACGATGTCCGCGCGGCCATCCACTCCGTGCTCGGCATCGACTGCCGTATCGAGGCCGTGCGCCCCGGTGACACCCACGGCGGAGGTCAAAGCGGCGGCGGTTCGGGCGGCCCCACACGCGGTGGAAACCCTGGCGGTGACGGCCCCGGCGGGCCGGCGCACGGCGGAGGCGCAGGTCGTGCAGGTGGCGGCCGTGGAGGGCCGACACCCGAACGTGATCGGGGCAGGGGCGGACCCACGGTTGGTAACCGCGACCGCCGATACGACAGCAATGGACAGGCCCGGACTAGCCAGGGCGGCGGCGGTCAAGGTCGCGATACCCAAGATCACCGTGCGCAGGCCCCTGCCCAGGGACAGCAAGGCCATGCGGAGCAGCAGCCCGACAATGAACCGCCTGCCTACTTCCGTGAGCAGGAGGGCTTCGGCGCCCAGCGTCGGCGCTCCACGGACGGTGGGCAGCAACCCCCTGAGGCGACTCCGGACCCCGAACCTGAGGCATCTCCCGATGAGCCCGTGACCTCGTGGTCCGTGGCGAAAATCCCGCAGGGTGGACCGGTCGAAGCATCCGCTCCTACCGAGGCGGATCGAGCTGAGTCAGATCAGACACGTCAATCGGGCACCGATGAGGTCGATACTGATTCGAAGGAATCCACGACGTCGTCCTCGGAACCGGCCACGCTCGCGCCTTCGGACTTCGCGATCGGTCAGGGCCAGGACAACGCAGTTGATGCCGCTGAAAACCGGAGCCCCGTTGCCTCGACGGAGAACAGTTCGGACGCCACCGAAGGGGACCCTGCGTCCGAGTCCGCACCGGTAGACAGCCTGGGGCAATCCCAAGACACGGACAGCGGGTTGATCGCTTCCCCCTCGGACTCTGACACTGATGCGCCAGCTCAGGACCCAGAGTCAGAGCCCGGCCGCCCGCAGACTGCTCAGTCCCCCTCGTATGCTCCGGAGCCCAGCAACGAATACTGGACGCCCAACGAACCCCCACCTCCCCCGGAGGACGAACCGCCTACCGATCTCTATGAGACTGCGGACCATGGCCCGAGCAGGCCAGCTGAGCAAGCGACGGCCCAGAGCGGCGGCCCTCGTAGTCAGCGGCCCAGCTTCCGGGAACGCCACGCGGCAGAAATCGCCGCCGCGCGGCAACGCCCGGCCGCACCGCAGGCCGATGAATCGCAGGACACCAACGAGGATGAGAACTTCTCCCCGAGTGCCGATGACGAGTCCATCGAAGATTCCTCCCTGTACGGCCGTGCAGCCATTGAACGAATTCTGGGGGGCCTGCTCATCGAAGAGCGCCCCCATCAAGCGAACTAACCGAATCCCCCAAGGAGAACTGTGTACGAAGGCGCGGTCCAAGACCTCATTGATGAGCTGGGAAGGCTCCCGGGTGTAGGACCCAAATCCGCACAGCGCATTGCCTTCCACCTGCTCGACGCGGACAAGGACGAGGTCCAGCAACTCGTGGACGCCATCACCACGGTCAAGACATCCGTGTCCTTCTGCCAGGTCTGCGGCAACGTGACCGAACAGGAAGAATGCGCGATTTGCCGTGACGCCAGCCGTGACCGCACCGTGATTTGCGTGGTCGAGGAATCCAAGGACGTCATGGCTATCGAACGCACCCGCAGTTATCGCGGGCTTTACCACGTGCTCGGAGGTGCGATTTCTCCCCTCCAGGGAGTCGGCCCCGATCAACTGCGCATCCGTGAACTCATGACGCGGTTGTCGGACGAAACCATTCAGGAAATCGTGCTGGCCACGGACCCCAACCTTGAGGGTGAAGCCACAGCCACGTACCTGTCTCGGATGCTCAAGACTCTGGGCATCCGAGTCACACGGTTGGCTTCCGGCCTACCTGTGGGCGGCGACCTGGAGTACGCGGATGAGGTCACGCTCGGCCGAGCCTTCGAAGGGCGCACGGTCATCGCGGAAGCGAACTAACTCCTCAGCTTCGCCTCATTGGACTCCGGAACGATCATGTTTGCGCGAACAGTTAGCATGGACGCCAAACCACTTGATCGCGTGTTTCTTGCGCAGTCCGAGAGGAATGTATGAGCCTCATTGTCCAAAAGTTCGGTGGTTCCTCGGTTTCTGATGCCGACGGAATCCGCCGAGTTGCCCGCAGGGTCGCCGAGACCCGCAACGCCGGCAACGATGTCGTGGTGGTCGTCTCCGCCATGGGCGACACCACCGATGACCTGCTGGATCTTGCTAACGAGGTCACCCGCAGGCCACCGGCCCGCGAGTTGGACATGCTCCTGACCGCAGGCGAACGCATCTCCATGGCCCTGCTGGCCATGGCGATCTCCGAGATCGGGGTGCCAGCCCAGTCCTTCACCGGTTCTCAGGCCGGCATGATCACCGACGGCGACCACGGTGCCGCCAAGCTCGTAGAGGTCAATCCCCTCCGCGTCCGCGAAGCACTGGATGCGGGGAATATCGCAATCATCGCCGGGTTCCAAGGCGTGCACCGCTCCACCAAGGACATCACCACGCTGGGCCGTGGCGGTTCTGACACCACTGCGGTGGCCCTTGCTGCCGCGCTCAACGCGGACGTGTGCGAGATCTACTCGGACGTGGACGGCGTGTACACGGCCGACCCGCGCATCGTTCCTTCGGCGCAGAAGCTGGACCGCGTCTCATCCGAAGAAATGCTTGAGCTCGCAGCCAACGGCGCCAAGATCCTGCACTTGCGTTGCGTGGAGTATGCCCGCCGCTTCAACGTGCCCTTGCACGTCCGCTCGTCGTTCAGCCATAACGAAGGCACCTGGGTCATGCCCACGCCCCACGAAAACTTCACGCCGCAGAAGGAGATTCCCTTGGAACAGCCGCTGATTTCCGGAATCGCACACGACCGCACTCAGGCCAAGATCACCGTGGTGGGAGTTCCGGACCGCCCCGGAATCGCATCCCGTATCTTCCGCCTGCTCGCGGATTCCAAGGTCAACGTGGACATGATCGTTCAGAACGTGTCCACCGGTGATCGCCCTATGACCGACCTCTCTTTCACGCTGGACGAGTCCCAGGGCGACCTGGCCATGAACCTTCTGCGCGCCGCAGAAGAAAAGATCGGTTACACCAGTCTCGATTACGACGATCAGGTGGGTAAGATCTCCCTGGTGGGTGCGGGGATGAAAACGAACACCGGTGTGTCGTTCAAGTTCTTCGAGGCCCTGGCCAACGCAGACATCAACGTGGACATGATTTCCACCTCTGAGGTGCGGATCTCTGTGATCACGGATGTCAGCAAATTGGACGCCGCCGTGCGAGCGATCCACACCGCGTTCGGTTTGGACGCGGACAACGAGGCCACGGTGTACGGGGGAACCGGCCGCTGAGGATCTCAGTTTTTCAGTCTTTTTCAGGTCACGGGCTGCTAACCAAGTAGCCCGTGACCTAGACTTTTAGTGCGCAAATCAACAAATTTGACGTAGACGCTGGAGAGGTACCTATGGACACCCACACTGGTGAGACCCTTTCCGAGAACGCTCCGCATGATCCGCTGGCCCTGGGGAACCAGCTCTGTTTTTCTCTATCCGTGGCTTCGCGCATGGTGGTTCAGAGCTACCGCCCCGTTCTCGAACCGCTGGGCCTGACACACCCGCAATACCTGGTGATGTTGTCGCTGTGGGGTTCCAACCCCCGCACCGTGAAGGATTTGAGCTCGGAGCTCATGCAGGATTCCGCAACACTGTCACCGCTGTTGAAACGACTCGAAGCGCGCGGGCTCATCAGCCGCGGTCGCGATCCCAAGAATGAACGCGCCCTGGCCGTCACCCTGACGGAGGAAGGTCAGGCTCTCAGAGAAAAGGCCGCCGACGTACCGGTCATCATGATGGAACGCATGGGCGTGACTCCGGAACAGGTCATGGAACTCAACAACGCCATGCGGTACATGATCACGCAGGCAGAAGAGGCCTCGCGTGCCTGAAGCCCTGTTCCGTGAGGAATGGCTGGCAGCGTCCCGAGCACACGAACAGCGCATTTCCGGTTTCACCGAGCCATTCGTGAACCGTAGGCACGAGGGTCGCAAGCACCCCGTAGAAGACTTCCTGTTCACGTACTACACCCTCTCCCCCGCACAGTTCACGCGGTGGCACCCCGGTTTCGGCACAATCCTGCTGGATGCCCAGGACCGAGCGGACTGGAAGTTCTACCGCCCTGCCACGGAGGCCGAGCTCCGGGAGGCCGGCACACCCGAGGGCGCGAGCGGCGTCGTCGTGGATCGCGAACGCTTTGTGGCCAAACGCGAGACCGCCATTCGTTTCACGCGGGAACTGCTGTCCAACACCGTGGCGAAGACCGGCACGTTTGATTGCTTCGGCCTGCACGAATGGGCCATGGCGTACAAGGTGCAGGAGAACGGTGTGCGTCACGAGTACGTGGGGCTCAGGTTGGGCGCTGAGGGTACGGACCACGTGGTGGAATCCCACAAGATCCGTTGCTCCCATTTCGACGCGTTCCGGTTCTTCCAACCCCAGGCCGTGGAGCGCAATGAACTGCAGCCCACGCGCGAGACCCAACGGCGCATGGAACAGCCCGGATGCCTGCACGCGAACATGGACCTCTACAAGTGGGCGTACAAGCTGCTGCCCGCCGTGGATTCGGACCTGTTGGCCGATTGTTTCGAGCTGGCGTGGGATGTGCGCCGCACGGATATGGAGGCCTCGCCGTACGAATTGAGCGAGTGGGGTTACCAGCCGGTGCGCATTGAGACCCCGGAAGGCAAGGCGGAGTACGTGCGCCGTCAGCGAGCCTTCGCAGCCAGGTCGGGGGACCTGCGTGAGCGGCTGCTGAGCGTCACGGAACAACTATTGGACGTCAACGCATGAGCTGGCAACCGGCCGTGGCTGCGGCCCAATTGAGCGAAGCGAACACCGCGGTCCCGGCACGCGTCGGTGGAACCAGCGTGCTCGTCACCCGGGATGAGAGTGGAACTGTCCGGGCGTTCGAGAACCAGTGCCCGCATCAGGCCGCCACGGTGTGCCGCGAATCCCAGGTCGGTGAGGCCACCGTGGAGTGCCCCAATCACTACTGGGTCTTCGGCCTGGACGGCACCTTTCAGGGGTCACGTATCGCGCTGGCCACCGGACGCACCGCTCCGCCGGATCCGGCGAAGAACCTGCGGGAATTTCCGTGCCGCGTGACCAATGCCACGGTCGAGGTGGATATCGCCGCGGACGGATAGGATGGGCAAGGATTAGCTCGAATCTCAGGAGTTGTAATGGCCCGTATCGTGGTTGATGTTATGCCCAAGCCGGAAATCCTTGACCCGCAGGGTAAGGCGATTGCCAACGAACTGCCCCGCATCGGGTTGGATGGTTTCAGCGAGGTCCGTCAGGGCCGCCGCTTCGAACTCACCGTGGACGGAGAAGCAACGGACGAGGTTCTCGCCCAGGCCCGCGAGGCCGCGGAGAAGCTGCTGTCCAACCCGGTCATCGAGGACGTCGTGAACGTTTCGGTGCTGGACCAGGAGAACTGATCGTGGCTCAGAATTTGACCGCCGACCAGACCCCCCTGATCGCGGATCTGTCCCAGCCTGCACCCAATGCCGCGTTGAAGGACGTGCGCGTGGGTGTGGTCACCTTCCCGGGCACCCTGGACGACCGCGATGCCATGCGCGCCGTGGAAATCGCCGGTGGTACCGCGGTCCCGCTCTGGTACGCGGACGAAGACCTGCAGAACGTGGACGCGGTGATCCTTCCGGGCGGCTTCTCCTACGGCGACTACCTGCGTGCCGGCGCCATTGCGCGTTTCGCGCCGCTCATGGACAAGATCATCGACGCCGCCAATTCCGACGCTGCTCTGCCCGTCCTCGGCATTTGCAACGGTTTTCAGGTGCTCACCGAATCGCACCTGTTGCCCGGCTCCATGATCAAGAACGAGCAGTTGAAGTTCATCTGCCGTGATCAGGCGTTGCGCATCGAAAATACGGACACTGCCTGGACCGCTCGCTACGAGCAGGGCCAGACCATCGTGGTGCCGCTGAAGAACCAGGACGGCCAGTACGTGGCCGACCAGCGCACTCTGGACGAGCTCGAGGCCGAGAACCGCGTGGCCTTCCGCTATGTGAACGGCAACCCCAACGGCTCGCGCAACGACATTGCGGGGATCACCAATGCCCGCGGCAACGTGGTGGGACTCATGCCCCACCCGGAGCACGCGGTGGAACCCGGTTTCGGCGCGGACTTCTCCGGCTCCGGTGAGGTGGACATGCGCCACGGCACCGACGGCCTGGACATCTTCGTGTCCGTCCTGGAACGCCTGACCCGCTGACGCCCCGCGGGCTTGCGGGTCCGCATCACTATCCGACATTTCTGCGTGAGCGCCGGGAACGCACCGTACGCGCCCACCACCACGGCAAGGGATTCTCGTAACCGACATGAGCGAAACTCACTTCAACCTGGACACCGTTGAACACGCCGCCTCCACCCCGGAGACCGAGCTGCCCTGGGCCGAACTGGGGTTGACCGAATCCGAGTTCGAGCGCGTCAAGGAGATCCTGGGCCGCCGGCCGACCGCCGCGGAACTGGCCATGTACTCGGTCATGTGGTCCGAGCACTGCTCGTACAAGTCCACCAAGGTGCACCTGCGCCAGTTCGGCGACAAGGTCACGGACGAGATGCGCAAGGACCTCATGGTGGGCATCGGCGAAAACGCCGGCGTCACGGATATCGGTGACGGCTGGGCCGTGACCTTCAAGATCGAATCCCACAACCACCCGTCCTTCGTGGAGCCCTATCAGGGTGCCGCGACCGGTGTGGGCGGCATTGTGCGCGACATCATTTCCATGGGCGCCCGTCCGGTGGCCGTGATGGATCCGCTGCGTTTCGGTGCCATCGACCACCCGGACACCCAGCGCGTGGTGCACGGTGTGGTGGCCGGTGTGGGTGGCTACGGCAATTCGCTGGGTCTGCCCAACATCGGCGGCGAAGTGGAATTCGATCCCTGTTACCAGGGCAACCCGCTGGTCAACGCCCTGGCCGTGGGCGTCATGCGCCACGAGGACATCCGCCTAGCCAACGCTTCCGGCACCGGCAACAAGGTGGTGCTGTTCGGCGCACGCACCGGCGGCGACGGCATTGGCGGCGCCTCCGTGCTGGCTTCCGAGTCCTTTGATGATTCCAAGCCCTCCAAGCGC
Source organism: Actinomycetes bacterium (assembly GCA_023426375.1). GTDB lineage: Bacteria > Actinomycetota > Actinomycetes > Actinomycetales > Micrococcaceae > Kocuria. The sequence continues at coordinate 9,980 of JAFAAV010000136.1, read as the reverse complement.
CCCGCCGTTCAGGTGGGTGACCCGTTCGCGGAGAAGGTCCTGATCGAGTGCTGCCTGGAGCTGTTCAAGGGCTCCCTGGTGGAGGGCATCCAGGATCTCGGTGCCGCGGGTATTTCCTGCGCAACCTCCGAGCTCGCCTCCAACGGTGACGGCGGCATGCGCGTGGACCTCACCAAGGTGCTGCTGCGCGATCCCACGCTGACCCCGGGCGAGATCCTGATGTCCGAGTCCCAGGAACGCATGATGGCCGTGGTGACTCCGGAGAAGGTCGAGGCCTTCGAAAAGGTCATGGCCAAGTGGAACGTGGAGTACTCGTGGATCGGTGAGGTCACCGATACGGGCCGCTTGGTCATCGACTACCAGGGCGAAGTGATCGTGGACGTGGATCCGCGCACCGTGGCCCACGACGGCCCGGTCTATGAACGCCCCTACGCCCGCCCCGAGTCCCAGGACCAGTTGCAGGCCAACCACTTCACGGGTTCCCCCGAGGATGCTTCCCGCCCCTCCGGCGCAGAATTACGCCAGGCCGTACTCGAACTGATGGCCTCGCCCAACCTGTGCTCCAAGGACTGGGTCACCAGCCAGTACGACCGCTACGTTCAGGGCAACACCGCCATGGCCATGCCGGACGACGCCGGTGTGATCCGCGTGGACCAGGAGACCGGGCTGGGCGTGGCCCTGTCCACGGACTGCAACGGTCGCTACACCCGCCTGGATCCGTACGCCGGCGCCCAGCTCGCGCTCGCCCAGGCCTACCGCAACGTGACCACCGCCGGCGCGCGCCCCGCGGCCGTTTCGGACTGCCTGAACTTCGGTTCCCCCGAGGACCCGGACATCATGTGGCAGTTCGCCGAGGCCGTGCGCGGCCTGTCCGACGGCTGCCAGGAACTGGGCGTGCCCGTCACGGGCGGCAACGTCTCGCTCTACAACCAGACCGGCGGCGTCGCCATCAACCCCACCCCGGTGGTCGCCTTGATGGGTGTGCTCGACGACGTCGCTCGCCGCACCCCGTCCGGCTGGCGCGAAGACGGTCAGGCCATTTACCTGCTGGGCGAGACCGCTGATGAACTGGACGGCTCCGAGTGGGCCCGCGTGCGCGGTCACCTGGGAGGGCAACCTCCCAAGGTTGACCTGAAGAAGGAGCGTACCCTGGGTGACATGCTCGTCAACATGTCACGCGACGGCATGATCGACGCAGCACACGATGTTTCCGAGGGTGGCTTGGCCGCGACTCTGTCGGAGATGGCCCTGCGCTTCGGTGTGGGTGCCCGGATCGGCCTGGGGGAAGTTGCCGATCGGGACGGCGTAGACACGTTCACGCTGCTGTTCTCCGAATCCCAGGGGCGGACCGTGGTGGCCGTGCCGCGTTCGGAAGAGGTGCGCTTCAAGGACATGTGCACCGTGCGCAACTACCCGTTTGCGCGCATCGGAGTGGTGGACGCGGAGTCCGGAGCCCTGGATGTTCAGGGTGAGTTCTCCGTGGATCTGGAGGCCTTGCGAGAGGCCCACAGTTCCACCCTCCCCAAGTATTTCGGTTGATCATAAGGACACACACCATGACTGAGGTTCTCGAAGAGCTCAGCCCGGAACGATCGATTCGTACCGAACGCCTCTTGCTGCGCCCGTTCACCGCGGAAGAGCTTGAGGCCGCAACCGACAACGCAGATCTGCCACAGTTCGCTCAGGGGTTCCCGACCCCCGAGGACCAGGACTGGGCCCAGACCGCGCTGGACGCCGGAAGCTACTTCTTCACCGAGACCATGTACTCCATGTTCGCGGTCGTGGATGCGGCCTCGGGCCAGATCATCGGCATGGCCGGGTTCGTGGGACCGCCCATCGACAACGAGCTCGAGGTCGTGGGATCGGTGGTGCCTCAGCGCCAGAATCAGGGCTACGCGGGCGAAGTGCTGCCGTACCTGGTGGACCTGGCGTTCCAGCACCCCGAGGTCAAAGCCGTGAATGCTTCCGTCCCGTGGGGGAACGAACCCGCGCGCAAGCTGCTGGTCACACACGGTTTCAGCGAGCGTCCGTGCGGTGGTTCCGAGTCCGCGTACGTTTTTCCCCGCCCGGAGCAACGCTGAATTAGAGATTCGATGTACCCATGGATTCCGTACGACCTGCTCTCCCCGGACACGCTGCCCGAGTGGATTCTGATCATCCTGGGTGTCATCGACCTGATTCTGAAGATCATTGCGCTGGGGTGGATCCCACATAACCGCAGGCCTTCGGTGGCCCTGGCGTGGCTGCTCGCGATCTTCCTGATGCCCTACGCGGGCCTGTTGTTGTTCCTGATCATTGGTTCTTCTCGCCTTCCGCGGAAGCGGATGGAGAAGCAGGCCAAGATGAACGACATCATTCGTGAGAACACCCCGGAGGATTTCTCCCTGGGCGAGGAGTTCCATCACCTGCCGGAGTGGGTCACCACGACCTCCAAGCTGAACTACCAGTTGGGCGCCCTGCCCATGGTGGGTGGCAACGGCTTCGACATTCTTACGGACAACCACGACTCCATGGAACGGATGGCCCGTGACGTGGACCGTGCCACGGATTACGTGCACTTCGAGTTCTACATCGTGGCCACGGACCAGGTGTCCCAGGTGCTGCTGGATTCGCTCGTTCGAGCCCATGAGCGCGGCGTGCGGGTGCGCATCCTGATCGACCACGTGGGTTCGCTGGGTTACCCCGGCTACGCGGAACTGGTGCGCCGTTTCAATGCCTCCGGTATTCCCTGGCGTCGTATGTTGCCGATCCGCCCATGGCGCGGCGAGTGGCAGCGCCCGGATCTTCGCAATCACCGCAAGATCCTGGTGGTGGACGGCTCGATCGCCTACACGGGTTCGCAGAACATCATTCACCGCTCGTACAACAAGAAGAAGAACGTCCGCCGCGGCCTGGAGTGGAAGGATCTGATGATCCGCTGCTCCGGCCCTGTGGTCGCCGAGCTCAACGCGGTATTCGTTTCCGACTGGTACTCGGAGACCGACGACCTGCTCCTGGACGAGGCCACCGAGGTCCTCACGGACGTCGAAGGCCCCGTCTACGCGCAGGTGGTGCCGTCCGGCCCCGGGTTCGAGACCGAGAACAATCTGCGCCTGTTCAACCACCTCATCTACAACGCCAACCGCCGCGTGGTGATCTCCAGCCCGTACTTCGTGCCGGACGAGTCCCTGCTGCATGCGCTCACCACCGAAGCGCAGTCCGGGGTTGATGTGGAGATCTTCGTGGGTGAGTCCTCGGATCATTTCCTGGCCCACCACGCCCAGAACTCGTACTACTCCGAGCTCGCCGAGGCGGGGGTCAAGATCTACCGCTACAGCTCCCCCACGGTGCTGCACGCCAAGTTCGTGCTCGTGGACGACCTGATCAGCGTGATCGGTTCCTCCAACATGGACGAACGGTCCTTCGCCCTGGACCTGGAAGTGTCCGTGATGATTGTGGACCGAGAGTTCCACGACCGCATGGAGGACGTGGTCGACGAGTTCAAAGCCTCCTCGACCCTGCTGAACCTCGAGGCGTGGAACAAGCGCCCCCTGCGACAGAAGTACGTGGAGAACGTCTGTCGCCTCACCTCGGCATTGCTTTAATTCAAGCAGTAATAACTATTATTCTTAGTCACGCTTAATCGAACTGGGCCGCTCGATCTTTCCTTGAACAAACTTTTCACGATTAGCCCAAGTAATATCGTATTTGTCCACCTCCACAGCTTCCAGATAGTAGAGTTCATCATCTAAATTTGGTGCTATGCAATCGAATATAACCTGGTCGAAGTCACTAATCTCCGGAATTGCACCTTTCACACCAAGAAGTTTAGCCACGCTAACGCACCTTGAGGCAATCGTTCTCATTTCGACTCTGCCCGACTGAACCATTGTCGTCAACTCATCCCTAAGATCTTTACCACCGTTGCGATCTACCAAGAATAACAGAAACGAAAACACATTAATATCAGCGGGCGCTTCATCCTTTGCAAGAAAGTGATTAACAGTTTCTTCGTGAATGCGCGCCTCTACTTTCTTGGAAAACAAATCGTATAAAGCGTTATTTTCTTGCTTCATCCAGCTACCACGCTGGATGAACCGCAACTGCTGCGTTAGATCGCATTCACCCTCCATAATATCAAAGGCTTTCTGCATCCCGTCGACCGTTTTCACTTCGACAAGGGATTGTATTGTTATTCTTTCCAACTCTTCGAAATGTGAACTCAACATCCCCCCATCCGTGCTCATCATTGGTAGCACCCCAAGAAGACATTCAACCAACTTAATCCAGTTATCTTCCGTCGCCTCGTCGGCCAACCCCTGCTCCACGAGCAAGCTAATCTTCTCCAAGGCCAAATCCACTTGAGCCTCGTTAGATCGTCGCAAAATTTCTCTTAGCGGCCCATAATCTCCATTTACTGCATTAGCAAATGAAACTTCTATAAATACATCAGAAATGTCGTGCGACAATATACCCATCGAGAAAAATCGATCAAAGTAACTCGGATTCGAGACCCTGCGCCCCTGCGTCAAGCGTGGCGAGGTAAACTCGTATTGGGTAAGTCTTGGAAATAGGTGATGAAGCAACTTTTCAACATCATCCTTAACTGGCTCAGCAAGCCCCTCCAGCAACGGGTTATAGTCAAATTTTTTATAATCAAAACCATTTGCGCCTCGTTCAAGCTCACCCGTGTGCCCTCGAGTCAATTCGTGAGAGTATCGAGATAAATTAGAATACACAGTGGGCGCAACAACACGCAATAATGTCATCACCAACACGTCATCAATATCCACCTCAGCCGGGTCGAAAAACTCTAACGCCTGTTTCAACTGTTGAATGTATCGTTCAATGGCGCGAGGGGTGGTAAGTCGGGAAAGGTACACTTGTGAAACATCCCTATATCTGGAATCAGATTTTATTGCAATATCGTGCTCTTCAAACAGGTTTCGCAATTTTGAATCGATCGCTTCTGATACTTGAAGTCTCGTGAGGGGTGGCACGTCGAACTGAAACTGAACTATTTTTTCCATGTACTCCACAGCTCGCCTGCCATCGGGAATATGCAAGTTAGCCGCTGACAATGAATCAACAATCATATTCATGTCATATGAGATTAAATAATTCACCCCAGGAAATCGCCCAAGGAGCCGGATCGCCTTGAAAAATCGAATCAATTCTTCGGGGTCCAATCGGTCGATATCATCCGCTATGATCAATAGCGGAGACCCAAGATGTCTTAGCTTTTCTGACATCTCGTTGAACTGAACATTCCAAGGGTCATTTCTTTTTAGGAAATTTGCCGCGACTGAAGCTGTCCCAGAAAGCACTCCACCTATGGTTGGCACACCGGCGGCCATTGGTGCGGTTATTTCGAGGAGTCTGCTGAAGCCTGCACGGAAATTTTTTCTTGAACCTTCCGGCAACGCACTACAGATGGACGAGTAAAACTCATCAAGCATTCCCAGTTCATCACCAGTTGCCCACGGTGTAAAACGTGCAGTTTTCCAATTCGTTGGAGGTAACTTAATTTCATATTCAATGATGTTGAGAATTGAACTCTTCCCAGATCCCCAAGCACCCAGTAACCCAAAAACGTTGCTGTCGGACCAGCTATGGTTTTCTTCTATGCGCCTCGCTACGCCCCTGGCGTATGGCGTCATTTCATAAAGATCTTGATCCTTAATTGATAACGGCGCGTCGCTCCAAGACATGTGGCATCCCCTACTTCTAGTAGTATCTATCCCGATATTACGAGATGAAACTGCCGCAACCTTTTCGAGCGAAAGGTCGCGGCAGCGGCGTCGTCGTCGTCGTTCTAGAAGCTGTTAGCCCACCAGCTCGCGCGCGGCGGTGTCCGCCACGGACGGCTTGTCGGCGAACGCGCCGCGGTACTGCGCGGCGGGGTGGGTGTCCATGACCTGGGGCTGACCGGCGCCGTAGAGGGACTCGCGCAGGGTGGAGCCCTCGTAGTCGGTGCGGTAGCGGCCGCGCTTCTGCAGCTCGGGAACCACGTACTCCACGAAGTCCTCGAAGGAGCCGGGGCTCACGTGGTAGGCCAGGTTGATGCCGTCCAGGCCGCCCTCGTCGACCCAGGTCTCGAGCTGATCGGCTACGGATTCCGGCGATCCCACGATCACGTCACCCATGCCGCCCAGGGCGCAGTGCTTGGCGATCTCCTCGCGGGTCCACTTCTTGTCCTTGGACTGAAGGGTGAACGGGGTCAGGAAGGACTGGATGGAGTCGGTCCTGATGTAGTTCAGGGCCTCGTCCTCGTCGAACTGGCTCAGGTCCACGCCGGACCAGCCGCCGATGATCGCCTGGGACGCCTCCAGGTTCACGTAGGAAAGGTAGTCCCGGTACTTCTCCTGGGCCTTCTCCTCCGTCTCGTCCACGACCACCGAGAGCATCGCGTAGATCTTGACGTCATCGCGGTGGCGGCCCTGGGCCTCGGCCTGCTCACGAATCTTGTCCGTGACGTAGCGGGTGAGGTCGGGGCGCAGACCGCCCACGAACACGGCCTCCGCGTGACGACCGGCGAACGCTTGGCCGCGCGAGGACGCACCGGCCTGGAAGATCAGCGGGGTGCGCTGCGGGGACGGCTCGGTGAGCGCGGCACCCGGAACGGTGAAGTACTTGCCCGAGTGCTGGATCGGGTGGACCTTCTGGGGATCCGCGTAGAGACCGGCCTCGCGGTTCTTGACCACGGCGCCGTCTTCCCAGGAGCCCTCCCAGAGCTTGTAGCAAACGTCGAGGAACTCCTCGGCGATCTCGTAGCGGGTATCGTGCTCGATCTGGCGCGGCAGACCCTGGTTCTCCGCGGCGGAGGGCAGGTACGAGGTCACCACGTTGAAGCCCACGCGGCCCTTGGTCAAGTGATCCAGCGTCGCGTACTTGCGAGCCAGGGTGTAGGGCTGCTCGTAGGTCACCGCGCTGGTCACACCGAAGCCCAGATGCTCGGTTACGGCGGCCATGGCGGAGATCTGCATGAACGGGTCGTTCACGGGAACCTGCGCACCGTCCGACACGGAGGGCGCGGCGGAGTTCTTGTAGATGTCATAGATGCCCACCACGTCCGCCAGGAACAGGGCATCGAACTTGCCCTTCTCCAGTGTCTTGGCCAGGTTGGTCCAGTACTCGATGGTGTTGTACTCGGTGGCCTTGGACCGCGGGTGACGCCACAGGCCGAAGCTCTGGTGATCCACGCAGGTCATGTCGAAGGCGTTGACGGAAATCCGCTTCTTGCTCATGTGTGCCCCTTGAGGTCGAACTCGACCCGCGCCCCGTGCACCACCTGCGGCGGCCTACTCTGCGGGTCCAGCGCGCTTGTGTGGCGCCGTACTTGCCGCATGCGGTGTGCCATGCGGCCCGATCCTCACCTGGGGCACCCCGCTACGGGAGAGGGTTGCCGTCCGACAAGCCAGGGCTGTGCGTCGGAACTCATGATCGTTCTGCGCCCACTGTACCGTTTCCGCAACCGTTCCGGTGGCCCGTGAAACATGATGACCGAGCATTTTTACAGTGAGACGATGTTCGTATGAGTGATCGCCACGTCAACGATCCGGGCCTGATTCGCGAGCTACTCACCACCCCTGGGCGGTGGGCCGTCGTTGGGCTGTCCACCAACCGCACGCGACCGGCGTTTGCGGTGTCCCGGCGGATTCGTGACGAGTTCGGGCAGGAGATCATCCCGGTCAATCTGGCCGGTGAGGACGTGCACGGTGAAACCGGGTACCGATCGCTCGAGGACATCCCGGGGCACGTGGACGTGGTCGACTGCTTCGTGAACTCCCAGCGCGTGGGTGACGTGGTGGATCAAGCGATCGACATTGGTGCGGGTGCGGTGTGGATGCAGTTGGGTGTGACCGATCCGGCCGCCGCCGAGCGCGCCAAGGCCGCCGGGTTAAAGGCGGTCATGAACACCTGCCCGCTCATCGAGGCCCCGCGGGTTCTGTATTCCTGACTCAATTTGCGGCGGCGGCCTCCCGGGACGTTGAATGGAACGGTTCCCATCCGGAGCGGCCGAGAGACCTGGCTCGTTGACGTCGCAGCAACCGGTACCCGTGCGGTGCAAGGTGCTAATGCCAGGAGACGATGGAGTTGATCGAAATTACTTCCTTCTCAGACCCTTACTCGCCCACGCCCAATCCCGCGCTGATCTCGGATGAGGCGCGCGAGGAGTTCTGGGCCAAGCAGGCGACGCGTCTGGACTGGGCGGAGCAGTGGCACACGACTCACCGCTTCGACAAGCCACAGAAGATCGGCACGGACGAGGCCGGCAACGACATCCTCTCCGTCCCGGAGATCGCGTGGTTCGAGGGCGGCAAGCTCAACGTCTCCTACAACTGCGTGGATCGTCACGTGGAGGCGGGCCGCGGCAATCACGTGGCCCTGTACTTCGAGGGTGAACCCGGCGATCGTCTGGTGTACACCTACGCGGACCTGCAGCGCGAGGTTTCCAAGGCCGCCAACGCACTGCTGAAACTCGGGGTGGAGAAGGGCGACCGCGTGGTCATCTACCTCCCGGTGATCCCCGAAACCGTCATCATCACGCTCGCGTGCGCGCGCATCGGCGCGATCCACTCCCTCGTGTTCGGAGGCTTCTCCGCCGAGGCCCTCAAGTTCCGCGTGGAGGACACCGGCGCCAAAGTGCTGGTGACCACGGACGGACAGAACCGGCGCGGCGCCGTCGTCCCCGTGAAGACCAACGCGGACCAGGCGTGCAGCGGCGAGAACAACATCGAGCACGTGATCGTGGTGCGCCGCACCTCGCGACCCGGCCGCATGGATCTGCCGCGCGGCACCCGCGGGCTGCGTTCCAAGCAGGAGGACACCGTACCGTGGACGCGCGGCCGCGACGTGTGGTGGCACGAGCTGACCGCGGACGTCTCGGACGTGCACGTGCCCGAGGCCTTCGACGCGGAGACGCCCCTGTTCATCATCTACACTTCCGGCACCACGGGTAAGCCCAAGGGCCTGGTGCACACGATGGGCGGGTACCTGGTGCAGACCGCGTACACGCACGCCCTGATGTTCGACCTGCTCCCGGACGTGCCCGATGCCAACGGTGTGCTGCGGCCGGACGAGCTCTCCGCCGTGAATGATCCGGCCAAGGTGGATTCGACCGTTCATTGGTGCACCGCAGACCTCGCGTGGGTCACCGCCCACACCTATGAGATCTACGGCCCGCTGGCCAACGGCGTGTCCGAAGTGATCTACGAGGGCACGCCGAACACCCCGGATTACGGGCGTCATTTCGAGGTCATCGAACGCTACGGCGTGACCAATTACTACACCGCGCCCACGCTGATCCGCTCACTCATGGGCGCCTTCCCCAAAGGCTTGCCGCAGGTCTACAACCTCTCGTCCATCCGCCTGCTCGGCTCGGTGGGCGAGTCCATCAATCCCGAGGCGTGGCGTTGGTTGCGAGCGCAGGTCGGCCGCGACGAGGTCCCGTTCGTGGACACCTGGTGGCAGTCCGAGACCGGCTCGTGCGTGGCCTCCCCGCGCCCGCACGATCCGCAGTTCGCACCGCCCGGCACGTTCGACGACGCCGCTCCGCACACCTCCCTGAAGCCCGGTTGCGCCACGCGCGCCGTCCCTGGTGTCTCGGTGCGCGTGCTCGACGAGTCCGGCGAAGAAGTGGGCCCCAATCTGCAGGGTTTCGCCGTGGTCGACAAGATCGGCCCGTCCATGGCCCGCACGGTGTGGGGCGATCCGCAGCGCTACCTGTCCTCGTACTGGGCTGCCTACGGCGAGCGCGGCTGGTTCCTCGCCGGGGACGGCGCTCGCACCGATGACGAGGGCGACCTGTACATCCTGGGTCGCGTGGACGACGTGATCAACGTGTCCGGGCACCGGTTGTCGACCATCGAGATCGAGTCCGCACTGGTGACTCACCCGCACGTGGTCGAGGCTGGTGCGACCCCCATCAAGGATCCCGTCACCGGACACGCCGTTCTGGCCTACGTGGTACTCACGGCGGAGGCACAGTCACTGTCCGC
>JAFAAV010000103.1 GCA_023426375.1 Actinomycetes bacterium | reverse complement strand
GTTGTACCGGGTGGGAAAAACAGAGGATCGCCGAACCTGCGGCCGACACCGGCCGTGAACGGAGGCATCTGCAATGATCAGCATCAATTCCCTCAAGGGACGCCGCGATCTGAAGCGGCCACTGGGTCCCGAGGACGAGCGTCTACCGCTCGGACGCACCACCGCATTTGGTGCACAGCACGTTCTCACCATGTACGGCGCCATCGTTGCCGTGCCACTCATCATCGGCCAAGCAGCCGGCCTCCCGGGAGATCAGGTCGCTCTGCTGATCTCCTCGTGTCTCCTCATGGGAGGTCTGGCCACATGCCTGCAGAGCCTGGGCCTACCGGGGATGGGTTCCAAATTGCCTCTCGTCCAGGGCGTTTCTTTTGCCGGAGTGGCACCGATGCTCGCCATCCTGTCCGGCGGCGGTGGAATCCAGGCCATCTTCGGGGCCGTACTCGTCTCCTCGGCGGCCGGGTTCCTCCTGGCCGGCGCGTTTTCCCGAGTCATCCGGTTCTTCCCCTCGGTGGTGACGGGAACCGTGATCACGGTGATCGGTATTTCACTGCTGCCCGTGGCGATCGACTGGGCTGCCGGAACCACGGACGGCTCCGAACCGGACAATCGAGCCATTGCGCTGGCGGCCATCACGCTCTTGATCGTGCTGCTGCTCTCCAAGGTGGGCATCGGCATGATCTCTCGACTCTCCATTCTGTTGGCCTTCATTCTGGGTACCGGCGTTGCGGCACTCATGGGGATGGCAGATTTCTCCCGCATCGGTGAAGGCTCGCTGGTTTCCTTCCCGACTCCCCTGGCCTTCGGTCCACCCACCTTTGAGATCGCGGCCATCATTTCCATGCTGATCGTGGTGCTCGTGACCATGACGGAAACCACCGCAGACATCCTGGCGGTCGGGGAGATCACCGGCGCCAAGATCACGTCCAAGCGAGTGGCCAACGGTCTGCGCGCGGACATGGCCTCTTCCACTCTCGCGCCGGTCTTGAACTCGTTCACCCAGACGGCCTTCGCGGCAAACGTGGGACTGGTCGCGGTCACGGGTGTGCGCAGCCGCTTTGTCGTGGGTGCCGCTGGCTTCATCATGATCGGCCTGGGCCTGTTGCCCATCGTCGGTGAAGTGGTCGCTGCCATCCCCGAACCCGTGCTGGGTGGCGCGTCCATCGTGCTGTTCGGAACCGTGGCGTCGTCGGGCGTGCGGACCCTGGCCAAGGCGGACTTCGGCAACTCTATGAACCTGGTGATCGTCGCGGTGGCCTTTGCTTTCGGCTTGATCCCTGTCGCCTCGCCCAACTTCTATCAGGGCTTTCCCACGTGGGCGCAGACCATTCTTGGCTCCGGAATATCTGCCGCGGCCGTCGTGGCCATCACCCTGAACCTGGTGTTCAACAGCTTCAAGAAGGGCACACCGGAGAATCCGACGATCATAGGCGCTGCACCGGTGCGTGTGATTCCGACGGGCGCCCTTCAAATGCTGCGTGAGGGTGATCGGATGGAAGACGGCAAGGTGGTCGACAGCGACGGCAACGAGGTTGCGGCCGTACCCGAAAAACATCTGGCCGAGGTGAAGGAACTCATCGACACCGGCGAGATCACGCACACCGGTCAGATCCCCAAGGTTCTGGCTTCCAAGGAAGGTGATTCTTAGGACCAGTTGCGCAACCCCTACCTGCGGGCCCCGCAGGTAGGGGTTATGCGTGTCTGAGCATGGGCGCACACTGGAGGCCCACACACCGCTCCTTTCGGAGGTTTGGTCCCATGTTCATCTTCAACACAGCCACCACCGCCAACGGCTTTCTGGCCGATCCCAACAACTCACTCGAATGGCTGTTCCAGGTCGAGAGCGAGGCTCCGGATATGGAGCCCTTTACCCAGACCGTCTCCGTGTTCGTCATGGGTTCATCGACCTATGAATGGTTGCTCAACATCGAAAACATGCTCGAGCATCCGGACAAATGGACCGGATTCTTCGGGGATCGGCCCAGCTACGTGTTCACGAGCCGTGACTTGCCCGTGCCGTCAGGTGTGGATGTCCGGTTCCTGAACAGCACCGTGCCAGATGCTCTTGCCACGATCACAGAAACAGCCGGTGACGGGGTCGTGTGGGTCATGGGCGGTGGAGATCTGGTCGGCCAGTTCCTGGACGCCGGTGTTCTCGACCGCATCATCATGACGATCGCGCCGGCGTTCCTCGCCAGCGGGAAACCTTTACTGCCCCGCTCCGTGTATCCCGACCGCCTGACCCTCAAGGGCGCGCGAACGGTCGGCCAGTTCGTGGAAATTACGTACGACGTCGTGGGGTCACGTCCCAGCGCTTAGGCACCGCTCGCCCTACGCGGAATCATTCGCAATAAGCTTCGAGTCGTGCCACTCTGAACCCATGACGCACGAGCACCCGGAACACAAGGCACCCGTTACTGCTGAAGAGTGGGATGCCCGCTACGACACCGAACACATCTGGAGTGGCAACCCGAACGGCGCTCTCGTGGCCGAGGCTTCCACACTCACGCCCGGTTCCGCCTTGGACGTCGGTTGCGGCGAGGGGGCGGATGCCGTGTGGCTCGCCCAACAGGGTTGGACTGTCACTGGCTTGGACGTTTCCACCGTGGCCGTGGAGCGCGCCCGTGCCGCTGCTGAAACTGCCGGCGTGGAGATCACATGGTTGGTGCAGGGGTTCCTTGACTCACAATTCACCGATTTCGACCTGGTGTCCGCTCAGTACCCGGCCATCCCCAAGGCCGACGACCATCAGGTGGAACGGCACTTCGCTCAGGCCGTGAAGCCCGGTGGTTTGCTGATGTTCGTCCATCACGTCATGAACGACGGTCCTCACGGCTTCGACCCAGCGGATTACATGATGCCGGAGGACATTACCCAGTACTTTGCGCACGCTGGCTGGGACTTCCTGGTGGACGAAGTCCGCGAGCGCCACGTGTCCGGCGGGGCCGGGGCACACCATTCACAGGACCGGGTGATTGTGGCGCGAAGGCCGATGTAATTTACGGCCGCACTCAGACCTTCACGCCATAACCGCCGTTTTGTACAAAAGCGTGAAGAATGACTGTATTCTGAGTGCATGAGTGACATGACCGTAAGTGACGCTCGGGCCCGACTCGCCGACGTAGTCGACACCGCACGAGTTGGCCACGAACCCGTCTTCCTAACACGACGCGGACACCGCATTGCCGCAGTTGTGGATGCTGGCGACTTAGAGAAACTCATGTCAGCAGCCGAGGACCTGGCAGACATTCAGGCCGCCCAGGCCGCGCGGAAAGAAATGGATGACGGCGAGCATGCCATCCCATGGGACCAGGTCAAATCTGATCTTGGCCTTTCATGACCTACCGGATTGAACTAGCACCGGCAGCGTTGCGCCAGATCAGGAAACTCGACAAGCCCGCACGGTTACGAATTCAGGCCGCAATTGAACTTTTGGCCGATAATCCCCGACCTCACGGCGCTAAAAAGCTCGTGGGCGGCAAAGGAGAGTGGCGGGTACGCACGGGCAATTACCGCGTTATCTACGAGAT
>JAFAAV010000072.1 GCA_023426375.1 Actinomycetes bacterium | reverse complement strand
TTTTTGGTGCCCCGAGAGGGAATCGAACCCCCGACCAAGAGATTAGAAGGCTCCTGCTCTATCCACTGAGCTACCGAGGCAGGCCGCGTGAAGCGCCAATCCAGTGTAGCAACGGTTGAGCAGGAGCCTCACGTCTGAGGGTGGCGCGGACCATGTCGGGGTGTGACTGTGCACAGCGCCGGAGCGTCAGCCACGGTGCTGTCACTGCACAGCCGCCGGCCAAGAGTTCGATTGCCTCGCTCATCCACATCCATGGGATGTGCTGGGTCGGGGGCCCGTGACGAGAGGCACGGTTGAGTCACCCCTGGATTTCGGGGACCGGTTCCGTCCTCGCAGTTTCACGAGCCGCGGGGATGGCTCACACGAAGGAGCATCCCATGCCCGAACACGTCACACTCCGAGGATTCGTCGGCAAAGATCCCGAATCCCATCTGTTCGACGACGGCACCGTAGCCGCACGATTCCGACTCGCCACCACCACGCGCCGATTCGACGCGGACAAGAACACCTGGGTGGATATCAGTACCAACTGGTACTCAGTGCGGTGCTTCCGCGGGTTGGCCATGCACGTGATGAACAGTGTGCGCTGTGGTCAACCGGTCATCGTGACAGGCAAACTGCAGATTCAAGAGTGGATGTCGGACAACGGTCCGCGCACCACAGTCCAGGTAGACGCCACAGCGATCGGTCACGACCTCAACTTCGGAACCGCTAACTTCTCCCGGACGGGTGGCCAGGGCCAGCGTCCGCTCAATGCCCAGGGTGGCAGCGATGAATCCGCTGAGTCAGCGCATAGCGGGAACAAGATCGGTGGACTGCAGGACCACGAGAGACTGGACGAGCACGGTCACGGGGAGATCATCGCGTCTGATCCCGATGACACATTTACACCCTTGAGCGACCTGACCCAGGGAATGGACGTGAACGAGCACGCCGATGAGGACTCCGAGTCCGAGGAGCGCACTCCCGTGGGGGTGGGCAGCGACTGAGACCCCATCGATTTCAACATCCCACCGTGCGTTACCGGGGTCCGCGTGTGACCCCGGTAACGCAATGGAGCGGCGTCGTCGGGGGAACCGAGCGCTGGGAGCTGAACCTGGCTGGAAGAGGCGCGCGGGCGCGGTAGCCTGGAGGGTATGGCGGAATTCATTTACACCATGTCCAAAGCCCGCAAGAAGGTGGGCGACAAAGTCATTCTGGACGATGTCACCATGTCGTTCTACCCCGGCGCCAAGATCGGCGTTGTGGGTCCCAACGGTGCTGGTAAATCGACCATCCTGAAAATCATGGCTGGCATCGACCAGCCCTCCAACGGTGAGGCGCGGCTGAGCCCCGGCTACTCCGTGGGCATCCTGCTGCAGGAACCGCCGCTGAACGAAGAGAAGACCGTTCTGGGCAACGTCGAAGAAGGCGTTGGCGAGATCAAGGGCAAGCTCGATCGCTTCAACGAGATCTCCGCCGAAATGGCCGAGCCCGACGCAGACTTCGACGCGCTCATGGAAGAAATGGGCAAGCTGCAGGAAGAGATCGACGCCGCGAACGCGTGGGATCTCGACTCCCAGCTCGAGCAGGCCATGGACGCGCTGCGTTGCCCGCCGCCCGAGACGGACGTCAAGGTTCTCTCCGGTGGTGAGCGCCGTCGTGTCGCGCTGTGCAAGCTGCTGCTGCAGAAGCCGGACCTGCTGCTCCTCGATGAGCCCACCAACCACTTGGACGCCGAGTCCGTGTTGTGGCTCGAGCAGCACCTGGCCGCGTACCACGGCGCCGTTCTGGCCGTGACTCACGACCGGTACTTCCTCGATCACGTGGCCGAGTGGATCTGTGAGGTCGACCGCGGTCGCCTGTACCCCTATGAGGGCAACTACTCCACCTACCTTGACACCAAGGCCAAGCGCATGGAGGTCCAGGGCAAGAAGGATGCCAAGCAGGCCAAGCGCCTCAAGGACGAACTCGAGTGGGTGCGCTCCAACGCCAAGGGCCGTCAGGCCAAGTCCAAGGCCCGTCTGGCGCGCTACGAGGAAATGGCCTCGGAAGCCGAGAAGACCCGCAAGTTGGACTTCGAGGAGATCCAGATCCCCCCGGGACCGCGCCTGGGCAACCTGGTCATCGAGGCCGACAAGCTGCAGAAGGGCTTTGGTGACCGATCGCTCATCAAGGACCTGTCCTTCTCGCTGCCCCGTAACGGCATCGTGGGCGTGATTGGTCCCAATGGTGTGGGTAAGTCCACGCTGTTCAAGACCATCGTGGGCCTCGAGCCGCTCGACGGCGGCGAGCTCAAGGTGGGCGACTCGGTCCAGATCTCGTACGTGGACCAGAACCGCGAAAACCTGGACCCGGAGAAGACCCTGTGGGAGGTCGTCTCGGACGGCCTGGACTACATCAACGTGGGCAAGGTCGAAATGCCGTCCCGCGCGTACGTCTCCGCGTTCGGCTTCAAGGGCCCGGATCAGCAGAAGAAGGCCGGTGTGCTCTCCGGTGGTGAGCGCAACCGTCTCAACTTGGCGCTGACCCTCAAGCAGGGTGGCAACCTGTTGCTGCTGGATGAGCCCACTAACGACCTGGACGTGGAAACCCTCGGTTCTCTCGAGAACGCGTTGCTCGAATTCCCCGGCTGCGCCGTGGTGGTCTCTCACGATCGTTGGTTCCTGGACCGCGTGGCCACCCACATCCTCGCCTGGGAAGGCACCGAGGAGAACCCGGACAACTGGTACTGGTTCGAGGGCAACTTCGAATCCTACGAGGAGAACAAGGTGGAGCGTCTCGGCCC
>JAFAAV010000039.1 GCA_023426375.1 Actinomycetes bacterium | reverse complement strand
TCGTGCTGGATCTACCGGACGGCACCGACGCTTTGAACCTGGACCGCTTGGCAGAGGTGTCCCGAGACATCTCCGCGGCTCTGGACGAGCACGATCCGGTCCCGGGACCGCCGTACGAATTGGAGGTCTCCTCGCCCGGAGCAACCCGCGAGCTGGAAACTCCACGGCACTGGAAGCGCAGCGTGGGCCACCTGGTGCGGGTGCGTCCCACGGACGGCGAACGCTTCACCGCGCGGCTCCTGGAAGCTCACGATGATTACGCCCTGCTCCAGCGGTGGCACCAGCCCAAGAAGGGCATGCCTATCAAGTACCTGGACCCGGAACGCCTGGACTACCAGAACGTGCGCGGCGCGCGAGTTGAGGTCGAAATCTAAACGGGCACGGGGATGTACCATAGCCCGAAGAACAATTAGCCAATACCCACGCGCAGCGCTCCACATCTCCCATGTGTGGCGCGCTGTTTGGTTCCCGGACGGGTCCCGAATGGGCACGAAGGAAGGCCGGTCACATGGACATTGATATGAGTACCCTGCGTCTGCTCGAACGCGAACGGGACATTCCGGTGGACGTGCTGATCCCCACCATCGAACAGGCCCTCCTGCTGGCTTATCAGAAATCCCCGGGAGCCGTGAGCGGCGCTCGCGCTGAGGTCGAGCGCCGCACCGGTCACGTGACCATCTGGGCGGACGAGGTCGACGAGGACGGCAACAAGATCGGCGAGTTCGACGACACCCCCGCCGGATTCGGCCGTATCGCCGCAGCCACCGCACGCCAGGTCATCCTGCAGAAATTGCGTGACGTCGAGGACGACAACGTGCTGGGGCACTTCAAGGGCCGCGAGGGTGAACTGGTGTCCGGCCAGATCCAGCAGGGCAAGAATCCCAACATGATCCAGGTGAACCTGGGTACCGTTGAGGCCGTGCTGCCCCCGCACGAGCAGGCACCGGGTGAGGTCTACAAGCACGGTAACCGCATCCGTGCCTTCGTGGTGGAAGCCAAGCGCGGTATGAAGGGCCCGTCCATCACGCTGTCCCGTTCCCACCCGGACCTGGTGCGCCGACTCTTCGAGATGGAAGTACCCGAGATCGCGGACGGTTCCGTGGAGATCGTGGCACTGGCCCGCGAGGCCGGGCATCGCACCAAGATGGCCGTTGTGGCAACCCGCCCGGGAGCCAACGCCAAGGGTGCATGCATTGGTGAAATGGGTTCGCGTGTGCGTGCGGTCATGAACGAACTGGGGGAGGAGAAGATCGACATCATCGACTTCACCGACGAGCCCGACGTGTTCATCGCGAACGCACTCTCACCGGCCAAGACCACTCGCGTGGAGATCGTGGATGAGCGCACGCGCTCGGCTCGCGCCATCGTGCCCGACCAGCAGCTGTCGCTCGCGATCGGCAAGGAAGGGCAGAACGCCCGCCTGGCCGCACGGTTGACCGGCTGGCGGATTGATATCGTCCCCGAATCCCGCGTGGCGAATCACTGAGAAAACCCACAATTCGAGGGAATCAACCCCGGCGCGTTAGACTGGTCTACGGTCAGTTCGTGAATTGTGCGTACTCACCGGCCTCGCCCACGGCGAGTGTCGGGTACACACGTGAGCAAGTACGGGAGCGAAGGTGAGCCAAAACAGCCTTCGAACCTGTGTGGGATGCAAAAAGATTGTGTCCCCTGATCAACTCGTCCGCGTAGCGGTGGAACAGACGGAGCACGGCCCGGAAGCCGTGTTCGATGTGTCCCGCCGTATCGGCGGCCGAGGTGCCTGGGTGCATCCCACCCAGGAATGCGTCAGTACAGCTGTGCGGCGCCGCGCGTTCAATCGTGCGTTTCGCACCGCCGTCAGTGCCGAGAACCTCGGTCACCACCTCAACGTTTTACTGTCCACACGGTGGAACGGACAGAAGGAAAGCGAGTCAGAAGACCATGGAAAACCGATGAGTGCCAAGCGATGAGTACTTTTTCGTACTCCGCCCACGGCCAACAGGGTGTCAAGTCGATCATTGACGCACCCCAAGGCCGCATCAACGGAAGATAATGGTTCGTGCCTGTTTCGGTGCGGACCGAGACAGGAGAAATGTGGCCAAGCCCCGTGTCCACGAGCTCGCCAAAGAGCTCGGTATCACGTCTAAAGAAGCGATTTCCAAGCTTCAAGAATTAGGGGAATTCGTCCGTGGAGCATCTTCCACGGTGGAACCCCCCGTAGCCAAGAAACTTCGTTCCGCGTTCCCCGCCGGTTCCGGCGACGCCGCGGCGGAGAAGGCTCCCAAGAAGACTCCGAGTGCTAAGCCTGCGCAGCAGTCGCAGCCCAAGGCTGAGACCAAGCCCGCCGCCGAGCGTCCTCCAGCAGCTCCGGGACCCAAGCCGGGTCAGGCTGCTCCGAAGCCCGCTCAGGCCAAGTCGGAAGCAACACCGGCTCCCAAGGCAGACGCTACGCCGGCTCCGGCACCCAAGGCCGAGGCTTCCAAGGCACAGGCTCCCAAGGCGCCCGAGTCCAAGCCGCAGTCGCCCAAGTCCTCGGCACCCAAGCCGGGCGGCGCCCGTCCGGGTAACAACCCGTACGCATCGCAGCAGGGCATGGGCCGCGGCTCCGAGTCCAATGCTCCCAAGCCGAGCGGCGCTCGCCCGGGACAGCAGCGTTCGGGTAAGCCGGGAGCACCGCGCCCGGGTAACAACCCGTTCGCCCCGCAGCAGGGAATGCGCACCAGCGGTTCCGGCCAGGGCGGTCCCCGTCCCGGTGGACCTCGCCCCGCAGGGCCCCGTCCGGGCGGTCCCCGTCCCGCGCACGGCGCTCAGGGGGGCCAGGGTGGACCCCGTTCGGGCGCTCCGCGTCCGGGTGGTCCCCGCCAGGGTCAGGGCCAAGGACAGGGTGCTCCCCGTCCCGGTGGTCCCCGCCCTTCGCCCAACATGATGCCGGGTCACACCACGGGTGTGGCTCCCATCGGAAGCCGTCCCGGTAACGCCGGTGGCGGTGGACCCCGCCGCGGTGGTGGCGGTCCCGGTGGCCCGGGTGGCGGCGGTGGTTTCCGCGGCCGTGGCGGTCGCGGCGGCACCCAGGGTGCCTTCGGTCGTGGCGGCGGTGGCCGCGGACGTCAGCGCAAGTCGAAGCGCGCGAAGCGTCAAGAGCTTGAGCAGATGTCAGCACCCGCCGTGGGTGGCGTCTCCGTTCCGCACGGTGACGGCAACACGGTGGTCCGACTGCGTCGCGGTGCATCGCTCATGGACTTCGCCGAGAAGATCAATGCCAACCCCGCATCGCTCGTGACCGTTCTCATCCACTTGGGTGAAATGGCCACACAGACTCAGTCGCTGGACGAAGAAACGTTCGAGCTGTTGGGTGCGGAGCTTGGCTTCAAGATCCAGGTCGTCTCGCCGGAGGACGAGGAGCGCGAGCTGCTCGAATCCTTCGACATCGACCTCGAGGCTGAAGCCGAGGCCGAGGGCGACGAAGTTCTCGAATCCCGTCCTCCGGTCGTCACCGTCATGGGTCACGTGGACCACGGTAAGACCCGTCTGCTGGACGCCATTCGGAACACCACGGTGATCGAGGGTGAGGCCGGCGGCATTACCCAGCACATCGGTGCCTACCAGATCTCCACAGAGGTGGACGGCGAAGAGCGTCTGATCACGTTCATCGACACCCCGGGTCACGAGGCGTTCACCGCCATGCGTGCCCGTGGTGCCAAGGTCACGGACATCGCCGTTCTGGTGGTCGCCGCTGACGACGGTGTGATGCCGCAGACCGTCGAGGCGTTGAACCACGCCCAGGCGGCCGGTGTGCCGATCGTGGTTGCAGTGAACAAGATCGACAAGCCCGAGGCCAACCCGGAGAAGATCCGCGGTCAGCTCACCGAGTACGGATTGATCCCCGAAGAATACGGTGGCGACACCATGTTCGTGGATGTCTCCGCTCGTGCCGGTCAGAACATCGAAGACCTGCTCGACGCTGTCGTACTGACCGCTGACGGTGCCCTGGAGTTGCAGGCCAACCCGGACAAGGAAGCTCGTGGCGTGGCCATCGAAGCGAACTTGGACAAGGGCCGCGGCGCAGTCTGCACCGTGCTGGTCCAGTCCGGCACGCTGAAGGTCGGCGACGCGATTGTCGCGGGCGCGGCTCACGGTCGTGTGCGTGCCATGTTCGACGAGAACGGTCAGGCAGTCGAGGCTGCCACCCCGTCCCGTCCGGTCCAGGTGTTGGGTCTGTCTGCAGTGCCCCGCGCCGGTGACACGTTCCTGGCTACCCAGGAAGAGCGAACGGCTCGCCAGATCTCCGAGAAGCGTCAGGCCGCAGACCGTAACGCGCAGCTGGCCAAGCGCCGCAAGCGCATCACGCTCGAGTCCTTCGACGAGGCCGTGGCAGAGGGCAAGATGGACACCCTCAACCTCATCATCAAGGGTGACGTCTCCGGTGCCGTGGAGGCCCTGGAAGACTCGTTGCTCAAGATCGATGTGGGCGGGGACGAAGTTCAGCTGCGCGTCATCCACCGCGGTGTGGGTGCCATTACGCAGAACGACGTCAACCTGGCAACGGTGGACAACGCGGTCATCATTGGCTTCAACGTCCGCCCGGCCGAGCGCGTCACCGAACTCGCGGACCGCGAGGGCGTGGACATGAAGTTCTACTCCGTGATCTACAACGCCATCGACGACGTCGAGAACGCCCTGAAGGGCATGTTGAAGCCGGAGTACGAGGAAGTGGAGCTCGGTACCGCCGAGATCCGCGAGGTATTCCGCTCCTCCAAGTGGGGCAACATCGCCGGTGCTTACATCACCAAGGGTGTCGTCAAGCGCAACGCCAAGGCTCGCCTGGTGCGCGACGGCAACGTGGTGAAGGACAGCCTCACCATCGATTCGCTGCGTCGCTTCAAGGACGACGCCACGGAAGTTCGCGAAGGCTTCGAGTGCGGTATCGGCCTCGGTTCCTTCAACGACATCCA
>JAFAAV010000095.1 GCA_023426375.1 Actinomycetes bacterium | reverse complement strand
CCCCCCCACCCCCCGGGGGCCCTCCCCTCACGGGTTTTGCCCCGCCGGGGTTCTAGCGTGTGCGGACTATTCTTCCGACTGTTCCTGACGGCGCTCGAAGTACTGGGCGAGCTGCTCGCCTGACTTGCGGATGTGCTGTTCCATGCTGCGACGCGCACCGACCGCGTCCCGGGCCGAGACGGCGTCGATGACCTCGGAGTGATCGGAAGCAGTGGTCTCCGGCCAGCCCTCGATCTGCGCGTAGAACGCCCGGGGAACGAACTTGACGAAGATCCCCAGCGCCCAGCGCAACCGCTCCGAGTCCGCCATGCGGTAGATCAGGCTGTGGAACTCGTGGTTCCTGAGTTCGAGCGCCTCGTGGTCATCCACCCGGGCGGCCTTCATGAGGCGGTCGTGCAGGTTCTTGAGTTCCTGCACCTGCTCATCGGTGGCCAGTTCTGCAGCCCGTGCCGCCAGCTCACCGGCGATCAGTGCGTGAGCCTCGAAGATGTCCCGAATGTCCTTGGCGACCAGGCGTGCCACTGCGAAACCACGGCGCGGGGCGAGGTCGATGAACCCCTCGACACGCAGGGCCTGGAGCGCCTCGCGCACGGGAGTGGCGGAGACGTCCAGCGTTTCCGCGAGGGTCTCCACGCGGATCGAGGCACCGGGCTTGAGCTCTCCCGCGATGATGGCCTGCCGCAGGTACGAAGCCACCTCGTCACTGAGTTGGAGTCGTCTCCGGGGGGCTGCATTCATGGGATTACTCCGCTTCCAAGATGGTCGGTGCTACGGGCAGAAATACTATCCGAACAGGTGTACCCGGCCCTGGGGACCGGGTACATCTGCAGACTCACTGCGGTTATCGGGAACTGACCTGACCGAACAATCTGGCGATCGGCGCGAGCACCAGTGGCCGCGCGGCGAACCAACCGCCCACGATCACCAGCAACGAGGCCGCGAACAGGAAGAACCCCGTCCAGTTGACCACGTCCTGCCCCGCGTACATATGGTTCAGGTTGCGCAGCGCCCCGGTGGCGAACACCAGGAACACGTGCACCACGATGAAGAACACGAAGAACAACATGGTCGGGAAGTGGATGGCTCGAGCGACCTCCACCGGGAAGATCTTGTTGAGCAACTTGGCATTCTTGGGCCACCACTCACTCATGCGCACACCGGTCAGCGCAGCCAGCGGTGCCGCCACGAAGACCACCAGGAAGTACATGAGCTGCTGCAGACCGTTGTAGTTCACCCAGCCGTTCTCGACCGGCCAGTCCAGGGTCATGTACTGCAGCATCGCGGAGGCCGCGTTGGGGAACACTTCCCAGCTGGTCGGCACGATCCGCATCCAGTGGCCGGATGCGAGCAGCAACACCACAAAGGCCAGACCGTTGAGCAACCAGATCACGTCCAGACTCTGATGCAGCCACAGGTTGATACTGACCTTCTTGCCGCCCTTCTTGGGCGTCCAGTAGGCAGGGGGTTTCTGTTGCGTGCGCACCTGCAGGCCCGTGCGGATGATCAGAACCATCAGGAAGATGTTCAGGAAGTGCGACCACCGCACCCACCAGGGGAAGCCCGGCTCGGCGGATTCCGGCAGGTGATATTCACCGGGGTAGCGCTCCAGGAACTCGGGCACACCGGGCAGCGTGGTCACACCGCGCGCGGCCAGAATCAGGATGGCCGCGGCTGCCAGCGCGCCCAGGACCGAGAGAACACCCAGCTTGAGCCACTGCCCCAGAGTGCGTGAACCGTAGAGCTTCGCTTCCTTGGGCTTCTCGGCCGGTGTGGCCGGAGCCGTCTTGGCTGCCGACGCTCCACCCGCAGTCGCCGACGACGCCGCGGGCCGCGTCGGTGCCGGCCGCGCTGGCGTAGAGCTTGATGAGGGTGCCTTGGCCGTAGGTGCGGTCGCACCGTGGGCCGCGGCCGCAGGCCGTGCGGGTGCAGCGGGCTGCGCAGTTGAGGGGTCCTGCACGGGTCGTGCCGGTGCAGCGGATGCTGCAGCTGATGAACTTTCTGCGGGTCGAGCAGCCTGGGCGGATGCGGCAACCGGCGTGGCCTGGGAAACCTGGTCCGGTTGAGATGTCTGGTCCGACTGAGACTGCGGGGCATCCGCGGCCACTCGGTTGACGCTGGTGGCCGCGCTGTCGCCGGTGCTCTTTGCAGCATTGCCGAGAGCAGCCGCGGGCACCTCGATTGTTCCCCCGGTCACCACGGGCCACGCTTCACCGGAAGTGTCTCGAGGCAAGCCTCGGCGCAGCGTCACGGTCGTTCGGTCCCCACTATCTGCCGTCACGGCGGGCAGGTCACCACCACCCGCGGCCACCGGTGCGAGTGCCGTGGTGGCTGATGCTGCGGGTTCGGCCGCAGGAGTCGCCGACACAGGCTGCTCAGTCGAATCGGCAGCGGGTTGGCCCATGGGCGATCCCGGCTCCGCTGTCGCCATCTCGTCATTGCCAGTGGCCAAGGATTCTGAACTCGCAGCCGCATCCGCCCAACCCTCCGGAACGATCGGCCACGGTTCACCGGAGGAGTCGCGCGGCAGACCGCGGCGAATTCTCACACCACCCGAGCCACCGACCACGGGGGCCGCGAGCGCAGCACCGTTGCTCTCGGTCACTTGCTCCTCGTTTGCGGCGGGCTGCTCTACCGACGTCGTGTGTTCAGGCGCCGCGTGGTCAGCCACCTCCAGTTCGGGGGCCGTAGTCTCGGAGGTCGCCGTCTCAATCGGCGTCATCTCGGTGACCGTGGCCGCGTGACTGGGCAGCGCGGCGTCGTCGGCGGGGGTGCTGGTCGTTGAAGCGACGGAATGGTGCACTGGCGGGGTGGTCCCGCCAACGGATCCGGACAACTCGAAGTGCGGCGGCCACGGGTCACCGCCGCTCACCCGAGGCAAGCCGGTGCGTGACCAGGCTGTGTACGTGGCCATGGTTTACTTCCTTCGCGTCTCGAGCTCGCTGATCAGCTGCGGGACGACCTTGAAGATGTCGCCGACGATACCGAAATCCGCGACCTCGAAGATCGGGGAATCCGCGTCCTTGTTGATGGCCACGATCGTCTTGGCGGTCTGCATGCCTGCACGGTGCTGGATGGCACCGGAGATCCCGAGCGCCACGTACAACTGGGGCGACACGGACACACCGGTCTGCCCGACCTGCAAGGTCTGCTCCACGTAACCGGCGTCCACGGCGGCGCGGGAAGCCCCCACGGCGGCACCGAGCACGTCCGCGAGCTCACCGACCAATTCGAATTTCTCCTCGGAACCCAGGCCACGACCGCCGGCCACGACCTTGTCCGCAGTACGCAGTTCCGGGCGGGAGGAGTTACCGGTGACGGCCTCGAATGAGGTGACCTCCGCGGCGGGAGCGCCGGAAGCCGTCACCTGCAGCGTGTCCACCTGGGAATCCCGGGCCTCGGCGCGGCTGTTGACGGCGCCCTCACGCACCGTGATGATGAACGTTCCGAAGGTGGGTGCTGACGTGGTGTCGTAAGCACCGCCGTACACGGAATGCAGGGCGACCACGCCTTCAGCGTCTCGCTGCACACCCACGGCATCCGCGGCCACGGCCAGCTTGGCGCGGACCGCAAATCGACCGGCCAGGTCACGGCCGTCCTTGGAATGCGGGATCAGAATGGCGTCCGGAGCGACCAGCTGGACAGCAGCTTGGAGCGCATCCGTTGCGGGCACGCACAGGTGCTCGGTGGCGGGTTGTTCGGCCAGTAGGACCTGTGCGGCGCCGAGTTCCCCGGCCTTCCGAGCCATCTCCTGACCCGATCCGGCCGGGCTCAGCACGAGCGCCACGGGGGTGCCGATCGAGGCGGCCGCGCTCAGCAGCCCTGCCGTGGTCTTTTCCAACTCCCCGGATTCGGTGGCCCGGGTGACAACGAGAATCGAGTTCTCTGCATACTCAGTCATGGCGCTGCTCCTTAGGCCAGTCGGTTCTCAACGAGGAAAGCGGCCAAGCTTGCCGCGGCGTTTCCGTCATCCACGAGCTTGACGCCCGCCTCACGCGGGGGACGTTCCGAGGCCGTGATCATGATCGATCGAGGAGTGGTGAGATCGGCCGGGTCGACTCCCAGATCTGCCGCAGTGAGCTTCTCGAGCGGCTTCTTCTTGGCCGCCATGATGCCCTTGAAGTTGGGGAATCGTGGTTCGGGGAAGGACTCGGTAATCGAGACGACCGCGGGCAGGGCCGCCCGAACCTTCTGGCTACCAGTCTCCACGCGACGATCAGCGGTGACCGTCTCGCCCTCGATATCCAGGGCGTCCACACCGCTCAGCAGCGCACTGCCCAGCAGTTCCGACAACATGGCCGGAACCGCCCCGGCGGAACCGTCCGTGGACGCATCTCCGGCAATCACCAGGTCGTAGTCGTCACGCTTGATCGCTGCGGCGAGCAGCTCGGCAGTGGTACCGAGGTCGGCACCGGAAATTTGTTCGTCGGAGACCAGCACACCCTTGTGCGCTCCCATGGCCAGGCCCTTGCGCACCGCGGCCTCGGCGGTGTCCGGACCCATCGAGAGCACCGTGACCTCGGCGCCATCGTGAGCCTCCGAGACCTTCAGCGCGAGCTCGAGGGCGCGCTCACTGATCTCATCGATCACCGCTTCGCTCGCGCCGCGGTCGGAGAGCCCGGTCTCCAAGCTCAGTTTGCGGTCCCCGTACGTATCGGGGACTTCCTTGGCCAGAACAATGATCTTCATGGACAGCGCTCCAGGGGTGACGGTGAGTTCTTCGCGGTCCGTTGTGTCCGGAGGCTCCGAGCCAGGTCCGCATATTTAACTATATAATATATGTAAGGTGCTCGGAAGACCACCCTTACGTCGTGAAGCCCGGTGCGACCTGCCGTGATTCACCCGTGGATGTCGCGATAGGCCGCGGCAGCACCCGGGTGCAAAGGGATACTGAACGTATAAATCAGAGATCGCGGATCCAGGTACTGCACCCCCGCTGTTCCGGAGGCCCGGCAGCGTTATGTGCAGCGACGAACGATGCCGTCCGTGGTTTCGGAGAGCTTGTCCACCAGCGTGGGCGGCAACTGCGAGTCTCCCAACAGATCCTGGGCCCGCTGTGCAGCCTGCTCCGCCATCCGCTCCACACCGGCTCGAGCACCGCAGCGCTCCAGCAGGTCCTTGGCGGTGCGAGCGTCGTCCTCACTGAGACCTTCAGCCGCAGCGCGGTCCAAGATCTCCCGCAACTTGGGCCCGTACGGCCCGTGCTCCGCGAGGGCAATGAGCATGGTGCGCTTGCCTTCGCGCAGGTCCGACTGCGCAGATTTCCCGGTCTGCTCGGGGTCGCCGAACACCCCCAACACGTCGTCCACGAGCTGGTAGGCGGTTCCCATGGCGCGGCCGATACTACTGAGCGCGTTGACGTCCGCCACGGGGGCACCGCCCAGCACAGCACCGGCGGCAAGCGGGGCTTCAAAGGAGTACGCGGAAGTTTTCAGTCGCGTGGCCGACAGGATCTCCTGATGGGACACGGTCAGCCCCGGAAGGGCGTGTTCCACGTCCAGGAACTCCCCGGCCGCGGACCGGAACACCGCCTCGTCCAAGATTGCGAGCAACCGCAGCAGTCGTGATTCCGGCGCGTGGGAGGTCGCAATCAGCCGATATGCACCCGTGAGCGCCAGGTCCCCGGCCAGGATCCCTACGCTGCGACCATACTGTTTCGCGTGTTCCGTTCCGACCGCCGACGCCGCTCGGCCGCCCAAGGCCATGCGGGTCGCCGCGCGTCGTTCGGCCGCCGCATTGACCGTCGGCTGGTGGCGGCGCAGTTCGTCCTGGTCGATCACGTCGTCGTGGATGAGCAACGCGGTGTGCAGTAGCTCGAAGCCGGCGCCCACGGCATTGATCACGGGGTGCACGGGGCGGGCCGGGTAGGAGTTGGTGGCCATGTGCAGCAGCTGCGGGCGCACGCCCTTACCGCCATTGGCCACGCGCGCAATCTCGCGCCACAGCTCGGCGAACCGAGGGTTGACGTCTTCAGCGCGCTCGATCGCGTTGTTCAAGAACCCCTGCAGGGTTTTGGATGCGGTGAACTCCTCCACGGGCCGGCCAGTGCCGCTCTGTGTGTATGAGGAGTACTTTTTCATGGTGCTATTTCAGCACACCGCTCTGATCGGCTGAGGCCAGGCCCACGCGCAGCCCCTCCACGCGGTATCCGGCGATCAAGGCATCGGTGAACAACTCGGGTGCCGCCAATTGTTGGATCCCCCGGCTGAACAGCTCCCGCAGGAACACGTCCGTCTCCTGGATGGCCACGAAGTGGCCGGGGCAACGGTGAGCGCCGTCGCCGAAGGCCGCGCCCTCGGGGCGGGTCCCGCGCGGAAGCTGGCGTTCGGGGCAGATTTCCCGCGGCTGTTCGAAGATCTCGGTATCCACGTTGGTGTCCTTGACGGACATCGTGATCATTTCACCCGCGGAGATCATGTAGCTCTGACCGTCGTGCTCGAGCTCGATGTTTTCCGTGGCGCGACGATAAAGCAGACCCACCACGGGTTCCAGCCGGAGGATATCGTGCAGGATCGCGTACCGTTCACCCTTACCTGCCACCATGTATCGATCCCGTAGCGGCTGGTTGTCGAGCAGGTGCCACACCGCCATGGCAATGAACTCACGGGTGGTGACCATACCCGCCGCGGCATAGGTCAGGCATTCGGTGGCGATCTCCGTCAGGGTGTAATCCTGGTCGATCAGGTGGGAGATCACATCAGCGCGGCGCTGCTTCTTCCGGTCTTTCACCGCGGGGCGGACATCCACCC
The DNA here is from genome assembly GCA_023426375.1 of Actinomycetes bacterium. Taxonomy (GTDB): domain Bacteria; phylum Actinomycetota; class Actinomycetes; order Actinomycetales; family Micrococcaceae; genus Kocuria. The sequence continues at coordinate 3,590 of JAFAAV010000095.1, read as the reverse complement.
AGGTGAAGGTGGCCACCGGCAGGCTGCCCAGTGATGAGCGGATCGCGAACCAGACCTTCTGCAAGGCGTTGCGGGGAGCCGCCGTGGGATCGCCGTCGTTGCCGAAGAGTTTCATGAGGCGCCGGGCCATGGCATCCGGGTCCGTACCGTCCAGGCCCACGATATGAGCGGCCACGCGCACTGAATACCCCATGGCAGCCTCACCCAGATCCAGCGAGCCCGTGCGGTCCAGTTCGGCCAGCGTTTCTTTGGCGTAGCGCTCCATCAGTTCACGGTAGGTGGTGTCCACGGTGGTGGGAGCGAAGAAGCGGGCGATCATTGAGCGCTGTTCGCGATGCTCGGGTCCATCGGAGAACAGCACCGGGTGACGTGATTTGCGCAGCCCGGCACGCACTTGTTCGGCGCGGAACCCCGCTTGCAAAGTCGCCTGACTCCGAAGTACCTGACGCGCCAGGTTCAGAGAGCTGATGCGCCAGCCATCACCGACCCGTTCGATGGGTACGCCGGTGTTCCATTCGCCGTCCGTGGCTTTTCGCTGATCCATGTCCCGGCTGTTGTTCCGCCCCACCACCGGGCATTGGTTGGCGCCAGAAGCCTCAGTGGGGCCGTCAGCCGCAATTCGTTCGGCACTCACATCACTCATTGTCACCTACGAAACCACAACTGGGTATGGCGCGCCATACCCCCAATGCTGAGGACACCCCGGATAAACTGAGGTCAGAGGTCGCCGGGAGCTGCGTCCGTAGCTTCCGCATACGAAGCTGGAGCCGCCATGTCAGCACCCGCCCCTGTCCACCCGAGTGGATCGGCGCCCGTGAAGCGCGCCGGTCACCGCAGCCGGTTCTCATCCGTTGCTGCGAAATACATCATGGCAGTCACCGGCCTGATCTTCTCGGCCTATGTCCTGGTTCACATGATCGGGAACCTCAAGGTCTATCAGGGCCCCGAGGCCTTCAACTCCTACGCGCACTGGTTGCGCAACGCGTTCTATCCCGTACTCCCCTACGAGGGCCTGCTGTGGATCCTGCGGGTGGTGTTGGTGGTCAGCGTGGTCGCGCACATTGTGTGCGCCCTGATTCTGAAATCCCGCGCCCGGCGCGCTCGAGGCGGTGCTCGGGCTCCCAGCATTCGAGCCCGCCGCGGCTTGGGTCTGTCCGTGTTTGCCGGCCGATCGATGTTGGTCACCGGCGTGGTGCTCCTGCTGTTCGTCGTGTTCCACATCCTGGACCTGACCACGGGCACTTCCCCCGCGGCCCCGGACGGTTTCCAGGCGGCGACTCATGAGACTTCCCACGCCTATTCCAACCTGGTGGATTCGTTCAGTCGCTGGCCCGCGTCGCTCATCTACATCGTGGCCATGGTGGCCCTGGCCCTGCATCTGCTCCACGGCCTGGTCAGTGCGGTGTACGACCTGGGTATCGGCGTGGGTTCCAAGGCCCGCAACATTGTGTCCGCCGTGGCCCTGCTGGTGGCTCTGGCGGTCGCCCTGGGCAACATCACCATTCCCGTGGCTGTTCTGACAGGACTGATTTCATGAGCTCCCCGTTGACCGAACGCGCATCCGAGCCCCTGGACGGCCGAGTCCCGGAGGGCGATCCGGCCACGGCGTGGGCCCGCCGGAAACTCGACTACAAACTGGTCAGCCCCCTGAACCGACGCAAGTTCCGCGTGATCGTGGTGGGTACGGGACTGGCCGGGGCAGGCTGTGCTGCCGCGCTCGGTGAGCTGGGGTACGACGTCGTCGTCTATACCTTCCACGACGCCGCTCGCCGCGCCCACTCGGTGGCCGCCCAGGGAGGTATCAACGCGGCCCGTGCGAAGAAGGTGGACAACGATTCGCTCGAACGGTTCGTCAAGGACACTGTGAAGGGCGGGGACTTCCGGGCGCGAGAGGCCGACTGCTTCCGGCTCGGGGAAGAATCCGTGCGCGTCATCGACCATATGGACGCAATCGGCGCACCGTTCGCCCGCGAGTACGGCGGCGAGTTACGCACCCGGTCGTTCGGTGGCGTGCAGGTTTCGCGCACCTATTACACGCGAGGCCAGACGGGTCAGCAGCTGCAGGTGGCGGCATCGCGGGCGCTGCAACGCCAGGTGGGCACGGGCAGCGTAAGCCTGCGGACGCACCGCGAGATGCTGGACCTGATCGTCAAGGACGGCCGCGCGCAGGGCGTGGTGTGCCGAAACCTGTACACCGGCGAGATCGAGGCGGAGACCGCGCACGCCGTGGTGCTGTGCACGGGCGGGTACGGCAATGTGTACTTCCGGTCCACGCTCGCGCACAATTCGAACGTGACCGCTGCCTGGCGGGCGCACAAACGCGGGGCCTATTTCGCCTCGCCGTCCTTCATTCAGTTCCACCCGACTGCCCTGCCGGTGAGTTCGCACTGGCAGTCGAAGACCACGCTGATGAGTGAATCGCTGCGTAACGACGGGCGGATCTGGGTGCCCAAGCGCGCCGGCGACGACCGCCCGCCCAACGAGATCCCCGAGGACGAACGCGACTACTACCTGGAGCGCAAGTACCCCGCGTACGGCAACCTGTCCCCTCGAGACATCTCATCCCGCGCGGCGCGCGAACAGATCGAGGCGGGGCACGGCGTGGGCCCGCTCAAGAACAGCGTGTACCTGGACTTCCGCGATGCCCTGGCTCGGCTGGGCAAACCGACCATCCAGGAGCGGTACGGGAACCTGTTCTCCATGTACTTCGACGCGACAGGCGAGGACCCCTACAGCCAGCCCATGCGCATTGCGCCGGGCGCGCACTTCGCGATGGGCGGGCTGTGGAGCGACTACGACATGATGACGTCGGTGCCCGGCCTGTTCGTGGGCGGCGAGGCCGGATGGGGCTACCACGGCGCCAACCGGCTGGGGGCCAACTCGCTGCTCTCGGCGTGCGTGGACGGCTGGTTCACCCTCCCGTTCTCGGTGCCCAACTTCCTGGCTTCGCATCTTGGAACCGCCCCGCTTTCGATTGACGACGACGCCGTGCGCGCCGCGGTCGACGACGTCAAGACCCGCACGGAGCGGTTACTGGCCATTGGAGGAACCCGTGGCGCGGACGACTTCCACCGACGCCTCGGTGACATTCTCTACACGGGATGTGGAGTGTCCCGGACGGTGCCCGGATTGGAAAAGGCGCTCGACGAGATCCGCTCCTTGCGTTCGGAATTCTGGAATGACCTACGGGTCCCAGGAACGGGGCGGCAGCTGAACCAGGAACTGGAGCGTGCCGGGCGCGTGGCCGATTATCTGGAAATGGCCGAACTCATGTGTCTGGACGCCCTTGACCGCGACGAGTCCTGCGGGGCGCACTTCCGCGAGGACCACCAGACCGAAGGCGGCGAGGCACAGCGCGACGACGAGAACTGGACGTTCGTGTCCGCGTGGGAGCACGTGCCCGGATCTTCGGAGCATCCAGGGACACCCGTGCGACACACGGAGCCCCTTTCATTCGAGGCAGTTCCGCTGCAGACCAGGAACTACAAGTGATGGCGGTTCGTGAGACATTGCGATTCGCTGCCACGTGTGAGGAGATCGACCGTGAAACTGACCATTGACGTGTGGCGGCAAGCCTCCGATGAAGCCGA
>JAFAAV010000080.1 GCA_023426375.1 Actinomycetes bacterium | reverse complement strand
GCCCCGCACCGGCAATGGTGCGGGGCCACGTTCTATGTTGCGTGCGTCGTCAGGCGATCTCGTTGAGTTCTTCCTCTGCGCGTGCGAAGTTATGGCGGTCCACCAGGAACCACGAGGCCGCCGAGTTCACGGCCGCCACGGTCAACACGGAGGGCCACGCGCCGATCTTCTTGGCCAGCGGGTGGGACAGCCCGAAGCCCGCCAGGTACAACACACTCAGGCCCGCGGTGGTGGCGGGTCCCGCAGACTTGTACCAGGTGCGCCCGGCCATCACGCCGTCTGCCAGCAGTGCCACACCGCCCAGGGCGCGGATCTTGGTCAGACGGGCCACGGCGTAACCACCGATCAGACCGCTGGCGACCACGGCCGAGCTGGGCATCTCCACGGGGGAGGGCAGCTGCTGGTCCACGTAGTGCAGTGTTTCCTTGAGGTTCATCTACTTGGCTCCCAGTACTTTCTGTAGGCGGGACAGGCCCTCGGCGAGATCATCGTCTCCCAGGGCGTAGGACAGTCGCAGGTACCCGGACGGGCCGAATGCCTCGCCCGGTACCACGGCCACCTCGGCGCGTTCCAGGACCATTTCGGCGAGCTCGGCGCTGGTTTGCGGGGTGACGCCGTCGAAGTCGCGGCCCAGCAACGCGGTCACGTCAGGGTAGGCGTAGAACGCGCCGGTGGGGGTGGGGCAGACCACGCCGTCAATGGCGTTGAGCCCGTCCACGATCATCCGACGACGTCGATCGAAGGCCTCGCGCATTGCGCTTACCTGATCCATGGGCCCGTTCAGTGCGGCCAGCGCTGCGCGCTGGGCCACGTTGTTCACGTTGGAACTCAGATGGGACTGCAGGTTGGTAGCGGCCTTGATGACGTCCTTGGGGCCGACCATCCAACCCACGCGCCAACCGGTCATGGCGTAGGTCTTTGCCACACCGTTGAGCAGGATCAGGTTCTCGTGCAGCTCCGGTGCGGCCTGGGCGATCGAGGTGAACTCCACACCGTCGTAGGTGAGGTGCTGGTAGATCTCGTCGCTGATCACGAAGATACCCTTGGATGCGGCCCACTCGCCCACGGCCTTGGTCTCCTCGGCGCTGTAGACCGAACCCGTGGGGTTTGACGGTGAGCAGAAGAGCAGGGCCTTGGTGTTCTCCGTGTAAGCCGCCTCGAGCTGCTCCGGGGTGACTTTGTAATCCTGGTCCGCCCCGGCGAAGACTTCCACGGGATTGCCGCCGGCCAAGCGGATGGCCTCGGGATAAGTGGTCCAGTAGGGGGCCGGCAGCAGAACGTCGTCCCCCTCGTCCACCACGGCCTGGAAGGCTTGGTACACCGCCTGCTTGCCGCCATTGGTGACCAGTACCTGGGAGGGCTCCACGGCCCAGCCGGAATCGCGAGCGGTGGCATCGGCAATGGCCTGGCGCAGCTCGGGAAGGCCGGCGGCCGGGGAGTACCGGAAGTTCTTGGGATCGTTGAGGGCCTCTGCGGCGGCCGCCACGATGTAGTCCGGGGTCGAGAAGTCAGGTTCGCCGGCACCGAAACCGATCACGGGTCGCCCCTCTGCCTTGAGCGCCTTGGCCTTGGCGTCCACCGCGAGGGTCGCGGACTCGGCAATTGCGCCGATCTTGCGGGAAATTCGCTGCTGAGCTGGGGGCATGATGGTCAACTCTCCTCGATTCGGTGACGGAGTCCGCCCTGACTGCGCAGCCAGTAGGCGCTCACCTCCCAGTTTAGGCGTGCCCGCACGTGCTTTGCACAGAGGCGGCCGTGCGCGTACCATAGCTTGTTGGTGCGTTTACCTTCGCACGCCTGGATTCGGGATTCGTTCCGGATCCGCCGGGCGAAGGTGGTAAGCTCATGCACCGTGTTCGTGGTCTTGTGTGAACAAGCCGCAAACTGAAGGGCAGTGGCGCAATTGGTAGCGCAGCGGTCTCCAAAACCGCAGGTTGCAGGTTCGAGTCCTGTCTGCCCTGCTTCAGACCTACAACGGCACCTAAACCACCGCCGGGAACCAATCCACGCAGGGGAGAGCCGATGTCGCACACCGTTACCGGAGAAACCTCGGACCAACCCGCTGGATCGAATCAGCAGCGGGGCTTTTTTGGTCGCATCTGGTTGTTCATTCGTCAGGTCATCGGCGAGCTCAAGAAAGTCGTAGCGCCTTCGCGCCGCGAACTCGTCAATTTCGTACTGGTCGTGCTGGTCTTCGTGGCCTTCATGATGTTGTTGATTTCTCTTCTGGACCTGGGCTTCGGTCAGGTAGCCATCTGGGTGTTCGGCAACGGCGACCAGGCATAAGACCACACCACATCTTCTAGCCGTCCATAGAAAGCAGGAATCTCCAGTGACCGACCACGAGCTCGAAAACGAAGCCACTGAGGCAGCGCAGCCGGAGTCCGCAACTGCGGATGCTGTGCAGTCAGAGGCTGCCGAGAGCGTGTCCGCCACTGCCGATGAGGCCGAGCAGGCCCCGGCTGAGAACGAGACCGCTGACACCGAGCAGTCCGATTCCACGGACTCGGAGGAAGCTGCCGAGGAACAGGACGCCGAGGACGAGGTGGACCCCGTCGAGGAGTTCAAGGCCAAGTTGCGCCGCCAAGAGGGCGACTGGTTCGTGATCCACACCTACGCCGGTTACGAGAACCGTGTGAAGACCAACCTCGAGACCCGTATCCAGTCCCTCAACATGGAAGAGGACATCTTCCAGATCGAGGTTCCCATGGAAGAGGTCGTGGAGATCAAGAACGCCCAGCGCAAGACCGTGCGACGCGTTCGTATCCCGGGTTACGTGCTGGTCCGCATGAACCTGACCGACGCCTCCTGGGGCGCCGTTCGCCACACCCCCGGTGTCACCGGATTCGTGGGACAGGACGCTTACAACCCCGTGCCGCTGCGCATGGACGAAGTGTTCGAGATGCTGGCACCCGTCTTCGAGACCCCGGAGAAGGCCAAGGGCCTGTCCGAGACCTCCGGCGGTGGCGCTGCATCCGGTGCCGCGGAGCCCGCGATCACCGTGGATTTCGAGGTCGGCGAGTCCGTGATCGTGAAGGAAGGTCCGTTCGAGACCCTTCCCGCCACGATCTCCGAGATCAAGGTGGAATCCCAGCAGCTCGTGGTGCTGGTGTCCATCTTCGAGCGCGAAACCCCGGTCACCCTGGGCTTCCACCAGGTCTCGAAGATCTGATTTCACCCCTAGTTTTCGGATACCCCCGGATGAGCTTTGGTCCGGGGCGTTTCCGTTCGGTCACCGCGCCACGGTGACCACCCGCCGTCGTACGCTCCTGTGCGGCGGTACGTACAGCAAGCAAAGGACCATCACATGGCTCCCAAGAAGAAGGTCGCAGGCCTGATCAAGCTGCAGATCCAGGCAGGTGCCGCTAACCCGGCTCCTCCCGTGGGTCCCGCACTGGGTCAGCACGGCGTCAACATCATGGAATTCTGCAAGGCCTACAACGCGGCCACGGAATCCCAGCGCGGCAACATCGTGCCGGTGGAAATCACCGTGTACGAGGATCGTTCGTTCACTTTCATCACCAAGACCCCGCCGGCTGCTCAGCTGATCAAGAAGGCTGCAGGCGTCGCCAAGGGTTCCGGTGTGCCCCACACCAACAAGGTCGGCAAGATCACCATGGACCAGGTCCGTGAGATCGCCGAGACCAAGAAGGAAGACCTCAACGCCAACGATGTCGAGGCTGCTGCCAAGATCATCGCCGGCACCGCCCGTTCCATGGGCATCGAGGTTGCCTGAGCGCTCTAGCTAGCTCTCAGTACCAGACATTTTCCCGTGGCAGGGCCGAGCGCGGTCCGCAGACCACAACTGCACAAGGAGAACAAGCAGATGGCAAAGCGCAGCAAGGCATACCAGGCGGCTGCCGCCAAGATCGAAGAGGGCAAGTTCTACGCCCCCGCCGAGGCAGTCACCCTGGCCAAGGAATTGGCCGAAGGCAGCAAGTCCGACCCCACCGTCGAGGTGGCCATGCGTTTGGGCGTTGACCCCCGTAAGGCTGACCAGATGGTCCGCGGCACCGTGAACCTGCCGCACGGCACCGGTAAGACCGCCCGCGTGGTCGTCTTCGCCACCGGTGACAAGGCAGCAGCTGCTGAAGCAGCCGGCGCCGATTACGTGGGTTCCGACGACCTCATCGCCAAGGTCCAGGAAGGCTGGGTGGACTTCGACGCCGCCGTAGCCACCCCGGACATGATGGGCAAGGTCGGTCGTCTGGGTAAGGTTCTGGGTCCCCGCAACCTGATGCCGAACCCCAAGACCGGCACCGTGACCATGGACGTTGCCAAGGCTGTTGGCGACATCAAAGGCGGCAAGATCGACTTCCGCGTCGACAAGCACTCCAACTTGCACTTCATCATCGGCAAGGCGTCCTTCGACACCCAGAAGCTGGCCGAGAACTACGGCGCCGCTCTGGAAGAGGTGCTTCGTTTGAAGCCGTCCGCTTCCAAGGGCCGTTACATCACCAAGGCCACCGTGGCCACCACGTTCGGCCCGGGTGTTCCCGTGGACCCGAACGCCACCGAGGTGACCAGCGAGGCGTGATCCTCGTTCGTGCCCGATGAGGCGCGGTTGACGCTATGAGACAGAAGGGCTCGGACCATGAATGGCCGGGCCCTTCTGTCTTGCCCGAAGCGGCAACGGTAAACTAAACAGTAAGCTTGCTATTGCTATCGGCTGCAACGGTGCATGATCGTTAGTGGGCAGGTCCGTTCCGAACAGCTCGGAACGCGGAAGGAGTTCCCCGTGAGTCAGACATCAGCGCTTGCCATCGAGCTGATGCGTATTCCTGAGGGTTTTGATCAGGCTGCGCAGGAGCAATTGGGGCAGGTGGCGGCCCTGGTGCAGTCCTCCAGGCAGTACGTGTGGGGTACCTCGGAGCTCAGCAATGACGCGCACGATATCTTCCGGGATCTCAAGGATCCCTATGAGCGTGTCAACATCCTCTGCGCCTACATGGACGGTCGATTGGTGGGCCGCGCGGAAGTTCGTATGCCACTCATTGCCGACACCGATGTCGCGCAGATCGTGGTGGACGTGGACCCGGACGAGCTGTCCGAGGGTATTGGGCGCTCCCTGCTGTCCGCCGCGGAACAGCTCGCGTACGGCGAATCGCGGCGTGTGATCCGCCTGGTCACCGAACACCCGGCGTCCGAGCTGCGGGCCCCGGCGGGACCGGGCGACGGTAGCGTGATGGGCGGCGAGACGAGCCGCGTGGGCGTCCAATGGATCGACGCCGCGGACGGTTCCGGCAAACTTCCCGCGAGCCACCGACAGACGCGTTTTGCGGAACACGCCGGTTATGAACTCCAGACCGTGAGCAGCTTTGCGCTCCTGGACGTGCCCCTTCCGCAGGACCGTGTCGAGTCGATCGAGCGCTCATTGGAAGAGGTTCCTTTCACAGAGCGCTACGCGCTGCACACGTGGGTGGGCTCTGCGCCGGAAGAACTGTTGGATCCGCTCGCGCGGTTGCACGCCAGGCTGCCCAGTGATTCTTTCGTCAAACCCATCGCGAACGATCCCGATCCCTGGGATGCGGAGCGCGTACGCCGCACGGAGCGGCTCCGCGAGGAGGACGGTGACCGGTCACTCATGGCCGTGGCCGAGGATCGGGACAACGGTGAACTCGTGGGCATGACGGAGCTGATTCTGGCCCAGCACCGACCCACCTTGGCGCTCCAGGACGAGACTCTGGTGATTCGTGAGCATCGCGGACGTCGGCTGGGCATGCGTTTGAAGATGGCCAATCTGAAGCAGCTCTCCGAGGTGCAGCCGGAAGTGGACACCGTCTACTCATGGACGCACACCGGTAACGACCGCATGAACTGGGTCAATGCGCAGCTGGGTTTCCAGGATGCGGGCCAGTCCGCTGTGTGGATGCGGGACTTCAGGGCGAACTGAACGGGTCGTCCTACCAGGGCAGGCGCAGGGCTTCGGCTCGCGCCCCCGCGGACAAGCCTTCGACCGGCACGCACAGCAGACCCTGCGCGCGGGACAAGCCGCGCAGCATGTTGGCACCGATGTCCCGGCACGGTGCCCACGCGCCGTCGGCGTGCCGGAATGCCGGCAGTAACCGTTCGCGGCGCGCTCCCTGAATTTCGTGGGTGACCCGCACACTGAGCGGCGCAGGTGCCGGTCGCCCGAGCATGGCGTGCACGAACGGGACCGCCAGTACCGTCAGCGCCGTCATGGCGGCGAGAGGATTGCCGGGGAGGGCGAGGACCGCGGTGCCCGGAGAGCAGGCGGCGAACAGCGCAGGGTGGCCGGGCTGCAGGTCCAACTCGTCGATGATGGGTGTTGCGTGATGTTCCAGATGCGCCCGCACGTGATCGGCGCGGGAGCGAGCCGTGCCGCCGGTGGTGATGACGAGCGGCACCCGGTCTGCCACCGCATGATCGACGGCGGTCGCGAAGGCTCCTGGTTCGTCGGGCAGCCGGTGCACGGAATCCGCATCCTCCCGTGCGCCCAAACCGGCCAGGATCGGCGGTAGAGAGGGCGAAAACGCATCCCGCACGAATCCCGGTGCCGGAATGCCCGAACCTTGCACCTCGGACCCCGTGAGCAGGAAACGGACGGCGGGGGCCGGAACGACCGGTACTTGATCCACCCCGGCTACTGCGGCGAACGCCACGTCCGCCGGGCTCAGCACGGTTCCGGCGACAAGAATCGACTCACCGGAGGCGCATTCGGTGCCCGAAGGGCGGACATGTCTGTTGTCGAGCTCGGAGCGCGGGCAGGATGCGTTGAACCGCACCTCCGCGCCGGAACGCAATGCGTACTCGTCCCGGATGATCGTCTCGGTTCCCGCAGGGATGACACCGCCGGTCACCACCGGCACTGCCTGGCCTGGGGCCAGCTCGACGCCTGCGGTCGACGCGGCGTCGTGCACGGAGGTGTCCACGGCGACCAGCCGCCATGGGCCGCGCCCACGTACGGCGTATCCGTCCATGGCGCTGGAGGCGTAGTGGGGCACGGGGCACAGCGCGTCGACATCGCGGGCCAAGGTGGCACCCACGGCCGCGGGGAGTGACGCGGGGACCTCGGAGGGTCGCGTGGCCGCCAGTGCCGAGCCCAGATCGTGGGCAAGTCGCTGCGCCTGAACACGGCGGGCGTGACGGACAGGTGTCACGCCATGCCACCACGGTGGGTGGGCCGCTGTGGACTCAGCCACCGGCAAAGGGCGGCAGCACGTCCACCGTTGCGGCGGGAGCGATGGCGGATTCCGGATCCTTGTGCGCCACCCCGTTGACCAGCCATGAGCACTGCGGCAGCACTTGTGCCAGAGTTTTCTCGCCCTCGGGAGCCACGGGGTGCAGGTTGGTCAGTACCTGTTGGAGCTCCGAGCGGGTCATGGTCGTGTCGGCGGCCACGTCTTCCTGTTCGGTGCCTGCGGATGCGGCGGCGGCCGCGAAATAACGAACGAGCACTGCTCTATCAGCCTCCAATGGCGCTCATGCTGCGGTCTGGTTGCACGTAATCCTCGGAGTCGAGCCCTGCGTGGTCCATGCCGTGGGCCTTGGGCTTGACCCACATAGCGGCCCGCCAACGCTGGGCGATGTCCTGGTCGGTGGCGTCCGAGCGCAGTAACTGCATCAGGTCCGTCTCGTGGTGGGAGAACAGGCACGAGCGCACTCTGCCCTCCGCGGTGATGCGGGTGCGCGTGCAGTCCGCGCAGAACGGCTCGGTCACGGAGGCAATAATGCCCACGGTGCCGAGCACCTCCGAGCCACCGCGCTCGCGCACGAGCATCTTCTCCGCCGGCGCACCGTTGCGCGGGTCCCGATCCGCACTCAGGTCGAAATGTTCGGAGAGATGTTCGCGGATCTCCGCCGCGGTCACCATGTTGGTGCGGGTCCAGCCGTGATCGGCGTCGAGCGGCATCTGCTCGATGAAACGCAGTGAACAATCGTGGTCGAGCGCCCAGCGCAACAGTTCAGGTGCTTCACGGTCGTTCACGCCGCGCATCAGCACGGCGTTGAGCTTCACCGGGGACAGCCCGGCGGCCTGTGCCGCGGCCACACCCTCCAGGGCGTCGTTGAGTTTATTGCGGCGTGCGAGTTGCTTGTACGTCTCGGCGCACAGGGTGTCCAGAGAGACGTTCACGCGGGTCATGCCCGCAGCCACTAGCCCTTCGGCGCGTTGGGCCAGGCCGATTCCGTTGGTCGTCATGGAAACCGGGAACTCGGGCAGCGCCTTGGTCACCGCCGCCACGATCTCTTCGAGATCGGGGCGGATCAGAGGCTCACCACCGGTGAGCCGGAGTTCTTTGACCCCGAATTCTTCCGCGGCAATACGGGTGAGACGCACGATTTCGTCGGTGGTCATGAGGGACGTTTTGGACAGCCAGTCCATTCCTTCTGCAGGCATGCAGTACGTGCACCGCAGATTGCATTTGTCCGTGATGGAGATGCGCAGGTCCGTGGCAACGCGCCCAAAGCGATCCACCAGGGGGCCTTGATCAGGCACGCCCTTGGTCGGTAGCGCCTGCGGGATACCGAGGAAAACGGACATGGGGCCAGTCTAAGGCGTCTGTCCAGCCCGCTTAGGGTAGGGGTATGAGCCGCAGCATCGAAGAACACGCCTCGTCCGT
>JAFAAV010000036.1 GCA_023426375.1 Actinomycetes bacterium | reverse complement strand
GGCGAGGCAGCATACGCAGGGGCCGCGGAAGCAGCGACGATGACCGGCGTGGTCCATGCGGCTGCTTTGAGCAGGGTCCGACGGCGCGTTACAGGAAGCGATTCGGGGTTATTCATGTGGGGCAGGCTTCTCATTCATGAGGGGGGTGCAAGCTTCTGGCACAGACGTCGCACGTGAGGGGGCTATCTAAGAATACTGATAGATGTGTTCGAATTTAAGAACCCAGGGGTGGAAACAGAGCGGAAGTGCGGCTCAGGGCCGGAGTTATCCACAGATTGCCCGAGGCCGATGATTCGCGTTCGCTCAGCGGCTTAGATCGAGGCAGGCGCATGGGGCGCCCGACAGAATCTAATGGGGGTAATCGTGAATCGTGAACTTGAGAACTCGGCAAAAAATCGCGCGGCCGGACGGGCTCGGGCCGCCGCAGCGGGGGTTGCGGCGTTGATCATGGGTGGACTGTTGGTGGGTTGCGGGGAGTCCTCGGCTGAGCAGGACTCGAGTCCCAGCGAGAGCGCCTCCTCGACATCGAGCGAGTTGGCGACCAGCACACCCAGCCCGACGACGTCGCCCACTCGCGTTTCGAACCCCGACCACGACAACCTGGACCCTCGCGGCCCGTTGCCCGGATCGACTGAGTGGGAGCAGATGACTGAGAACAATCAGTGATCCGGGGCAGACCCGGGGCGCACGTCGTGTGAGACAGTGAACCCGACTAGCACCGTCAAGTAGGCAGGGATGTGCAATGGGAAGGGTCGCAGACTCCACCTCTCAACCCATGAGTGACTCCTCGAGCGATGTTCCCATCGAGCACCGGAGCCACCTCTTGGCCGACGGGCGCGAGGCCGTGTTCTTCAGCGACCGCGGCGCGGCGCCCGTGGAACATGTGGTCGACACCCGTCCGCTGGGCGAGCGTTCCGGCCACGGTCAGGTGCGCTTCGACCGGCTGACGGGGGAGTAGGTCGCGGTGGCCGCTCACCGGCAGAGCCGCACGTATCTGCCGCCGGCCGATGAGTGTCCGCTGTGTCCGTCGGTGGGCGGCAGGGCATCGGAGATTCCGGCGGCGGACTTCCACGTGGTCGCGTTCGAGAATTGCTTCCCGTCGCTCGGTCCGGAGCTGGGGGAGCTGCCGTCACCGGAAGGTGCGACGGGACGAGAACTGTGGGGAGCGCCGTCGTCCGCGTATGGCCGCTGTGAAGTGGTGGTTTACACACCCGAGCACGAGGGTTCGTTCGCGTCACTGCCCTTCGAACGAGCGCGCACGGTGGTCGAAGCCTGGGCCCAGCGCACCGAGGCGCTGTCCGCCATGAAGGGCATCCGCCACGTGTTCCCGTTCGAGAACCGCGGCGAACAGATCGGCGTGACACTGCATCATCCCCACGGGCAGATCTACGCCTACCCGTACGCTGCGCCCACGGCCGCACGACTGGCCGAGCGCTCGCGGGCCTACCTGGACGCCACCGGCCGGCCGCTCATGGGCGAACTGCTGCGCGATGAAACCGATGCCGGCGACCGCATGATCCTGACCGGCGATCACTTCTCCGCCTACGTCCCCTACGCCGCGCGGTGGCCGTTGGAGGTGCACCTGGTCCCGCATCGGCAGGTCCCCGATCTCGCGGCACTGACCGGCGACGAACGCGACGAACTTGCCGTGCTTTACCGCGATCTCGTGCAGCGCGTGGACCGGCTCTACTCGACCCCCACGCCCTACATCGCCGCGTGGCACCAGACGCCGATCACCACCACGGATCGCGAAGCCGGCTGGCTCCACCTGCAATTGACCAGCCCTCGCCGAGCCGAGGACAAACTCAAATTCCTCGCCGGCTCCGAGGCCGCGATGGGCGCCTTCATCAACGACATCACCGCGGAACAGACCGCCGAACGTCTGAGGCAGGCCGCGTCATGAACCACCAGCCCACCCAGCATGACGAGCGCGCCCGCGCCGAACGCCTCACCCACCGTTTCACCGAGCTCTTCGGTCACGCCCCGCACTGCGTGTGGCGGGCCCCGGGCCGGGTGAATCTGATTGGCGAGCACACGGATTACAACGACGGCTTCGTGCTCCCCTTCGCGATTGACCGTGCGGCCATGGTGGCGGTGCGGCTGAAACAGCCGTCCGACCCGAGAGCGGGAACCGCTGACTTAGCCTCCACCTACTCCCCGGACGGTGGCGAGTTCTCCCGAGCCACCTTTACCGTTTCGGAACTCACCCCCGGATCGGTCGACGGCTGCGGCGCCTACCCTGCCGGCGTCGTGTACGTCCTGGCCGGTCTGGACGGCGCGGACGTCCCCGGGTTCGAGCTGCTCCTCGACTCCACCGTGCCCGTTGGCGCGGGTCTGTCCTCATCCCATGCGGTCGAAGTCGCCACGATCGTCGCTCTCAACGACCTCCTCGGCCTGGGCCTGAACCACCCCGACCTCGCCCGCCTCACCCAGCGCGCGGAAAACGAATTCGTAGGCGCCCCCACCGGCATCATGGACCAGTCCGCGTCACTTATGGGCCGGGCCGGCGGCGCGCTGTTCCTCGACTGCCATACCCTCGAATCCGAGATCGTGCCGCTACCCCTCGCCGAGCACGGCCTCAGCGTGCTCGTGATCGACACCAAGGTCGCCCACTCCCACGCCGACGGCGGATACGCCGCCCGCCGCGCCTCGTGCGAACGTGCCGCGGCCACCTTGGGCATAACTTCCCTGCGCGACATCCGAATCGCCGACGACGCCGCTCCCGCCACCTTCTCAGCCGCCAGTACCGTCCCCGGCTCTGCGCCTAACACCGCCGCCGATGCCATTCCTGCCACCGGTACCGTTCCGGGTGCCCCACCCATCACGGGGACGACGAGAACGGACGTGTCCGCACTCGACGTGCTCGACGATGAAACCGCCCGCCGTGTCCGGCACGTTTTGACCGAAAACGGCCGAGTGCTGGAGACGGTGCAGCGGCTGGGCCAAGGCGACCTGAGCGGCGTCGGCGAACTGATGATCGCCTCGCATGTCTCGCTGCGTGACGATTATGAAGTCTCCTGCCCCGAACTCGACCTCGCTGTCGACGCAGCCCTGAACGCCGGGGCCATCGGCGCGCGAATGACCGGCGGCGGTTTTGGCGGCTCCGCGATCGCCCTCGTTCACGAGACCCAGCTGAACCAAGTCCGAGAGGCCGTCCTCAGAACCTTCGCCGACCACGAACTACAGACCCCGGACACCTTCACCGTCCTCCCCACGGACGGTGCGCAGCGGATTACATTCGCGGGTCTTGGCTGTCAGGAAGATGTCCGGCGTTCAGGTACAAGGTGAACGCGGAGCTCAGAATGGTCGATCTCCGGATGGGCGGTGTTTAGGTAGTCACGAACCTGCTGCTTGGCCCGCTCAAGAGTGCGGACTTGGGTCGCATTGTCCTC
>JAFAAV010000015.1 GCA_023426375.1 Actinomycetes bacterium | reverse complement strand
CCCGTCCCGCTCTGCCCGGTGAGGTACCACAGCGGGTTGCTGTCCGGATATCGCACCGCCCACACCTCGTTCGGCGCGGCCAGGACACAGTTGAGGCTGTAGAGGGACACGTTCTCGGCCAGCCATGTCAAACAGGAGCGCAACGCCCGAGCAACATCACCGGGGAATTCCCGCAGGTACGAGGTCAACAGCGCGAAGTAGCGCTCGCTGTCCGTGGTCCCGAGCACCAGGTCAGCCACTCCTCGCCGCACAAGTTCTCGGTCCAGTACGTCCAGAGAGCGAATCACCCCGTTGTGGGCGAACATGCGCCCCTCCTGCTCGAACGGGTGCGTGTTGGCCACGCTCAGCTCGCCCTCGGTTGCGAACCGCACATGGGCCACGAAACTTGTCCCGGTCAAAGCCTGTGCTGCACGTGCGAAGTCGGGGTCCAGATAGGCGGCCAGAGCGGATCTGACGAGATGCGGTTTGCCATTCGGAGCGAAGGTCCCGATCCCGGCGCCGTCGGGCTGCTGGTGGCTCTGGCGGGACAGTGAATCGGGCGCGTTCAACAACCAGAACGAACAGGTTTGCGGCTGTGCCCCGGTATGGAGCCCGAACAGTCGACACACGACAACCTCCCGGGAGGTGTTACACGCAATGCGCGTATCTTCGAGCCTACTCCCGCCCCACAAGAGCGGAGTTGCGGCGATCTTCCAGGAACCGCCTTTGCCCCGTGAGCAGCACCCCCGCCGTCAGGGCAATCAGCATGAGCCACAGGTACCCGAACGACGTCCACCATGAGCCACCCCATGTGAACAGCAGCCCGAAAATCAGCGGCCCCACGCACCCGGCCAAATACCCCACGCCCTGGCCGAATCCGGACAGCGCTCCCGCCCCGGCCGTGGTGCGCGTCCGCGCATTGATGAGGGTCAGCGCCAACGGGAATGAGGCCTGCGCCAATCCGAAGATCGTGATCCATACCCACACCGCATCCAGCGGCCCCCACTGCGCGGTCGGCCACAGCAACAGCCCCAGGTATCCCAGCGCGTACAGAGCCACCGCGGTGAGCCCCAGCCCTGTGGTCCTTGCCAGCCGACGCACCAATAGCGGCACCACCAGGCTCACAGGAATCCCCAAGATCGCGTAGTAGGCGAGCATGAGCCCGGCCTGGTGCTCGCTGAACCCGTAACTCGTGATCACGCGCGGCAGCCACGTGAACATCGAAAACGTGTTGGACGATGTCCCCACGAACAGCAGCACGAGCCCCCAGCCGATCGGCGATCGCCACGGTTTCACCGCCGCCTGGGCCCGATCGGGCACGGCCGACGACGCCGCTCGCGCGCCTTCCCTGCGCACGCTCACCCACATGAGCAGCCACGGAACAAAAGCGGCGACGGAGAAGAGAGCCCACGAGCCGACCGAAAAACGCCACCCCGCGGCGTCGGCGAGCGGGACCGCGAAGAACGGGGCGGCCGCGGTGGACAGGCCCAGGAGCATTGAATAGATCGCGGTGAGCGGGGCGATGTGCTCGCGGAAGTACTTCTTGATGATGGGCGGCAGGGTCACGTTACCGATGCCCAGACCGATCATGATGAGCAGCGAGAACCCCAGGAACGGTGCCGGGGAAGAACTTGCGGCCCGAGCAATGAGTCCGACAGCCGCCAGTGCACTGGCTAGGGCCAGTAGCGCTTCCAGACTGACCCGGCGCATTGCCGCGGCGGTCAGAAACCCCGTGAGCGCGAACCCGAGGGTGGGCAGCATGGCCAACAGACCCGTGGAGGCCGCATCCAGCGCCACGTCTTCGCGCACCCGGTCCAGCACGGGTGATACCCCGGATACGGCGAGCCGCAGCGAGAAGGCAGACAGCACAATGCCGGCCAGGGCAATCAGGCCCCGGCCGGCAAAGCTACTGTGACGCGTGCGTGCTACTTGGAATCGCCCTTCGCGCCGGCCTCAGCCTTGTCGGCATCGGCCTTGTCTGCGGCAGCCTTTTCGGACTTCTGGCCCTTGGGTTCGGGCTTGGCGTCCACGCCGGCTTCCTTGCGCTGCTGGGCTGTGATCGGAGCCGGGGCGGCGGTCAGCGGGTCGTAACCGTTACCCGTCTTGGGGAACGCGATGACGTCGCGAATGGAATCGGTGCCGGCCAGCAGGGCCACCACGCGGTCCCAGCCGAAGGCGATGCCACCGTGCGGGGGTGCACCGAACTGGAAGGCGTCCAGCAGGAAGCCGAACTTCTCCTGGGCTTCTTCCTGGGACAGGCCCATCACGCGGAACACGCGGTCCTGCACGTCGCGGCGGTGGATACGGATCGAACCGCCGCCGATCTCGTTGCCGTTGCACACGATGTCGTACGCGTAAGCCAGGGCTTCACCCGGATTGGTGTCGAAGGTGTCCAGGAACTCGGGCTTGGGCGAGGTGAACGCGTGGTGCACCGCAGTCCAGGCGCCGGATCCCACGGCCACGTCACCGGATTCCACGGCGTCCGCGGCGGGCTCGAATAGCGGGGCGTCCACGATCCAGACGAAGGCCCAGGCGTCGTCGTCGATCAGGCCGGTACGGTGACCGATCTCGACACGCGCGGCACCGAGCAGGGCGCGAGAGGGCTTGGCCTCGCCGGCAGCGAAGAAGACGCAGTCTCCTTCCTTGGCACCCACTGCCTCAGCCAGTCCGGCCTTCTCCTCGTCGGAGATGTTCTTGGCCACGGGACCGGTGATCTCGCCATCTTCCTTGAACAGCATGTAGGCCAGGCCGCGTGCGCCGCGCTGCTTGGCCCATTCCTGCCAGGCGTCGAGCTGGCGGCGCGGCTGGGAGGCACCACCGGGCATGACCACGGCACCCACGTAGGGAGCCTGGAACACGCGGAACGGGGTGTCCTTGAAGTATTCGGTGAGGTCGGTGAGCTTCAGGTCGAAGCGCAGGTCCGGCTTGTCCGTGCCGTAGTCGGCCATGGCCTGGGCGTAGGTCATGCGCTGAATGGGCGTGGGGATCTCCACGTCGATCAGCGACCACAGAGACTTCACGATCGACTCGCCCAGGGCGATGATGTCGTCCTCTTCCACGAAGGAGGCTTCGACATCCAGCTGGGTGAACTCCGGCTGGCGGTCCGCGCGGAAATCCTCGTCGCGGTAGCAGCGGGCGATCTGGAAGTACTTCTCGATGCCACCCACCTGCAGCAGCTGCTTGAACAGCTGCGGGGACTGCGGCAGCGCGTACCACGAGCCCGGCGCGAGACGGGCCGGAACCACGAAGTCACGGGCACCCTCGGGGGTGGAACGGGTCAGCGTGGGGGTCTCGACCTCCAGGAAGCCCTGGTCGTGGAGCAGGTTGCGGGCCACCCGGTTGACCTCGGAGCGCAAGCGCATGATGCGGGCGGGCTCGGGGCGGCGCAGGTCCAGGTAGCGGTACTTGAGGCGCGCTTCCTCACCGACCTCCACGTGCTCGTCGATCTGGAAGGGCAGCGCTGCGGAGGTGTTGAGCACGGTCAGTTCGTCGACCATGACCTCGACCTCGCCGGAGGGCAGGTTGGGGTTCTCGTTGCCCTCGGGGCGGCGCTCGACCTTGCCAGTGACCTGCAGGACGAATTCGTTGCGCAGCTGGTGGAATTCGGCTTCGTCGCGCACCACGATCTGGGCCACGCCGGTGGCGTCACGCAGATCCACGAACGCCACACCACCGTGGTCACGGCGGCGATCGACCCAACCGGCCAGCGTGACGGTGTCGCCGATGTTCTGGGCGCTCAATGATCCGAGTTCGTGCGTTCGCAGCAAGAAATATCCACCTTTTCGTGTCTGGGGTGTTGGCTCGACCGGTGCGTTCGCCAGCCAGTGGGCCGGGCGCGGCTCGGTGGCCGGGTCAGTCTGGTTGAAAGTCTACAAGTCTCAGGCGGTCTCGGGCGCCTCGACCGTGGGGTGCAGGTCCTCCTGCGGGGGCTGCCAGCTCGTGGGATCGGCGGTGACCTGCTCGCCGGAGCGGATGTCTTTGACCTCGTGGGTCACGGAGCCGTCCTCCTGAACGGTCGAGAACCACACGAACGGAATGCCGCGTCGCTCGGCGTAGCGGATCTGCTTGCCGAATTTCTGGGGCGACGCCGCCACTTCGGTCGCGATGCCACGGGCACGCAGTTGCCCGGCCACGTCCTGAGCGGCGGACCAGGACTCCTCGTCGTTGAGGGCCACGAGCACGGCGGAGGGCACGGCGCGCGAGGCCTTGGCCATGTTCTGGGACAGGATGCGGGTGACCAGGCGGGTCACCCCGATGGAGAGGCCCACGCCCGGGAAGTTCTTCTTGCCCGTGGTCGCGAGCGATTCGTAGCGGCCACCGGAGCAGACCGACCCCAGTTGTTCATGGCCCACGAGCACGGTTTCGTACACGGTGCCGGTGTAGTAGTCGAGGCCGCGGGCAATCGAGAGGTCCGCGTTGACCTTGCCCGGGGCACGGCGAGCGGCCTCCCCCACAACTTCGGCCAGTTCGTTCAGACCCTCCTCGAGCAGGTCGTTGCTCACGCCCAGTGCACGCACCTGCTCCACGAATGAAGTGTCTTCGGTGCGGATGCTCGCAAGGTCCAGGGCCGACGTCGCTTGCTCGGCAGTTGCTCCCACGTTCGCCTGCAGATTGGCGATCACGGCGTCGCGGCCGATCTTCTCGAGCTTGTCGATCTCGCGCAGTACGGCGGGTGCGTCGTCCAGGCCGATGCCGCGGTAGAACCCCTCGGCGAGCTTGCGGTTGTTCACGCGCAGCACGAACGGCGGGATGGGCAGCCGTGACAGTGCTTCGATCATGACCAGGGCCAGTTCCACGTCGTAGCGGAAGGCCAGGGTTCCGTCACCCACCACGTCGATATCGGCCTGGGTGAACTCGCGTGCGCGACCCTCCTGCGGGCGTTCGCCACGCCACACCTTCTGAATCTGATAACGGCGGAACGGGAAGGTCAGGTAGCCGTTGTTCTCCACCACGTAACGGGCGAACGGGACCGTGAGGTCGAAGTGCAGCGCGAGCGCGCCCTCCTTGGGAGACTTCTCGTCCTCGTCCTGCTGCAACCGGGACACGCCGTAGACCTCTTTGTCGATCTCGCCCTTGCGCAGCAGCTGCTCCACCGTTTCCACGGCCCGGGTTTCGATGGACGAGAAGCCGTGCAGTTCGAACGTGCGGCGCAGCTCGTCCAGGACGTGTTGCTCCACGATCCGCTCTTCCGGAAGCCATTCGGGGAAACCGGACAGGGATGTGGTGCGGGCCATGGGTGAGTTCTCCTTGGTTCGAATGCGGGGTCTCGACGCGCGGTCCGGGACCCGGTCATGGAAAGGCCCCGCGCGACGTCGTGGTGTGTGGTGCCATTCTAAGACGCCACGGTCGATAGGATGGCCGTATCGATGACCGATTCCACGCGCCGTGTGACGAACGCCCGCTTTCCGGGGCCTCGCAACGCGGTCGTGGACGTGGAGAGAGAGTTATAGCGGTGACAGAACGTCCTGAATCCGACGAACGGCCCCAGACCCCCGAGGCGGCCCCCGTGCCCACTCCCCCGGCGAAACCTGCTGCACCCGTCACTCCGGCGGCCCCGCCCAAGCCGGCAACGCCCGCGAACGTGGTACCGCAGGCCTCGGCCGGTGCCGTTCCCGCACCGGCCGGACCAGCGCCGTCGGCGCCCGTGGTGGCCCCCGCTCAACCGGCCCAGACCGCACCGGCACAAGAGACCGCCAAGCCCGCTCTGGCGACACCGGACTCCGTGGCGCGCGCCAAGAAGCACGGCCGTGCGGATGAGAACGGCACCGTATACGTGACCGTGGACGGTGAAGAGCACGAGTGCGGCCAGTTCCCGAACGCAACGCAGGACGAGGCCATTGCCTACTTCGCGCGTAAGTTCGACGACGCCGAGGCCCAGGTCGACCTGCTCGAACAGCGTCTCGCCGCCAAGGCTCCCACCACGGACATGCGCAAGACGGTCGAGCACGTGCGTGAGCAGGTGGCCGCCCGTGGCATGGTGGGCGATTTGACCGGCCTGTCCGCTCGACTCGATGCCCTGGATGTCGCCATCGGCGAGGCCGAGACTCGTGAGAAGGAAGAACAGCAGAAAGCCAAGGCCGAGCACTTGGCGCAGCGCACCGCGATCGTCGAGGCGGCCGAGAAGGTCGCGGGTCAGGATCCCGAGAAGACGCAGTGGAAGCACTCGTCCGAGCGGATGGCCGAGCTCTTCGACCAGTGGAAGGCCCACCAACGTTCCGGCGTGCGTCTGTCCAAATCCGATGAGGAGTCGCTGTGGAAGCGCTTCCGTAAGGCTCGCACCACCTTTGATCGTCACCGCAAGGCGTTCTTCTCCAAGCTGGACGAGACCAACGCCAAGGCCAAGCGTGCCAAGGAAGCCCTGATCGCCGAGGCCGAATCACTGTCGAACTCCACGGATTGGGGCCCCACGGCGTCCAAGTACCGCGACCTCATGGACCGGTGGAAGGCCTCGCCGCGTGCGTCCCGCAAGGACGACGACGCTCTGTGGTCCCGTTTCCGCGCGGCCCAGGACGTGTTCTTCAATGCGCGCAAGGCGGCCAACGAGCAGATCGATCAGGAGTTCGAAGCGAACCTGGTGGTCAAGGAGCAGCTGCTGACCGAGGCCAAGAAGATTTTGCCGGTCAAGAACCTCGACCGGGCGAAGAAGGACCTCGCTGCAGTGCAGGCTCGCTGGGAGGAAGCCGGCAAGGTGCCGCGCGCCCACATGCGACGCGTGGAGAACGAGCTGCGCGCGGTCGAGGACGCCGTCAAGAAGGCCGAGGACGACCAGTGGCGCCGCACCGATCCCGAAACCAAGGCCCGTTCCAACTCGATGCTGACCCAGCTCGAGAACAAGATCGAGGATCAGAAGGCCGCGATCGAAGCCGCCCGCGCCTCCGGTAACGAGAAGAAAGCTGCCAACCTCGAGAAGGACCTCGCCACGAGTGAGCAGTGGCTGGCCACCTTGCAAGCGTCGGCCTCCGAGTTGAACTGATTCGGGGCGGTTCGAGCTGATTCGAACCGTTTCGAACTGCACAGCGAACGGGGATCGTTCCAGTTGTCCACAACTGGAACGGTCCCCGTTTTCTTTACCCCGCAGGATCGGTTCAGATGGGGTCATGACACCGCCGCAGCCGCAACCCACTGAATCATCTGACCCGCTCACTTCGCGCAGGAGCGTGGGAGTCGCTCCGGTGTTACGGCCCGGCCATCCGTTCAGCAGCTCCGAACTCGCAGCCATGGTCTCGGACGGGATTCTGAGCCGGATCCTGCTCGACGCCCACGTACCCGTGGGCACGGCGATGACGCGGGCCGCCAAATTGCACGTGCTCCGAGCGGTCGTTCCGCTGCATCTACAACGCCGCGGAGTACTGGGCCGACTGGGAGCCGCGTGGTTCTACGATTGCGCCAATGTTCCGGATCCGCTACCGATTCTCGTGGCCAAGGACGCCCGCACCACTACCACGCTGCCCAGCGGTTTCAGTCTGCACCAGACCGCGTTCAACGCTTTCGATCGGGTGATCCACGAAGACCTTGCGGTGACCAGTCCCCTGCGCACCTCGGTCGATGTCGCTCTGCACGTGCCGGGAGCTCAGGGCACCAGGGCCCTCCACTGGCTCATGGCCTCACCCCACTTGCACTGTCCACCGGAACTCGTCCTGGCGGCCCTGGACGCCGTGGGTAAGAAACCCGGGCGCCGACAAGCCGTGGCCAGGGTTCGCAAGGTAGGGCGGGCGGTGGAACGCGGCTACGAAGCCACCGGTCGGTGACCGGAGGTGCGGTAGACGTCGTACACGCCGTCGATCCTGCGCACTTGATTGAGCACGTGATCCAGGTAGCGAGTGTCGCCCATCTCGAACGCGAACCGGGAAATGGCCAGTCGGGACCGTGACGTGTGGACCTGCGCGGACAGGATGTTCACGTGATTCTCCGACAGCACACGGGTCACGTCCAGCAACAGCGAATGCCGGTCCAGTGCTTCCACCTGGATCTCCACCAGGAACAGCGAGGACTGCGTGGGAGCCCAGCTGACTTCCTTGACCCGCGGGTCCTCGGAGTTCAGCAGCGGCTTCATGTTGTTGCAGTCCTTGCGGTGCACAGAGATACCCGCGCCACGCGTCACGAAGCCCACGATCTCGTCCGGAGGAACCGGCGTGCAGCAGCGTGCCAGTTTCACGTACACGTCGGACATGCCCTGGACCACCACGCCGGAATCGGACACCGTAGCCTTTGCCGGGGCGGTGACCTTGGTGGTCTCGGCGAAGTCCTCTTCGGTCCCCTCGGCACCGCCGTGGTGCTCGATGAGCTTTTCCACCACCTGCTGGGCGTTGACCGCGTCGTTTCCGAGCGCCTCGTACAACGCGGCGACGTCAGAGCGGTTGAAGTCCTGAGCAACCGACACGAGCGATTCGTGGGTCACCGTGCGTTGCAGCGGTAGGTGATGCTTACGCAGCGCCTTGGTGAGCAGTTCCTTACCGCGCTCGATGGCCTCTTCGCGGCGTTCCTTGGAATACCACTGACGGATCTTGGTCCGCGCGCGCGGAGACCCCACGAACTTGAGCCAGTCCTGGGAGGGTGCGGCGGATTCGGACTTGGAGGTCAGAATCTCCACACGGTCGCCGTGCTGGAGTTTGGAGGACAGCGGCACCAATTTGCCGTTGACCCTCGCACCGATTGTGTGATTCCCCACCTCGGTGTGCACGGCGTACGCGAAATCCACCGGAGTGGACCCGGTCGGTAGGGCCATGACCTCGCCCTTGGGTGTAAACACGTACACCTCGGCGGTGTTGATCTGGTACCGCAGCGAGTCCAAGAAGTCGGAGGAGTCCTTGGCCTCCTCCTGCCACGAGACCAACGAGCTGAGCCAGTTGAGCTCACCTTCCTTGGCCTTGGGCGTGGCCGAATTAGCCTGATTGACCTGGTTCTTGTACTTCCAGTGGGCGGCCACACCGTATTCAGCGCGGTGGTGCATTTCGTGCGTGCGGATCTGGATCTCCACCGGGCGCCCATTGGGGCCGATCACCGTGGTGTGCAGCGACTGGTACATGTTGAACTTGGGCATGGCGATGTAATCCTTGAAGCGGCCCGGCAACGGGCTCCACTTCGCGTGCAACACCCCGAGGGCGGCATAACATTCACGCACTGAGTTCACCAGCACACGCGCGGCCTGCAGGTCGTGGATCTCGTCGAAATCCTTACCACGCACGATCATTTTCTGATAGATCGAGTAATAGTGCTTGGGTCGGCCGGTGATCGTGGCGTCAATGCCGGACTTGTCCAATTCCTCGGCGATCAACCCGCGAATCGTGGACAGATTCCGCTCACGCTCGGGGGTA
Source organism: Actinomycetes bacterium (assembly GCA_023426375.1). Classification (GTDB taxonomy): domain Bacteria; phylum Actinomycetota; class Actinomycetes; order Actinomycetales; family Micrococcaceae; genus Kocuria. Next base: position 17,385 of record JAFAAV010000015.1, on the reverse strand, counting down.
CGCTCCCCCACCATGCGCACGATCTCGTCATAGACCTTGGGATACAGAGCGGAGAACGAGAGATCCTCCAGTTCCCACTTGATGGTGTTCATGCCCAGTCGGTGCGCGAGCGGGGCGAAGATTTCGAGGGTTTCGCGGGCCTTCTTGGACGATGACGACGACGAGACGAACCGCCACGTGCGCGCGTTGTGCAACCGGTCGGCCAGTTTAATGACCAGGACACGGATGTCCTTGGCCATGGCCACGATCATCTTGCGCACGGTCTCCGCTTGGGCGTTCTCACCGTACTGGATCTTGTCCAGCTTGGTCACACCGTCCACCAGGAGGGCGACTTCTTCACCGAAGTCCTCGGTGAGTTGCTCGAGGGAGTAGTCGGTGTCCTCCACCGTGTCATGCAATAGACCGGCCACCAGCGTTGCGCCGGTCATTCCGAGCTCCGCGAGAATCGTGGTCACCGCGACCGGGTGGGTGATGTAGGGGTCCCCCGACTTGCGTTTCTGTCCTTCGTGATACGAATCGGCCACGGCAAAGGCGCGTTCCAGAACGGAAAGGTCCTCGTCCGGGTGCGTGGCACTCACGGTCCGCAGTAGCGGCACCAGAATGGGTGAACCGGGGACAGATTCACCCGACAAGACGGAGAGGGTGGAGCGTGTGCGCTCGCTGCGTCCCGGAAAAACAGCACGTCCGAAGACCGGACGGGAGGCGGGCAACACGAAGTGCGTTCCCGCCGTCTCGATCCTGGATTTGGCGGCAACAGCCGGAGTGTCCTTCGGGTTCTGAGGCACGGAATTCTTTGCGCTCTGAGCATCCGACTCTGTCGTCATGGTTCCACAGCCTCCTCACGGATTACCGCTGGCCGGGACGGGATCGTGGCGCCCGGTGCGCTAAGTCACCAAGTCTAATAGCACGCCCCCGCACCTTACGGTACGGGGGCGAGTGTAACGGAGGTATGGCGTTTATTCGCGCGGACCGGCTTGAACCGGATCGGAGGTCACGGGCGCGCCGTCCGTCTGGCGGGCGTCCAAGACCTTGCGCTCCTGATCGCGCACGGCAGGTTCGAGCCCGCGCAACCACGAGTACATCGGGGCGGCCACGAACATGGTCGCCACCGTGCCCACGATGATGCCCACGAACAACGACAGGGACAGATCCTTCAAGGTGCCCGCACCCAGTAGGTAGGCACCGATGAACAGGATGGCGCCCACGGGCAAAATACCGACCACGGACGTGTTGATCGAACGAACCAGGGTCTGGTTGACGGCCAGGTTGATCTGCTCCGAGAACGTCCGCTTGGCTCTCTCCTCCGATGCAGTTCCGCTCAACAACCCCTTGGTGTTCTCACGCACCTTGTCGAAAACCACCACGGAGTCGTACAGCGAATAGGACAGCACGGTGAGGAATCCGATCACCGCGGACGGGGTGACCTCGAAATCGACCAGCGAGTACACACCGGCGGTGATCACGATGGTCGCCATCATCGCCGCCACGGCGGACACCGACATCTTCCACGTCCGGAAGTACAGGGCCATGAGCACCGTGGCCAGCAGCACGAAGATCAGCAATCCCCACAGGGCCTGCTGGGTCACGCCCTGACCCCACGTGGGACCCACGAAGTTCGACGTCACCTGATCCTCGGAGGCGCCGTACGCGTCCTCGAGAGCTCCCTTGACGGCCAAGGTCTGATCGTCGTTGAGCTGCTCGGTCTGCACCCGCACGGTGCCGGGCGCAATGTTGGTCACGGTCACGCCGCTGGCGTCAGAGGATTCCGCCACGGCCTGCTCACCGGTCTGGACGTCCGTGTTCTCGATTCCGGAAACCGTGAACTCGGATCCACCGGTGAAATCGATGCCCAGGTTGAACCCGCCCTTGACCACCGGTATCAACATGGACAGCACCACGAGGGCCAGCGTCAGGGAGAGCCACAGTCGGCGCTTCTCCACGAACGGATAGGACTTACGACCACTGTGCAGGTCGTTACCGAAGCGTGCGAGTCGGTTGCTCATCGGGTGCTCCCCTCCGTCTGTTCGGTCTGGTCCACCGCGCTGGAACCGCCGGATTCGGCGGGCCCGTCCGCAGCGCCGTCGCCCTGGGTTTCGGCGGCCTTCTGACGTCGACGCCGCTCGGCGATCGTCAGCCCGTCGCTGTCCTCGGGGCTGCGAACGCGTCCCGCGCCTCGGTAGAACGGCACCGCGTCGAGGGCTTCGGGATCCAAGCCGGAGTTCTTGGCGCCACCGCCGAAGTACTTGGTACGGGCAAGCAGCACCATGATCGGGTGGGTGAACAGGAATACGACGAGCAAGTCGGCAATCGCGGTGAGGCCCAGGGTGAACGCGAACCCTCGCACGTTCCCCACGGCCACGAAGTACAGCACGACTGCGGCCAGCAAGTTCACGGCCTTGGCCGCGAGCACGGTCTGCCGCGCTCGTTTCCAGCCGTGATCCACCGCGGCCGGGATGCTTCTGCCCGCACGGATCTCGTCCCTGATGCGTTCGAAATACACGATGAACGAGTCAGCGGTCTGTCCGATGGCCACGATCAGACCGGCCACGCCGGCCAGTGACAGGCGGTAGTTGGCGCTCCATCCCAGCAAAGTGATCGCGAAGTAGGTGATCAGACCCGCCACCAACAGCGACGAGATGGTCACCAAACCGAGCCAGCGGTACTGGAACATCGAGTACACGCAGACCAACGCCAGACCGACCAGGCCCGCGATGATGCCCATGCGCAGCTGGTTACTACCAAGCGTTGCGGAGATTTGCTGTTCCGATTCGATGCTGAAGCTCACCGGGAGCGCACCGTACTTGAGCTGTTCGGACAGGAATTCTGCGTCCTCTTCCGTGAAGGAACCGGTGATCTGGGCGCTGCCGTCGTTGATGACCGCGTTCATGGAGGGTGCGGAGATCACGGAGCCGTCCAGGAGGATGGCGAACTGGGAACGGGGATCACCCTGCTGGGACTGTCCGATCTGGTACAGCCGTTCCGACAGCTCCTTGAAGGTCTGGGTGCCCTCGGCGTTGAACTGCAGGTTCACGGCGTACTGGCCCGTGGACATGCCCTGCTGGTTGGTGGCAGTGCCGTAGGAAGCATCGTCGATGTCCGTACCCGGGATCTCTAGAGGGCCCAGGATGTACTTGGCGTTATTCGCCGGATCACACGCAACGATCGCCTTCTCAGGGTCCTGTGCCTTGCGCTCCTCCTGGGGCCGCTGTGCCGAGCAGTCAAGGGCTTCGAACTCCTTGACCAGTTCCGGAGTGACCCAGTTGGGGTCCGAGGAATCCGTCGGTTCGGCATCCGGTTCCGGAATGTCCTCCACGGGGGTGCGTTGATCCTCGGGAGTGGGGGTACCTTCCGCGGTGGTGATCACGGGCCGGAACGCCATTTGAGCGGAGGTCTGAATCAGATCGCGGGTCTCGGCGGACGGTACGCCCGGCATGGACACCACGATATTGGAACCGGACTGGGTGCTGATCTCAGCCTCGGAGACGCCAGAGCCGTCAACGCGCTGGCGAATGATCTCCACGGCCTGATCGAGTTGCTCCTGGGTGATCTCCTGACCGTCCTGAGCTTCCTGCAGCTCCGGGGACAGCACCATTTGAGTCCCTCCCTCGAGGTCCAGCGCCAGTTTGGGAGCCCAGCCGGTGCGGTCGGTGGTGACACCGTAGATCAAGATGCCCGCCAGTGCGATGGTCACCACCGCAAGGGCCGCCAGACCACGTTTGGCCGTGCTCACGGCCGCCTGGGATCCCGAACGCACCGAGCGAGGCACGCGGGAGGCTGCCTTCGAGCTGGATTTCTTCGACTCGTCGGCGCCCGAACGGCCCGAGGTGTCTTTATCTGATGCCATGTCTGTCCTTCAACAACGCACGGCCGGCACGGCTGTAAAGCACGCCGCACCGGGATCCGGTCATGAGAAACGGGCCGATGCTCTCGGCCCGTATCTCACGTACTTCTTCAGTTGGTGTCGTTATCGCGGCGGTTGTCGCGCCAGGTGCCACGCGGTGCGTCATCACCCGGGACGTCCTGACCCGGGGTGGGGTTTCCCGCTGCGGTATCTCCGGGGACGTTGTCACCGGGCAGATCGTGCTCGCGGTCACCCAAGGTTTCGCGGGTACCACCGGCTGCGGTGGAACCCTCGCCATCAACGATGCTGTCCTGAGCAACGGCGGCGTTCTCGGTCGCGGGATCATCGAGGATCGTGGTCACGGTCTGCGTGTGCACGGTCACGGACGTACCCGGGGAGACCTCCAGAACAGCCTTGTTCTCGTCGCGGTCCAGGGAAAGAACCGTTCCGTACAGACCGAAACTGGTCATCACGCGGGTACCGGGTTCCATGGTCGCCTGCTTGGCCTTGATCTGGGCCTGGGCCTTCTTCTGGCGACGCATGGGCAGCCACAGCAGCAACACCATCACCACGAGCATGACGGGCAGGAACCATGCGGTTCCGCCGCCTCCTGACTGCTGGGCCTGGGCAAGAAGTTGCGCGGAGAGAATCACGGAGTTCCGTTCTGTAGACGATGTTCGCGTCTGCGTGACCGAAGCTACCGCGTGAGGCCGCGACAGTCACCACAGGGATCCGGTCAAGTCTAGGGGATTCAGCTGGTTGCCCGCTGAACCATGACGGAGGTCCACAGCGAACCGGGTCAGAAAGCCGTGGGCTGCTCGTCTTCCGGAGGTTCCGTGGCCAATGCGGTCCGCAGGGCAGGGTCCTTGAAGGCTGCATGATCGGGCACATTGAGCCCCAGGTGGTCCCATGCTGCGGCCATGGCAATGCGCCCCCGCGGTGTGCGTCCCAGGAGACCTTCGCGCACGAGGAACGGTTCTGCCACGGTCTCGACCGTCTCCGTTTCCTCACCCACGGCGATGGCCAGCGTGGACAGCCCCACCGGTCCCCCGTTGAACTTGGTGACCAAGGCGGACAGAACGTTGCGGTCCAGGCGGTCCAGTCCCCTGGCGTCCACTTCGTACATGTCCAGCGCGGCGCCGGCGGTGCGGGCATCGATGCGATCCACACCGTGCACCAGGGCCCAGTCGCGCACGCGACGCAGCAGCCGATTGGCGATACGGGGAGTTCCCCGGGAACGAGAGGCCACCTCGTAGAAGCCCTCCGAGGTCATGTTCAGGTCCAGCAAACCCGCAGATCTGCGCAGGACGAGTTCGAGTTCGGGAACCGAATAGAACTCCAGGTGACCGGTGAAACCGAAACGGTCACGCAGCGGTCCGGGCAACAGGCCCGCGCGAGTGGTGGCGCCCACCAGGGTGAAGGGAGGCAGGTCCAGCGGGATCGATGTGGCACCCGCGCCCTTGCCGACCACGATGTCCACGCGGAAGTCCTCCATGGCCATGTAGAGCATTTCTTCGGCCGGCCGGGACATCCGGTGGATTTCGTCCAGGAACAGCACCTCACCGTGGGTCAGTGAGGACAGGATGGCCGCGAGGTCGCCGGCGTGTTGGATGGCGGGACCGGATGAAATCCGCAGGGGAACGTCCAGTTCTTGGGCAATGATCATGGCCAATGTGGTCTTGCCCAGACCTGGAGGGCCGGACAGCAGCACATGGTCAGCGGTGCGACCGCGGAGTTTGGAGGCTTCCAGCACGAGGGAGAGCTGCGCGCGTACGCGTTTCTGCCCCACGAAATCGTCGAGGGTCCCCGGTCGCAAGCTGGCTTCGAGCTGCTGATCGTCCAGGTCCCCTTCGGCACCGACCAGTCGCTGCTCTCCCTGCACGGAACCGCGTTCTTCGTAGGCCATCAGGACCGTCCTCGGCTACGTGCATGACTGGTGCCCTTGGCCGTGCCCAACCAGGACAGCACGGCACGCAAAATCTCTGCCACGTTGCCGGAGTCCGCGAGCTCGGGCTGGGTCTCCAGTGCGTCATCGATACCCCGGGTAGCGTCCTTTTCACTCCACCCCAATCCCACCAGAGCGTCCATGACCTGTTCGCGCCATACCTGCATCTGCGGCTGAGCGGCCGGGCTCTCCTTGAGCTCCGGGAGCACGAGCTTGTCGGCCAGCTCCAACACGATCCGACGGGCGGACTTGGGTCCGATCCCCGGGACCGCGGTGAAGGCCTTGTCGTCACCGGTCGCAATGGCACGGCGGGTCTCATCCGGACCAAGCACGGAGACCGCGGCCAGTGCGGTGCGCGGTCCCACCCCGGAGACGCCCAGCATGACCGTGAAGACTTCTTTCTCGTCCGCCCCGGCGAACCCGAACAGCAACGGCGCTTCGTCCTTGCGGGCGATGTAGGCGGTGTGCAGGTGCACCGTGGCACCCGTGCGCAGCCCCGCCAGGGTGTGGGGGCTGGCCTGAACTTCGATGCCGAAGCCCGAGACCTCGACTACCGCCTGCGTGGCGCCCACGAAGCGCACCTCACCGGTTACCGAAGCAATCACTGGGCGGCTCCCGTCATGCGGGTTGTCCCCGCCGTTGATTCGAACATGTATACGAACTGCAGCACGGCATCACTCTAACAACTCCCGCGGACACGCACAGTGAACTCACCGTGCCATCAGCGGCGAGGTGAGCGTCCCACCCTGGGAGCCTTGGACTGCCGCGATGCGGCTTCCGCCTGTTTCCATGCCTGCTGGGCCGGGGTGAGCCCGGATGCTCGCACCGATGAGGGTTGGGAACCCGAGTGGGTGGAGGTTTTCGCGACCGCGTTCATTCCGGCCATGCCGCCCCGCCACCCGTGGCACACGGCCAACGCGAGGGCGTCGGCGGCGTCGGCCGGACGCGGGGGTGCGTCCAACCGCAAGATGCGAACCACCATGCGATTGACCGATTCCTTGTCCGCGGCGCCGTCGCCGGTCACCGCCGCCTTAACCTCAGACGGGGTGTGCCACGCGACCGGAATCTTGCGTCGCGCCGCCGCGGCGATCACCACACCCGTCGCTTGGGCGGTACCCACCACGGTCGGGGCGTTGTTCTGGGCGAACACTCGTTCCACCGCCACGACATCCGGAGAAAACCTGTCCATGAGTGCCTCGGCGGCTTCCATAATCGCCAGCACTCGGTTCTCCAAGGCCTCGTGGGCCTTGGTTCCGCTGACCTGTACATGCACGAAGGTTCCCGTGCGATCGGCAGCCATGTCCACCACGGCGAAGCCACAACGGGTCAGCCCCGGGTCCACCGCCAAAATGCGCTGTCCCGGGGCCGATCCGGTGGTCGAACTGTGCGACACGGAGTGCTCAGTCCTCGTCTTCGAGCTCCGCCATCACGGACTCCGGGATGTTCGCGTTCGAGTAGACGTTCTGGACGTCGTCGAGTTCCTCGATCGCGTCTGCGAGCTTGAGGAACTTCTTGGCGCCCTCGGCATCCAGGTCCACCTTCATGGTGGGACGGAACTGGGGGTCGTCGTTGTTGTAGTCCAAACCCGCTTCCTCGAGAGCCTTACGGATCTCGGGCAGGTCGGTGGCCTCGCTGACCACTTCGAAGACCTCGGATTCTTCGATGACCTCATCAGCACCGGCGTCGAGCACGGCCATCAGGACGTCGTCCTCGGTGAGCCCGTCGGTCTTGGTCACCTCGGCCACACCCTTGCGTTCGAAGAGGTAGGCCACGGACCCGGAATCCGCCATGGTGCCGCCGTGACGGGTCACGGCCACGCGGACCTCGGAGGCCGCGCGGTTCTTGTTGTCGGTCAAGCACTCGATGTACAGCGCGGTGCCCTGGGGGCCGCGGGCTTCGTACAGGATTTCCGAGTAGTCGATGGTCTCACCGGTCAGACCGGCGCCGCGCTTGATCGCGCGGTCGATGTTGTCGTTGGGAACCGAGTTCTTCTTGGCCTTGGACACGGCCAGGTCCAGAGCCGGGTTACCCGCGGTGTCTGCGCCACCCATACGAGCGGCCACTTCAATGCCCTTGATGTACTTGGCGAAGGCCTTGGCGCGCTTGGCGTCGATCGCAGCCTTCTTGTGTTTGGTGGTGGCCCATTTGGAGTGACCTGACATCGAGTTCCTCCTAGAAGTTGTGTGAGCCCGGGACTACCGTGCCGGGTCAACGATTTGTCAATTATTTTAGCGATTCATCAGGAGCCTTCGAACAAGGCCCCCGGTTCGCTAGCGGGGTCTGGTCTGGGCGACGGCGCGCGCTTGCTCCGCGTACGTGTCGTCCAGCGGCGTGACCGCGAACTGGTCACCGCGCGTCTCCACCGCAGTGCGCAACAAGAAATCGGCCAGCACCGGGTTCTTGGGCAACAGGGATCCATGCAGGTAACTCCCCAGCACATTGTGGGTGCGAGCTCCCTCGGTCCGATCCTCACCGTTGTTACCGGCGCCGTTGACCACTGTGGCCAGAGGAGCCTGGTCCGGGCCCAGTGTGGTCAGGCCCGAGTGGTTCTCGTAACCGATGATCGTGCCGAAATCCGGGGACTCGGTCACGATGTTGCCGATCAACCGTTCCGGCCCACCGACCGTTTTCAGATCGAACATCTCGATCCCGCGGAGGGTCTCTCCCCCACCGGTGCGAAATTCTCGACCGAACAACTGGTACAGCCCACAGATGACGAGCATGGGTATACCGGCCTCGGCGGCCTCGTGCAGTTTGGGTGCCACGCGGGCGAGATCCTCGGCCACCCGGAACTGGCCCGAATCCTGACCTCCGCCACCCACGAAGAGGTCCGCGTAGTCCGGCCATGGGTCACCAGGGTTGTAGTCGTGCACCCGTACCTCGTAGCCATAGCGTTCGGCCCGACGTTTGAGGGTCAGGGTATTGCCCCAGTCCCCGTAGATGTTCATGTCCCGCGGATACAGCTGGACGATGTCCAGGGAACCCCGTTCTTCCTGATTCATGATCGGCTCCTTAGATCGCGTCCACGTGGGTCATGCCGCCCAGGATCTTACGCAGGGACAACATGGCGGTGTAGGTGCAGAAGATCCGCATGGGCCGGTCCCCGGATCCCGCGATGAACTGCTTGAGCGCAGTTTCCAGGTCGGTTGCGACCGAACGGACCTCCACCAGGTCGTAGTCCAAGCGCAGTGCCATGTCCCACGCCCGCACACCGGACACGATGTCCACACCGCCGGAACGCAAGCTGTCGAAATCGACGTCCCACAGCCAGGAGACGTCCCGACCGTCCGCGTACGCATCGTTGATCGCGACCATGGTCGCGTAGTCCTCGGCGGAGGCCGAAGCCAGCGACAACCGGAAACCGGCAGGGTTCTTCACGAGCAGCAGCTGCAGGGGTTTGCCGTCCACGGTCACGGTCTCACCGCGCCCGAAAGCAGGTGTCACGCGTGAGAGTTCGTCGACCAGCGAGGCGACGTTCGCCGAATCCCCCAGCACTTGCAGGCTCAGGGCCAGGGCAGCCGCAGCGTTGTACTGGTTGTAAACGCCGTACAGGTCGATCGTGGCCGTGTGCTGTTCGCCGTGCACGTCCAGTTCCACGCTGTTGGCCTTAACGGCGTTGAGTACCACGTCAGCTGCAGGACGAGCCACGGAGGGACGCTCCGAATCCAAGGCGACGTCCTCGGTCTGCCGGAGCACATCGCGCATGTCGTCGTCGGAGGGGAACATGGGGCGCAGGGCATCAGAGAGGCCGAACCATTCAACGGTGGCGTCAGCGGCGACGTCGTCAGCGAGACTCGCAATGCGCGGGTCCTCACGATTGAGCACCACGGTGCCGGTGGTCGCCTTGGCGACCTGGCTGAGCATGCGGCGGGTGGTGTCGATCTCACCGAAGCGGTCCAACTGATCGCGCATCACGTTGAGCAGGAGTGCGTAGCGCGGTTTGACCTGCCTGACGAAGTGCACGGCGTGCGCCTCGTCGAGTTCGAGCACCGCGACGTCCGCGTCGAGTCGACCGAAAGCATTCATCTCGGCCAGCAACGACGCCGCCACGCCACGGACGAAATTCGAACCGGTGCGGTTCGTGAACACGCGCAGTCCCTGCGATCGCAGCAACTGCACGGCCATCTTGGTGGTGGTGGTCTTACCGTTGGTGCCGCTGATGACCACCACACCGTGGGGCAGCTTGGCGAGCTCCTCAGCGACGAAGCCGGGGTGCAGTTTCTCCATGACCAGGCCGGGGAAAGCGGATCCGCCGCCGCGTAGGCTCGAGGCCCACCGAACTCCCTGGCCGAGTAGACGTACGAGTGGTCGAGACATGGATTCCATCCTAGTGACAGGGGTGTCACCACGCGCGGGCGAAGAATGCCCGCGTCCGCGCGGGGTGCGAATCAGGAACGGGGCCAGGCCGCGGCGATGTCGTCGCGATTGGCGCCCAGGGTCTGGATGAGCGGCTTGGTGTTGGCGATCACCGGCATGAAGTTGGCGTCGCCACCCCACCGCGGCACTACGTGCTGGTGCAGGTGCGCGGACAGCGAGCCGCCCGCGGCCGAACCGAGGTTCAGCCCCACGTTGAACGCCGCCGGCTGGGCGACCTCACGAATGGTGGCCACCGCCGTGCGGGTGAGCACGTTGAGCTCCCACAGTTCCTCGTCCGTGAGCTCGGTGATGTCCGCAACGTGGCGGTACGGGCACACGAGCAAATGTCCGGGGTTGTACGGGAACAGGTTGAGCACCACGAAGCAGTGCTCACCGCGATGCACGATCAGGGCTTCCTCGTCCGTCCGGTCCGGCCCCGTGCAGAACGGACAGCCTGGACTCTCGTTGATCGCGGGGTCCTCACCGCGCACGTAAGCGAGTCGATGGGGCGTCCACAACCGTTGAAAGCTGTCCGGAACACCCGGGATCTCGAACTCGTCCTGCGAAACCCAGTGCTGGTTCTCGTTCTTCGAGGGCTCGTCCGTCACGACTGCTCCGTAGCGGATTCCGCGGCGTCACCGTCCGACGGCGCCGAGGGATCCTCGTTCACGCGATCGCGCACGTGAGCCACGATCATCTCCACCGCTTCGTCCACGGGTACCGCGTTGAACTGGGAACCGTCGCGGTAACGGAAGGACACTGCACCGGCGTCTGCGTCGTCACCACCGGCGATGACCACGAACGGGATCTTGTCCTTGGAGGCGGTTCGGATCTTCTTGGGGAACCGATCCGAGGACGCATCCACCTCGACCCGGATGCCCTGGGCCCGCAGCTTTGCCGCGAACTCGTCCAGGTAATCGTTGAAGGCCTCGGCCACCGGAATGGCGCGCACCTGAACCGGGGCCAACCACGCCGGGAAAGCACCGGCGTAGTGCTCGGTCAACACGCCCATGAAGCGCTCAACCGAGCCGAACAGGGCACGGTGGATCATCACGGGACGCTGACGGGTGCCGTCCGCGGCCTGGTACTCGAGATCGAAACGCTCGGGCAGGTTGAAGTCCAACTGAATCGTGGACATCTGCCACGTGCGGCCGATCGCGTCCTTGGCCTGCACGGAGATCTTGGGACCGTAGAAGGCTGCTCCACCGGGATCAGGAACCAACTGCAGACCGGAATCCTCGGCGACTTCCTGGAGCGTGCGCGTGGCCTCATCCCAGATTTCGTCCGAACCGACGAACTTCTCGGGATCCTTGGTGGACAACTCCAGGTAGAAGTCGTCCAGGCCGTAGTCCTTGAGCAAGGACAGCACGAAGTTCAGGGTGGCCGTCAGCTCATCCTTCATCTGCTCGCGCGTGCAGTAAATGTGAGCATCGTCCTGAGTCATGCCGCGCACGCGGGTCAGACCGTGAATCACGCCGGACTTCTCGTAGCGGTACACCGCACCGAACTCGAACAACCGCAGGGGCAGCTCGCGATAGGAGCGGCCGCGCGAGCGGTAGATCAGGTTGTGCATGGGGCAGTTCATGGGCTTCAGGTAGTAGTCCTGGCCCGGCTTGGTCAGTTCGCCCGTTTCCGGGTTGCGTTCCTCGTCCACGTGCATGGGAGGGAACATGCCGTCCCGGTACCAGTCCAGGTGACCCGAGACCTCGTACAGGTGACCCTTGGTGATGTGGGGTGAATAGACGAACTCGTAGCCGGCCTCCGTGTGACGCTGGCGCGAGTAGTCCTCCATCTCCTTGCGGATGATGCCGCCCTTGGGGTGGAACACCGGCAGACCGGAACCGAGCTCGTCCGGGAAGGAGAACAGGTCCAGCTCGGACCCGAGCTTGCGGTGATCGCGACGCTCGGCTTCCGCCAATCGTTCCTTGTAGGCCTTCAGCTCATCCTTGGACGGCCAAGCTGTGCCGTAGATGCGCTGCAGCTGCTTGTTCTTCTCGTTGCCGCGCCAGTACGCGGCCGCGGAACGCATCAGTGCGAATCCGTTGCCGATCAGCTTGGTGTTGGGTACGTGGGGGCCGCGGCACAGATCCTGCCACACGATCTCATTGCTCTGCCGATCCACGTTGTCGTAGATGGTGATTTCGCCGGCGCCCACCTCTACCGAGGCGCCTTCTGCCGATTCCTCCATGGAACCCGATCCCGGCCCGTTGGCCAGGTCGATGAGTTCGAGCTTGTACGGCTCGTCCGCCATTTCCTTGCGGGCCTCGTCCTCGTCGACCGCGCGCCGCTGGAACAGTTGCGACTTGTTCACGATCTTGAGCATCGACTTCTCGATCTTCTTCAGATCTTCGGGGGTGAACGGATCTTCGACGTCGAAGTCGAAGTAGAAACCGTCCGTGATGTAGGGACCGATACCGAGCTTCGCATCCGGCCACAACTGCTGCACGGCCTGCGCCATGACGTGCGCCGTGGAGTGACGCAGCACTTCCAGGCCCTCGGGATCGCTCACGAGCACTCGCTCCACGGTGTCGCCGGGAGCCAATTCGGTGCTGAGATCCTTGAGCTCACCGTTGATGTGGGCCACCACCACCTCACGCTGATCCGCGTACAGATCAGCCGCCGTGGTTCCCTGGGGCTCGGTGCGCGGGGCGCCGTCCACGGTCAGCTGTAGTTGAGCGGCATCAGACATGAAGAACTCCTCGAAATGTTCGTGTGACGCGCGGCCATACCGGGGACGCGCGGGACCCGCTGACCTCTCGATGCAACGGGGACGCAGACGATGCTACCGCTCAGAACCGGAGCGGACACAGTTGACGGGCCGCAAACCAGCCCGGAATCAGCTGCACCCCGAGCCGTAAGGCCCGGGGTGCAGCAGTTACCGATTCAACGCCTCAGCGTTGCGGATCAGTTTCAGCGACGGGGAGCGTTGCCGCCCAAGCCGTCACGGCCGTCCAGGTCGCGGTCGCGGCCGTCAAGGTTACGGTCGGTGTCGGTCTCGACGTCGACCTGTTCCTTGCGAACGTCAGCCTCAACGCGCTGGGTGTCGCGGACGGTCTCCTTGTTCAGGCCGACTTCCTCAACAGCCACGGCTTCCTTCTCGACCACGGGGCGCTCTTCGTGGAGGGAAACCTCGACCTCTTCCTCACCGATGGTGCCGGTGCGGGCCTGGCCGTCGCGGATCGGGGTGCGCTCGACGGAAACCTCTTCGCGCTCCACCGGAACGTCAACGGTCTCGTGATCGGTGACCACGTACTTGCGCAGACGTGCACGGCCGGTCTCGCGCTCCTGGGTGCCAACCTTGAGCTGCTCCTCGTGGCGAACCACGGAAGCGTCGTCACGGTCGGTGAGGTCACGATCGCGGTCAGCGACGTCGCGGCGATCCTGGTCAACCAGGTCGCGGTCACGATCGTTCAGGTCGCGGTCACGGCCTGCGGCTGCGCCTGCAACACCAGCGGTGCCAGCGGTACCGGCAGCAGCGTTACGGTCACGGTCGGTGAGGTCGCGATCACGATCTGCACCACGACCATTGTCGTAGTTCAGCTCGTAGTAGCGGTAGAGCTCTTCCTCTTCCGCCGGGGAAAGGTGCTGATCAGCGTCAACCTTGGGGGCGTCCTTGATGACGTCCTTCTGGTACGGCAGCACAACGCGGTCGCCGTCCTGGCGAGCGTCCTTCACCGGAACGAAGCTCTCCTTGGCACCGAAAAGACCGGTGTTCACGGTCAAGAACGTGGGCTCACCCGAGTTGTCGTCGAGGAAGACCTGCTCAACCTTGCCGACCTTGTCGCCGTCAGCATCGTAGGCAGTGCTGGAGAGAATCGCATTCACATCGAAAGTGGTCATCGCTAGAACTCCTTCAAGTTTTTTGCGTTCGTCAAAGCACGGTTTGTGCCCTGCGAGCCATCACTCTGCACGATGGCATTGTGATCTAGCTTGCCGCCCAGCTTACTGATGTTCAGTTGCCTGACAATAGATTTTCTCTCTCGGGTGAAATGCCCTCTGGTTACTTCCATCGCCTCGATTTTTCGATTATTGACCGACAGGTACCGTTTTCGGGGCCCGCCTGGGAAGCAGCCATTCCGGCTTCGGCTCGTGGTGTAAGGCACAATGGGGAGGGAGCCGACAGGTGGCAGGCTGCGCATCCTGCGGAGGCGGCCACTTCCGACACCCCAACCAAGTATGGAGCCTCACGTGTGGGACGCACTGGTCAATAATCCCTGGATCCTCTGGCTGATCATCATGTTGATTTTGGCCGGGATCGAGATGCTCACCCTGGACTTCTTGTTCCTCATGATGTCCATTGCAGCGCTGTGCGCTGGCGTGGTGAGTTTCTTTACCCACAGCATCCCGTTGCAAGTGGTCACCTTTGCGGTGGTTGCTGTGCTTCTCATCTTCCTTCTGCGGCCGGTTGCGCTCAACCGCATCAACAGGTCCACTCCGAGCACACGATCCAATGCTGAACGGTTAGTGGGGTTGTCCTGCACTGTATTGGAACCCGTCAGCGAGACCACCGGCTTGGTCCGTCTCGAGGGCGATATCTGGACCGCCCGATCCGCCGAACGGAACACGCTTGAGGTGGGCACCAAGGCTTATGTGTACCGGATCGAGGGTGCCACAGCGGTCGTTTCCGGCACCGCCCCCGCCACCACGGATTTCTCCGACTCCCCAGCTTCCCAACCCGGGTACTAGACCCCCAGTGGGGCCGAACGGCCCGCACTCCACCCATGTGAGAGGACCCCATGGAAATCGTCATCACAGTACTGCTCATAGTGGTGGTGCTGGCTGCGGCAATCGCCTTGATCAAAGCGGTTCGCATCATTCCGCAGTCCCGCGCCGGCATCGTGGAACGCCTCGGCAAGTACCAATCCACCCTGAACCCCGGCCTGCACTTCCTCATCCCCTTCGTCGATCGCCTACTGCCCCTCATCGATCTGCGTGAGCAAGTGGTGCCGTTCCCCGCTCAGTCCGTGATCACCGAGGACAACCTGGTGGTCGGCATCGACACGGTGGTCTACTTCCAGGTCACCGATCCCCGGGCCGCAACCTACGAGATCACCAATTACATCCAGGCCGTGGACGAGCTCACCAGCGCAACCCTGCGTAACGTGGTGGGTGGTCTGAACCTCGAAGAAACCTTGACCTCACGTGACAAGATCAACGCCGAGCTGCGCGGTGTATTGGACTCCACCACCGGCCGCTGGGGCATCCGCATTTCCCGCGTGGACATCAAGGAGATCACTCCCCCGCCGTCCATTCAGGACTCCATGGAGAAGCAGATGCGCGCAGAGCGTGATCGTCGCGCCACCATCCTGACCGCCGAGGGCGAGAAGCAGTCACAGATCCTGACCGCAGAGGGTGAACGGCAGGCAGCCGTCCTGTCCGCAGAAGGTGACGCCAAGGCAGCCATTCTCCGCGCAGACGGTGAGGCTCAGGCCATCGCCAAGGTGTTCGATTCAATTCACCGCGCCAAGCCCACGCAGAAGCTGCTGGCCTACCAGTACATCCAGACGCTGCCCAAGGTGGCCGAAGGTTCTGCCAACAAGGTGTGGATGATCCCCGCCGAGCTCAGCACCGCATTGCGCGGTGTGGGCAACTTCCTCGCGACCCCCGGTGGCGGCGGCGAGGGCCCGCACGATTCTTCCTGGGACGATCAGGACGAAGAACCGACGAGCACGGCATATTCGGACCCCATTGTCGAATCTGAGACCGTCAAGGTCACCGAGAAGGATCTCGAACCGGATCTGACGCTGACCGACCCCAACGATTTCGAGATGCCGGAACCGCCCTACGCCGATCCCACGGCCGGTGAACACAGTTCCGGCAGCACCGGGAATGAATCGCGCTAGTTCGTGGTTATACCCGGTTGATGCGGATCTCTGGGTTCCGAGTCAGATGTTCGGAACCCGGATCACGCCCTTTGTACCAGTAAGACTTCAGGAAGGACCGTCCAGTGAGCGATCGCAGCCTGCGTGGAATGCGCTTGGGTTCCCAGTCGATGGAAACCGAGGCCGGTGTAGAACCGGCACCGCGCCAGCGCGTGGAGTACCGCACCAAGGATGGTGAGTCGGTGAGCGTGATGTTTGCGGCGGAGGCGGAGATTCCCCCGGTGTGGACCACCAAGACCGGTCACGAGGCCATTCTGGTCAACGGTGAGAAGCCGGAGAACCCCAATGAGAAGCACGTGCGCACCCACTGGGACATGCTCATGGAGCGTCGCAGTGCCGAGGAACTCGAAGAGATCCTGCAGCAGCGCCTGGACTTCTACAAGGAGCGCCACGCGATCTGATCCTCGCCTCTCCCCGGCCGGCCACCCGCACCGGCGCGTCACCGGAGAGTGACCACGAACAAACGCCGACGCCGCGTACCAGACTTGGTACGCGGCGTCGGCGTTTAAGGTCGGTCCGGGACACACCCCGGTCGCGTTACTTGCGCAGGCCCAGCTTGGTGGCGAGCGTGCGGGCACGAGCGGTCAGGCCCCACTTGGCCACGCTCGTCGCGGCTTCGACGGTGACGTTCTTACTCATCTTGGAGACACCTTCTTCGCGCTCCACGAAGGTGATGGGAACCTCGGTGATCTTCAGACCCAGTCGCTCGGTGCGCCATGCGAGGTCGATCTGAAAGCAGTAGCCGCGCGAACGCACGGAATCCAGGTCGATGGCCTCGAGGGTTGCCCGCTTGTACGCACGGTAACCGCCGGTGATGTCGTGAATGCTGGTACCCAGCAGCACGCGCGAGTACAGATTGCCACCGCGGGAGATCAACTGACGATCCAGCGGCCAGTTCTCGGTGCGGCCACCCGGCACGTAACGGGAGCCGATAGCCAAGTCCGCGCCGTTCTCGATGGCGTCCAGGAGCAGGGGCAGCTGCTCGGGCTGGTGGGAGCAGTCCGCGTCCATTTCCACGAGCACGTCGTAGCCGTTGTCGAGGCCCCAGTGGAAGCCAGCAATGTACGCCGGGCCCAAGCCCTCTTTCTTGGCACGGTGGAGCACGTGGATGTGATCATCCTTGGCGGCCATGTCATCGGCCATGCGGCCCGTACCGTCCGGGCTGTTGTCGTCCGTGATCAGGACGTGCGCATCCGGAACGGCCGCCCGCAACCGGGTTACCACCGTGGGCAGCGATTCACGTTCGTTGTAGGTGGGAATGATGGTGAGAACTCGCACCGGGCGTCCTTTCAAGCCACTGGGGACGGGGAGAAACGCCCCGAACACACCACAGGGCAGGCCCATCCGCCTTCGGACCAGGC
>JAFAAV010000114.1 GCA_023426375.1 Actinomycetes bacterium | reverse complement strand
CTCAGGGACGTATTTGGACGAAATAGGTATGTGTCACCCACGGTCATGTGTGCGGGGTGTCACAGCAAACTTACTAGGCTGGAGACATGATTAATCCCGCACGCCTCACTTCTGACCTTTCCCGCTTGCGTCGCGAGACCGACATGTTCCTGGCGACCATCGAGTCCCTGGCCGATCGCGAGATGACCGAACCGACTCTGTGCGAGGGCTGGGATCGCGCGCACGTGATCGCTCACATCGCGTCCAACGGCAACGCGCTGGTCAAGCTCATCGACTGGGCCGTGACCGGTGAACCTGCTGAACTCTACGCTTCCCCGGAAGCGCGTGAGCAGGAAATCAACGAATTGGCCGCACTTCCCAAGGAAGAGCTCATCCAGAAGGTCCGCGACAGCGCGGACTACTTCGAGGAGCAGTGCGAACGCCTCAAGGGTGAGATCAAGACCGAGGAACTGGACCTGCACGGCAAGCCCATTCCCGCGACCTCCATCCCGGCAGTTCGCGTGGCCGAGGTCGTTGTTCACCACCACGATCTGGACACCACCTGGACCATCGAGGAAGCGGATCCGGATTCACTGCTCAACGCCGTGGAAGCCGCTGTTCGCACCATGCGCGCCAAGAACGCACCGGGCATGACCTTGCGCACCGAGGAGCGCGACGAATGGGTTATCGGCGACGGCGGCCAGGAGATCACCTCCGACCGCGAAGGCATGCTGGCCTGGTTGGCTCGCGGCGACGACGAGCACATCGAGTCCGAGGGCGCACTGCCCGAGCTGCCCAAGTGGTAAGTCACTGAGTCATTGGCGACTCACTGAAAACCGCCGCCGTGCAAGGGTGCACGGCGGCGGTTTTTCGTTGTGAGCTACTTCAGCGGCGGACGTCGAACAACCACGGGTCCCACCGGCGATCGGTGTGCGGATCGCCGAAGTTCACAAAGGTCTTGCCCTTGGACTCCACGGTCTTGTACTCCTGGACTACTTCCAGGCTCAAGCGCTCGCGGTGTTCCACCTCCACGATCACGGCCCGTGCTCCGGAACGATCGGGCAGGGTTGCAGGGTAGGCAAGGGCCGCGACCAGCAGATCGGAGGCCTTGGCGGAGGTCATGGCACGGAGTTCTTCCAGCACGTCATCCGGGTGCCGGTCGGCAGTTTCCGCGGGGTCCAGGGAATTCAACTCGAACTCGCCGTCCTTGGCCCCGGTCACCACGAACACGGGGAAGGCACCGAACTGCAACACCTGGTCCTCCACGACGGTCTGCACGTGAGTCAGCGCGGTGTCGACTGCCTCAACGGCGCTGTCGGAGACCCACTGGCGCCATGCGTTGTCGTGATCGGACTGCGCCTTGGCCGCTTCAGAGCGGGACAGACGGGGCTTCTTGGAGGGGCCACCGGAGTGACGTTTGGGCGGGCGGGCGGAGGACTGAGCCACGAGTGGGGACCCCTTAATGAGATAGGTGAAAGTCGAGCGTTCTGAGTCAAGCCTAGGCGCTCGCTAGACTGGATCGGAATCACTAGCGAATACCAGGAGCATGCATGTCTGCGATTAATCGCGAGCAGGTGGCCCACCTGGCCGAGCTCGCGCACATCGAGATGACCGAGGAAGAGCTCGCGCGCGTTGCGGGCGAACTCGACCTCATCGTCTCGTCCGTGGCCTCGGTCAGCCAAGCCGCCGGACCTGACGTTCCTGCAACCAGCCACCCGCTGCCGTTGCAGAACGTTTTCCGTGAGGACGTGGTGGGGGAGACTCTCACCCAGGAAGAGGCCCTCTCCAACGCACCGGACAGCCAGGACGGTAAGTTCCGTGTGCCCGCAATTCTGGATGGGGAGTGAGCATGAGCGAACGCATCGTAGAACTGTCCGCCGCCGATCTTGCGGCCAAGCTGGCCTCTGGGGACGTCTCGTCCGTTGACGCGGTCAACGCTCACTTCGAGCAGATCGACGCCACCGAGGGCCAGGCCGTGGACTCGGCCGATCCCCACAAGGGCACCGACGGCCTCAACGCCTTTCTGCACCGCAACCTCGAGGAAGCACTGCAGGTCGCGCAAGAGGTCGACCAGGCTCGCGCCAACGGCGAGCAGCTGCACGAGCTCGCCGGCGTGCCGATCGCGGTCAAGGACCTGATCGTCACCAAGGGTCAGCCCACCACCGCGGCATCCCGAATGCTCGAAGGCTGGATGAGCCCGTACGACGGCACCGTGACCAAGAAGTTGCGCGCCGCCAAGATGCCCATTCTGGGCAAGACCAACCTGGACGAATTCGCCATGGGCTCCTCCACGGAGCACTCGGCGTTCGGCCCCACGCGTAACCCGTGGGATCTCAACCGCATCCCGGGTGGTTCCGGTGGCGGTTCCGCCGCTGCGGTCTCCGCCTTCCAGGCGCCTCTGGCCCTCGGTACGGACACCGGCGGTTCCATCCGTCAGCCCGCTGCGGTCACCGGCACCGTGGGCGTCAAGCCCACCTATGGTTCGGTCTCCCGTTACGGCGTGATCGCCATGGCGTCCTCGCTGGATCAGGTGGGCCCGTGTTCGCGCACCGTGCTGGACTCGGCTCTGTTGCACGAGGTCGTCGCGGGGCACGATCCGCAGGACTCCACCTCCCTGAACGACCCCGTGGGTTCCTTCGCCGCGGCCGCCCGTCAGGGCGCCGAGGACGGCGGGCTCAAGGGCTTGCGCGTGGGCGTGGTCAAGCAGCTCACCGGCGACGGCTTCCAGGCCGGCGTGCAGCAGCGCTTCAACGAGGCGGTTGAGCTGCTGCAGTCCGCAGGTGCCGAGGTCGTGGAGGTCGAAACCCCCAACTTCGAGTACGCGTTGGGTGCCTACTACCTGATCATGTCCTCCGAGGTCTCCTCCAACCTCGCCAAGTACGACGGCGTTCGGTTCGGTTTGCGTGTGGTCCCGGAGGGCAACCCCACGATCGAGCGCGTCATGGGAGCATCCCGCGCGGCCGGATTCGGTGACGAGGTCAAGCGCCGCATCATCCTGGGTACCTATGCACTGTCCGCCGGATACTACGACGCCTACTACGGCTCCGCCCAGCAGGTGCGCACCCTGGTGCAGCGCGACTTCAACGCCGCCTTCGAAAAGGTCGACGTGCTGATCTCGCCCACCGCTCCCACCACCGCCTTCAAGATTGGCGGCGTGGACGAGTCCGCGGACCCCATGCAGATGTACCTCAACGACATCGCCACGATCCCCACCAACTTGGCGGGTATCCCGGCCATCTCGCTCCCGGGCGGTCTGGCTCCCGAGGACGGCCTGCCCGTTGGTATCCAGTTCATGGCCCCGGCCCGCGAGGATGCCCGCGTCTACCGCGCCGGTGCTGGCCTGGAACGATTGCTCAACGAGAAGTGGGGCGGTCCCGTGTGGTCGTCTCGCGGCGACGTCGCCACTACCGTTCGTGACTTTGCGGCCGGTGCCGCGCTGGG
Organism: Actinomycetes bacterium; assembly: GCA_023426375.1. GTDB lineage: Bacteria > Actinomycetota > Actinomycetes > Actinomycetales > Micrococcaceae > Kocuria. Next base: position 35,017 of record JAFAAV010000114.1, on the reverse strand, counting down.
AGGCAAATAATGAGCGAGGACGTCCTGTCCTTCGAAGAGGCCATGGAGCGCTTCGATCCCGTGCTGGGTTTCGAGGTGCACGTGGAGTTGAACACCAACACCAAGATGTTCGACGCCGCCCCCAACACCTTTGGCGATGAGCCCAACACCAACATCACCCCGGTGTCCCTGGGTCTGCCCGGTGTGCTGCCCGTGGTCAACGGCAAGGCCGTGGAATCGGCGATCAAGCTGGGGCTGGCGCTGAACTGCTCCATTGCAGAAAAGTGCCACTTCGCCCGGAAGAACTACTTCTACCCGGATACGCCCAAGAACTTCCAGACCTCGCAGTACGACGAGCCCATCGCCTTCGACGGTCAGCTGGAACTCGAGCTCGAGGACGGCACGCCGTTCACCATCGAGATCGAGCGGGCGCACATGGAGGAGGACGCCGGCAAGCTCACCCACGTGGGTGGCGCGACCGGTCGCATTCAGGGCGCATCACACTCGTTGGTCGACTACAACCGCTCGGGGGTGCCGCTCATCGAGATTGTGACCAAGCCCATCGTGGGCGCCGGTTCGCGCGCTCCCGAGCTGGCCCGCGTGTACGTTGCAGCGATTCGCGAGATCGTGAAGAACCTGGGTATCTCCGACGCCCGCATGGAGCGCGGCAACGTGCGTTGCGACGCCAACGTCTCTCTGATGCCCAAGGGGACCACCGAGTTCGGCACGCGCTCGGAGACCAAGAACGTGAACTCGCTGCGCGCCGTCGAACGCGCCGTGCGTTTCGAGATCCAGCGCCACGCCGCCGTGCTATCGGCGGGCGAGAAGATCGTCCAGGAAACTCGTCATTGGCACGAGGACACCCGGTCCACCACGTCCGGTCGCCCCAAGTCCGACGCCGATGATTACCGCTACTTCCCCGAACCGGACCTGGTTCCCGTGGTCACCACGGAAGCGTGGATCGAGGAACTGCGGGCTCAGCTGCCCGAGCCGCCGGCCCAGCGCCGCAAGCGTCTCAAGGCCGAGTGGGGTTACTCGGACGAGGAGTTCCGGGACGTCGTGAACGCCGGCGTCATGGACGAGATCGAGCAGACCATCGCGGCTGGCGCTTCACCGGCCGTGGCTCGTAAGTGGTGGATGGGCGAGATCGCTCGCCTGGCCAAGCAGGCCGAGGTCGAGATCGTTGATCTGCCGGTGACTCCGGCCCATGTGGTCGAGGTCAACGCGCTGATCGACGAGGGCAAGATCAACGACAAGCTGGCCAAGAAGGTCATTGGTTTCGTGGTCGAGGGCGAGGGTTCCCCGTCCGAGATCGTCGAGGCTCGCGGCCTTGCGGTTGTTTCGGACGACGGCGCTCTCACGGCTGCCGTCGACGACGCCATGGCCCAGATGCCGGACGTGGTCGAGAAGATCAAGGGCGGCAAGGTCCAGGCCGTGGGCGCGCTCATCGGCCCGGTCATGAAGGCAACCCGCGGTCAGGCGGACGCCGGTCGCGTGCGCCAGATCATCCTGGAGAAGCTGGGCGTACAGGGCTAGCTTCCTCTGCCGCCGGTGTGTCTATGCCGGACGAGTCGCAAGTGAGGGTCGTGCAGATTCCGAGTCAGGAATCAGCACGACCCTCACTTCACGTTGGAGGCCTTAATTCTTCACGGGAACGTCTTCACTGACGAGCCATTCGCGGAGGCCATTTTCTACCGCGGACGGCGTGTTGACGATCTGGGCGATGCGCTCGCGGTTCTGAGTGTCTTCCGCTTCCGAACGGCAGATCCCGTTCGGCGAGTCCGAGGCCGTCGAGCACCACGCGTACTGACCGCCCTGCGTGTTCGAGCTGGGGGCCCAGGACAGGTCACTGACGTCCCAGTTGCCGTTCTCCGTTTTCGCGAACTGGAACCGTGCGATCAGACCATCGTTGTTGCTCGGCATCATGGGGGCGGTCTCCGTGACCGTGTTACCCACGCCGTAGACGATCCAGGTACCGTCGTGATTTTCGATGGGCTGAACGCTGTGGGATCCGTGCCCGTAGATGGCGTCAAAGGCGCCGGAGTCGGCCAGTGCGTGGGCGGTACGGACTTGGAAGTCATCGGCCGTATCCGTGTATTCGATGATGGAATGCATGGCTGCCACCACCACGTCAGCGCCTTGCTCGCGTGCTTTGTTGGCCTGATCCACGGCGCGGTCGATGTCTGCTTGGGCAACAGCGGGATCTTCAGTCGGATCCTCGCCGTCCCGGAAGCGATCAACCTGCCAGTCGTGCTCCGGCACTTTCTTGTTGAGACTGTTGGTGCCCGTCACGATTGCCACGGTGCCGGCCTCGGTGTGAATGAGTAGCGGTTCTTCTGACGTTGCCTCGGACTCGTAGGATCCGGTGTGCTGCAAACCGGCCTCGTTCAAGGACGCCACCGTCCGGTTCAGGCTCTCGGTTCCGTGATCAATGGTGTGGTTGCTGGCGGTGGTGCACGCGTCATAGCCCACCGACTTCACGGCGCTGAAGATCTCAGGCGGAACCTGGAAGTCCGGGTAGTCCGCGTAAGGCCCGCCCTGCTCCGCTACGGGAGTCTCGGCATGGCAGACGCCGATGTCAGAGTTCTCCAGGTACGGTCGCTGTCCCGCGAGGAGGGGCTCAAAATCGAAATGCTGACCGTCATGGGCAGCTGGGTCCGTGACGAAGTTGTCCCACAGCCCGTGGTGCAGGAGAAGATCACCCGTCACGGACATGGTGATGCAACTGTCCTCCGGGCACTCGGGCCCGGACGCGGCGGGGGAGAGCGTGTGGGAAGACTCGGGGGCGGACGCGGATTGGGCATCCTCAGGTGCTTGCTGCGCAGAATCCTCGGATTCATTCGCGCATCCGGACAGGCCGCCAGCGGTCAGGCCGGCAGCCGCCGCGAGAGTCAGGAATCGGAACCGGTGAGACGTCATGAAGCCCATGGATCGATGGTTTCACAGTCAAAACATGGCACGAATCACATTTAGGACGTGTTCGAACTCAATCGGCTGGATTTAAGTCATTAAATCCTGATCTATTTCGTGAGATGCTCTTCACATGAAGCAAGTCCAAGGTTAGGCTTTCCTAAGTTTGGCAGTCACACGGAGAGCGAGGAAGCCATGGTCGAGCGAACGATTGGTGGCCAGTCTCAAGGTTCCAGCACCCACGATCGAGCAGTGTCACTGGCACATCGAATGCTTGCGGGGGCGGGGCGCGCGGCACTGGTTGCCTACGGGCTCGAAGGACAGCCCACGCTCGATGCCCTGGCGCACGGCATGACCGGCAGTGGCGACCTCATGGTGGCGACCACGGTGTTCTCCGGCTCCGATGACGCGGTTCGGCTCAACCCGGGCACGCGTATGGACGTTCGGATGGACATCACCAAGCTCTCCCCGGAACCTCGCGTGGAGATTCTCACGGCCAGCGCGCACATGCTTGGCCAGCTCGAGTGGCTGGATTCCGAGCGCGCTTCCGATGTACTCGAGTACGACGACGTGCCCGAGATGGTCAAGGCCGTGGCTGAGTCGCCCTTCGGAATGCTCGGCCTCGTCAGGGTCTCGCGGGTTCTGCTGCACGATGGCGTGGGTGCCACGGCCATTCCGTTCGCGCACCTGGTCGAGCGGCATCACGACGTCGCTCTGGCCGGCTTGGGTGACATCGAGACCGTTGGTCTGGATGTTGCGTCCAGCCTGGATTCTGTTGATCTTGCCTCGCTGTGTGATGCAGTCAGTAACGGCTGGGTCGAGGCGCGAGTCTTGAGTGAGAAACCCTCCGTCGGAGGTTGCTCCCACACCAAGAACCGCGAGTTCGTGGTGGATGTCGATGTCACAGGATTGACGGTCATGCGCAACGGCGCCGAGCGCACTCATGTGTTCTTCGTGCCCTTCGATCGCGAGTCCGTGGTGGAGTGTGGTGGTCTCTTGGCTCGAGTGGAGTCCCTGTTCGGGGCTCGAGTGGGCGCTTCGGAGTAATCGAACCGGAGTCACCTTCAATCTGGGGAGTAATCGCCCAGGCAAGCTGGCTCGTCAGAACCTAAAAACCGTGCCCGTGCGTTCATGAAGAACGCACGGGCACGGTTGTGTCCGGAAGCGAGTGATTACTCGGCTTCGTAGGAAGCGCAGTTAGCGGTGTCGCCGGTCATCTCGATGGAGGACGCGGTGCACAGCAGATCGGTGTTGTGCTTGCACTCGAGGCGCTGGCACGCGCCAACCTGGCCGTTGGCGGTGGGCAAGCCGCCGCGAGCGTCCAGGGAAATGAAAGTGGTGCAGGATGCAGTGGAGCCGCTGCCGCCCACGGTGATGGCGGGCGCGGAGCAGCCGTTGTCGTTGTATGCGCACGCGGTGGCGGCGCACGCGGTGACGGCGGTCAAAGTAGCCATGATTTGTTCCTCTCAGGCGGTTCGTATTTATAAAGATACGAGCGAAAATCCCGCCTTACAAGTAAGTTGAACCTTAGGTCAAACAATTCTGACGTAATTAAATTAGCGAAGTCCCATGTTCTCTAATTGTCTACCAAGGGGAGCCTTTCCTTGCTGTGACGGGCATCTCGAGGGTCCGCGGTCCGTGAAGAGTGTTTCGTAATTGGGTGGCCGATAAACCACCCATGCATTAACTAGTGGGATTCAGGCATCCGCGTGAAATGCACATTAATCACACATGACACCAATTGAAATGAATAACTGCTAACGCGAGTGAGCCCGGTTTCTACCTGCGGTACTCGCTGCCGTCCGGGGTTCGCGTGATGTACCCGGTGTCCACGCAGTGCCGGCAAGAGGGCTGTTCTGGGTGATCCCATGCGCCGTCGGGGGTATCGATCAAGCCTGCGCGTTGCAGGTTCTGGAGTGCCCGCGATTGCTTGGAGGTGGGCGCCTCGGGGACTTGACCGAGGGTGACCCGGGCATGCATGTCGCGAGTATCGGAGTTCGCGAGGGCGGCGAAAATCTGGCGCGTGTTCATTCGGCCATCTTGGCAGCCTGCATCTCATCTGTGAGGTTCGAGGGTGGCGAGTCCACTGCGAGTCGTTAGGCAAGGGAGAGGAAAAGCTTTTCCATTTCCTTCTTGTCCATGGCTTCGTCCGGGTTCTTGAAGCACTGTTCGAGGCCGCTCGCGACGATCAAGAAGCCTGCGCGGTCCAGGGCTTTGGACACGGCAGACAATTGGGTGACCACGTCCTTGCACTCCTTGCCCTCTTCGGCCATGCGAATGACCGCCGCGAGTTGGCCCTGGGCTCGCTTGAGTCGATTAATGGCCGGCGTGATGTCTGAGGGGTCAAGTTCCATGGGGTCTCCTGAGTCTGAAATTTGAAAGCATTCTATACCCCCGGGGGCGTTTGCATACCCCTAGGGGTATCAAGCATACTGACGTCATCACTTCGGATCAATTACTCGAAAGGACTCTCATGTCTACTTCCACCGTCACCGACGTCAGCCCTCAGACCCTCCGCGAGTGGATGGCGCAACACCAGGATCTGGTGGTGATTGACGTCCGGTCTGCGGCCGAGTTCGAGTCCCTCCACATCAAGGGCTCCTACAACGTGCCGCTGAACCTGCTGTCCGAGCACACGGAAGACCTCGTTTCCCGGCTGGGAGAGCGCGTTGTGCTGGTGTGCCACTCGGGCGTTCGGGCAGAGCAAGCGCGTCAACGACTGGCCACGGTGGGGCTCGAATCGGCATACGTGCTTGAAGGCGGTGCCTGGGGGTTCGCCGATGCCGGTGGTGATGTGGTGCGCGGCGCATCTCGCTGGGATCTCGAACGACAGGTGCGCCTGGTGGCCGGTTCCTTGGTGTTGACCGGTTTGGTCGGAGGAAAGTTCGTTTCGCCCAAGCTGCGTACTGTGGCCGGAATTATTGGCACCGGGCTCACCTTCTCCGCGGCCACCAATACCTGCGCCATGGGCAAGGCACTGTCGGCCATGCCGTGGAACAAGGCGACGGTGGAGCCCACCGCCACCTCGGCCATTCAGCAGATCCCGGCACGCTCCGAGTAATCCCTAAAACTGCGCGCTCGAAGGCGCGGAGCTTTAGGGGGACAGGACTTCTCATGACAGTGACTATTGCACTGACCCTGTTGTTGTCGATCATGATCGGACTCTCGCTGGGGCTGCTCGGTGGCGGCGGATCCATTCTCACTGTTCCGATCCTCACCTACGTGGCCGGATTGGATCCCAAGGAGGCCATTGCGGCGTCGCTCTTCGTGGTGGGGGTGACCTCGGTCTTCAGTGCTGTCACTCATGCCCGCCAGGGACGGGTGAAGTGGCGAACCGCGTTGATTTTCGGGCTTGCCAGCATGGTCGGCGCGTTCCTCGGGGGACTGGCTGGCGGGTACATCCCAGGCACGGTGCTGATGATTGTATTTGCCGTGATGATGGTGGCCACGTCCTTGGTGATGATTCGTGGTCGAAAGAAGGAGAAGGAAAGCTCTGAGCGCACGGATCTGCCGATCGTCAAAATTCTCATCGAGGGGCTCGTGGTGGGCCTGGTCACCGGCCTGGTCGGGGCCGGCGGGGGTTTCCTGGTCGTCCCGGCCCTGGCGTTGCTCGGCGGCCTGTCCATGCCGGTTGCTGTGGGAACCTCGCTTGTGGTCATCGCCATGAAGTCCTTCGCGGGACTGGGTGGCTATCTCACTTCCGTCTCGCTGGACTGGGCACTCGTAGGGGCCGTCACTGCCGCCGCAATAGTGGGGTCAGTGATTGGTGCTCGGCTGGTGGGAAAGATCCCGGAAGCAGCATTGCGGAAAGGGTTCGGGATCTTCGTGCTCGTCATGGGATTCTTCGTACTCGCTCAGGAACTGCCGGGCGTGGGAGGCCTGATCGTGGCGGGTGCAGCCGGGGCTGCTGCTGTCGCCGCGCTGGTCTGCTGGTTCGCCGTTCCCCGTTGTCCCCTCAGGTCTAAGGCGATCGCTGGCTGACCCCCGGTCGTGCGAGCTCCCCTTTCTCGAGGAAATCGCTGGCGATAATGAACTCCCCGCCGGATGAGCTAAGTTTCAGCTCATTCGACGGGGAGTTTTCTTGACCTGGTTATTCGGGCGCAATGTGCAGTGGCCTACTTGGAGGCATGCCAATGGTGCAGAGCCAATGATGACGGCGTTGGGCGGCGGGTTCTCCACGGGAAGCCGAACACCAGAAGGCCGGGAGGCCCACCCGCAATGGGCGGACCTCCCGGCCTCGGTCGTCAGGATTTCTTAGCGAGAGGCGCTGCTGACGGAGTCCTGGTGAATTGTCCAAGCATCGTAGGAGCCCTTGAGTTCGGCCACGTCGTAGCCCGCGTGGCGTAGGACGTTCGCAACGATCGAGCTACGCGCCCCGCTCTTGCAGTACGTGACGATGGTTCCGTGCTGCGGGAGCTTGTCCAAGTTCCACAGCACTCGACCACCGTGCAGCTGGGTGGCGCCAGGAATGTGACCCTCGTCGTATTCACTCACCGCGCGCACGTCCAGAAGCGTTGCTGCATCGAAGGATTCCACATCTCCTGGGTTGATCACCTGAGGATTGGAAATGGGGAGTCCATCGAACGAGGTCACATATCCGGCCACCTTGTCGATGCCCACGCGCACCAGGTGGTCCCAGATGCTCTGCGCCGACTCCTGGTCTTCCGCCAAGAGGACCAGGGGGCGATCATCCGTTTCCGGGTTCACCGCCCAGGCGCCATACGTGGCGGTATTGCCGGAGCCTGGAATGTTCAGTGCACCTTCAACGGTGCCATTGTGGACGGTGTCCGCGGAACGGGTATCCACGAAGCTGACTTCGTCGGCTTCCAGCTTCTTGGCGACCTCCGCGTTGTCGAGTTCTTCCAGCGGGGCGCGTTCACCCATGATCTCCGGGCCGCGGCGGTTCTGGTTCTTCATGCGGCCGAAGTAGAACGGTGCGTCAGGCTGCCCATCGAGGAGCTCGTCGATGAATCCCTGTTCGTCGTTGTTCTCCGCGTAGGAGGCCCACCAGGAGAAGCGGCGCTCATAGCCCACGGTGGTGGAGGGGATAGCGCCCAGGGACTTACCGCAGGCAGATCCGGCGCCGTGGCCGGGGAACACCTGCACGAGGTCCGGCAAGGTCAGAAACTTGTCTCGAAGGCTCTTGAACATCTGCTTGGCACCCTCGAAACGGGTATCGACACCGCCGGCGGCCTCATCGAGCAGATCGGGTCGGCCCAGGTCACCCGAGAACACGAAGTCTCCGGTGAGCATGTAGCCCGGGTCGTCCGCGAACGCGCCGTCGGTGACGAGGTACGAGAGGTGCTCGGGTGTGTGTCCGGGGGTGTGTACTGCAGTGATGGTGATGTTGCCAAGTTTGATCTCGCTCCCGTCACAGAGGCGGGTTGCTTCGAATTCGTACTGCCAATCCTGGCCACCTTCTCCGGAGACGTACATGGTGGCACCAGTGGCCGAGGCCAATTCACGAGTACCGGAGAGGAAATCTGCGTGGATGTGAGTCTCGGTCACACCCACGATCTTCATGCCGTTCTTCTCCGCGATCTTTACATAAACGTCTAGGTCGCGCCGTGGATCGACCACGATGGCCTCTTTCTTGGCTTGGCAACCGATCACGAAGCTCGCCTGGGCCAAGTCCTCGTCGTATATGCGTTCCAGAAGCATGAGGAGTACTCCTTAATTGTGACATCGGGGAGCCTGCTGCTCCTCCAGGTGTTAAGCAAAACGGTAATACCCTAGGGGGTATCGTGCAAGTACCCCCTAGGGTATTGCTGGCACAGTCCGCACTATGGGTGTCAGGGCATCGCGCTAGTGTGACCTGCATGACATTTCGTGTAGATACCCCCGAGCATTTGATCGCGTCGCCTCGCCTGTCCGGATTCAATACCCACGAATCGGGCACTGTGGTGGCCCTCCGTAAAGAGCTGTCCACGGATGGCAAGAAGTACGTGACGCAGGCGTGGTCGGTAGAGGCGGACCAGGACGAGATCCAGACCCGGCAGCTGACTCACGATCAGCACGGTGTGTCGGAAGTGTGTCCCGGGGTCGGTGGCGCCCTCTTCTTCTCGTCTGCGCGCCCGGCCAGCCAGGACGACAAGGACCGCACACGGTTATGGCTTTTGCCCCCGCACGGCGAGGCGCGGATGATTCTGGAACGGCCCGGCGGCGTCGAAGACCTCAAGCTGGGTGGCGACCGTCTGTTCTTTGTGAGCGGCACGCTCCCGTCTGCTCGCCACGCAAATGAGGTCACCGCCGAGAACGAGCGGTTGGACAAGTTGCGCGAAGACTCGGGCGTGAGTGCGGTGTTGTACGAGACGGCACCCACCCGCGATTGGGACCACGACCTGGGGCCGGATGTACCCACGCTCTGGTTCGTGGACGCTGTCGCTGCTGCCGACGGCGCTTCGGTCCAGGACCAAACCCGGCACGTTCGACTTCCGGAGGGTCGTTTGCTGGGTTACGAGCCCTCGCCGGACGGGAGTTTTGCGGTCGTCACCGTGCAAGCTTGGATTGACGGCGGGTGGGAACGTTCGGAGATCTGGCGTGTGCCCGTCACCGACGATGGCTCTGGGGAGCCCGAACTTATCCGCCCCGTCGAACAGGACACCTGGTGGGAAGCAGGTCCTGTCAGCCCGGACGGAACCCGGGCCATCATCGTCAAGGAACAGCTGTGGACCAGTACGCAGAATCTCTCCATATCGCTGTGCGTCTACGACTTCGTGTCTGGCGACGCACACGAGATCCTGCCCGGAGACCAACACTGGGGAGAGGGTCCCCAGTGGATTGATGACGTTACCGTGGTGTGCAGTGCTGATTACCGTGGCCGCGGCATTGTGCTGAGCATCAGTTGTGCGCCAGGAGATGAACCGCGCGTCGATATTGCTGCCGGCGGCGATGGCCAAGGCTGGACGTACCGATCTGTTCACGTGACGGGGGAGCGGCTCTGGGCTCTGCGATCCCGCCTGGACCGACCCGAGGAGCTCGTATCGTGGCCGAGCGAGGGATTCTCGGCGGATCCCGCACCGGTGCAGGGGCTCCTGCCCGATGCCACTCCGGCTGGGAGGCTCGAAGAGGTCACCACAGCGGCCGAGGACGGCACGGTAATTCGCGCGTGGCTCGCGCTGCCGGATACACCCGCCGCCGAAGAACTTCCCCTGCTGGTATTCGTGCACGGCGGTCCGTGGGCATCCAACAACGCGTGGTTGTGGCGGTGGAACCCCTGGCCGTTCGTGGCCCGCGGCTACGCGGTATTACTTCCGGACCCGGCGATTTCCACCGGTTACGGCCAGCACATGATCGACCGTGGCCAACAGGAACTAGGTGGTGCGCCGTTCACTGATGTCATGGCCCTGGTGGAGGCGGCGACGCAACGCCAGGACATCGATGCCGAGCGGCAGGCCCTGCTGGGTGGTTCCTACGGCGGGTACATGGCCAACTGGGTGGCCGGCCACACGGGCGAGCGGTTCAAGTGCATCGTGACTCACGCGTCCCTGTGGGATCTGAGCACCATGGGCTCGACCACTGACAACACCGAGTGGGAAGAAGCGATGGCGCCCTCGCAGGCCGATCACTATTCACCCCACCGGTTCGTGGGTGACATTCAAGTACCCATGTTGGTCATCCACGGCGACAAGGATTATCGGGTGCCCATCTCCCAGGGGCTGCAGTTGTGGTCGGATCTGCAGCGACATACCGCGGTGGAGGGTCACAAATTCTTGTACTTCCCGGACGAGAACCACTGGATCCTCAAGCCTGCGAACGCGCGTACCTGGTACGAGACCGTTCTGGCCTTCGTCGACCAGCATGTGCAGGACAAACCGTGGCGCAGGCCGGAATTGTTGGGGTAGCGCAAGGCTGCCTTCAAGGAACTCGCGAGAGATAGGTCACGTGTGGACGAGCAGGTCCATCAGTAAGAGTAGAATCGCTGAGATTCCCCTCTACCTCGATTTATGAAGAGAGACCTGCGTATGTCTGAAACCACCGCCCAGCGCGCCGATCTGCGCAACGTGGCAATTGTTGCCCACGTTGACCACGGCAAGACCACCATTGTCGATGCCATGCTCCAGCAGACGCACGCTTTCTCCTCACACGGAGAGGTCGAAGAACGAGTCATGGACTCGGGTGACCTGGAGCGGGAGAAGGGCATCACCATCCTCGCGAAGAACACCACAGTGTTCTACGACGGCCCCTCGGCCGACGGCGAGACCATCACCATCAACGTGATCGACACCCCGGGCCACGCCGACTTCGGTGGCGAGGTTGAGCGCGGCCTGTCCATGGTGGACGGTGTGGTGCTCCTGGTCGACGCTTCCGAAGGTCCCTTGCCTCAGACCCGTTTCGTGCTGCGCAAGGCCCTGGAGGCCAAGCTGCCCGTGATCCTCGTGGTCAACAAGGTGGACCGCCCGGACGCCCGCATCGAAGAAGTCGTCTCCGAGACCATGGACCTGCTGCTCGGCCTGGCGTCTGATATCTCCGAGGACTACCCGGAGATGGACCTGGACGCCGTTCTGGACGTCCCCGTGGTCTACGCCTCCGGTAAGGCCGGCCGCGCCTCCACCGATCAGCCCGGCAACGGCGAGCTCCCCGACAACGAGGACCTCGAGCCGCTGTTCAAGACCATCATTGATCACATCCCGGCACCGTCCTACCAAGAAGGCGGCGTGCTGCAGGCTCACGTGACCAACCTGGACGCTTCCCCGTTCCTTGGTCGTCTGGCACTGCTGCGTATCTTCAACGGCACCCTCAAGAAGGGTCAGACCGTTGCCTGGGCCCGCCAGGACGGTCAGTTGAAGAACGTTCGTATCTCCGAGCTGCTGGCCACTAAGGGCCTGGACCGCGTTCCTGCCGAGCAGGCCGGCCCCGGTGAGATCGTGGCCGTTGCCGGTATCGAGGACATCACCATCGGTGAGACCCTGACCGATCCGGAGAATCCCCAGCCGCTGCCGCTGATCACCGTGGACGATCCCGCGATCTCCATGACCATCGGTATCAACACCTCCCCGTTGGCCGGTCGCGTCAAGGGCGCCAAGGTGACCGCTCGCCAGGTGAAGGACCGCCTGGACAAGGAGCTCATCGGTAACGTCTCGCTCAAGGTTCTGCCCACCCAGCGTCCTGACGCCTGGGAAGTTCAGGGACGTGGCGAGCTGGCCTTGGCCATCTTGGTCGAGCAGATGCGTCGTGAGGGCTTCGAGATCACCGCCGGTAAGCCCCAGGTGGTCACCAAGACCATCGACGGCAAAGTGCACGAGCCCTACGAGCACATGACCATTGACGCCCCGGACGAGTTCCTCGGCGCCATCACCCAGCTCATGGCCGCCCGTAAGGGTCGCATGGAGGGCATGGTCAACCACGGCACCGGGTGGGTGCGCATGGAATTCAAGGTTCCTTCGCGCGGCCTGATCGGCTTCCGCACCAAGTTCCTGACCGAGACTCGCGGTGCCGGCATCGCGTCGTCGTACGCGGACGGTTACGAGCCGTGGGCCGGTGACATCGAGTACCGCACCAACGGTTCGCTCATCGCGGACCGCGCCGGTGTGGTCACCCCGTTCGCCATGATCAACCTGCAGGAACGCGGTGCTTTCTTCGTGGAGCCCACGTCCGAGGTCTACGAAGGCATGATCGTGGGTGAGAACTCTCGCGCTGACGACATGGATGTGAACATCACCAAGGAGAAGAAGCTCACCAACATGCGCTCCTCCACCTCGGACAGCTTCGAGCACCTCACCCCGCCGCGCAAGCTCACGCTCGAGGAGTGCCTCGAGTTCGCCCGCGAGGACGAGTGCGTCGAGGTCACCCCGGAGGCCATCCGTATCCGTAAGGTCGTGCTGGACGCCAACGAGCGTGTGAAGGCTGCTCGTCAGCGGGCTCGCGTCTGATCATGAGCACTCCGCAATACCCCGAAGCGGGCACGGTCACCGAGAGCGCAGTGGATTCGCTGCTGCCCGCGGGCCGTGCCCCCGGGGAGGCGCGGATCCTGTGGGTTCATGCCCACCCGGACGACGAGTCCATCGCCACGGGCGGCTCGATCGCCCACTACGCGCGTGCCGGTGCCAGCAACATGCTGCTCACCATGACGCGCGGCGAACGCGGTGAGGTCATTCCCGCGCCACTGCGTTACCTGGAAGTCGGCCAGTCCGGCTGCCCGGACACCGACGGCACGGCCCTGGGCCTGTATCGCGTGGGGGAGCTCGACGACGCCGCCGCGGCACTCGGTCTTGCCGATCGCTTTTTCGCGGGAGAGACTCCCGGCCTTGACGAGTCCGTAGGATTCGCCAATGAGCTGGGCCGTTATCTGGATTCCGGGATGAGCTGGGGCGACAACGGTCGGGCACAGCCCGCCGAGGACGTCTCCCCGGCAGCCCTCACCTCCGCCACCGAGGATGAGGCGGCGTCTCACGTGGCCGCGGCCATCCGTGCAGCGCGACCGCACGTGGTGGTCACCTACTGCGACGACGGCGGGTACGGCCACCCGGACCACGTGCGCACCCATCACGTCACGATGCTCGGCATCGACAAGGCCAAGACACCGGCCGACGGCGCGGAAGCCTGGGACGTCTTACTCGTGTGGGGCACCGAGGGCGATGACGACCCCGAGGACCGGCGTCAGCAGGCCGTGATCTCCGGAGACCTTAATGCCAAGCGCGCGGCCATGGCCGCTCACGCCACGCAGATCGTTCTTCCCGAAGACACATCGGAGACGTTCGAACTGTCCAACGGCGTTCCTCAGAAGCTGACCGCCACCGAGCACTATCGCTTGCTCCGTGGTGACCTGAGCAGCGGTGATCACTTGTGAGCAGCACCGAACGAACACCCGTGAACCCGGCCCCGTGGCAGAACTCCGCCGGGAGCGAGAACCGCGTGAACCAGGCCGCCACTGGAGACAACTCCGCCGGCCGACTTTCCGCCGATGACACTAAGCTTGCTGTCGCGGATCCCGCCGTTGCGAATTCGGTGGACGAACCCGCCGCGGCGAACGATGCCACCGAGACCGGAGCGGCGTCGGCGCGCCCGACCAGCCTGTCCTCCGTGCTGACCACCGTGATCACCGGCCTGTTGATCGGCTCCGTGGCCACCGTGATGCACGCGAACATCTGGTACATCAACGAGTCAGTGTGGCTGCCGTGGGGACTGTTGTTCTCCGGGGCCCTCGTGTGGTTCGCGAGCGTGTGGTGCGGTACAGCGACCCGTCGGGTGTGGGGCGCGGCGGTCCCCGGACTGCTGACCTACGTGCTCTCCTGGGTGTTCGCCTACCTCAAGAATGGCTCGGCCCTGGTGGTCACCTCGTGGGAAGCACCCATTGGCATGGTTGGCTATGCGTGGTTCGCCGTGATTTTCGTGGCCGTGATGGCCGCGGTGATTGTTACGGGCCGCTACATCGTCAGACTCCGTCGGCAAGCACGCTCCTGACCACACGGTTAGACTGTTGGCTGATCCCCTCGAACCAGGAAAGGTACGTTTACCGTGACATACGTGATCGCTCAGCCTTGTGTGGACGTCAAGGACAAGGCATGCGTCGAAGAATGTCCCGTGGACTGCATCTACGAGGGAGAACGCTCCCTGTACATCCACCCGGACGAGTGCGTGGACTGCGGTGCGTGCGAACCGGTGTGCCCCGTGGAAGCCATCTACTACGAGGACGACACCCCGGAGGAATGGGCCGAGTACTACAAGGCGAACGTCGAGTTCTTCGACGACCTGGGCTCCCCGGGCGGTGCGGCCAAGCTGGGTAACACCGGTAAGGATCACCCGATCATCGCCGTGCTGCCCCCGCAGAACCAGGACTGATCGTGACGCAGCAGCGCGCCTTTGGGCTGGACCTGCCGGACTACCCCTGGAATTCGCTCGCGCCCTATCGTGAGCGCGCCGCTGAGCACCCGGGCGGCACGGTGGACCTCTCCATCGGCACGCCCGTGGATCCCACACCGCTCGTGGTCCAGGATGCGCTCGCGGCCGCCTCGGATGCGCCCGGTTATCCCACCACGCACGGAACGCCCGCGCTGCGCGAGGCGATCGTGGACTGGTACGCACGACGCCGCGGGGTCGCCAATCTGGACCAGGCCGCCGTGATGCCCACCGTGGGTTCCAAGGAATTGGTCGCGTGGCTGCCGCTGCTATTGGGACTGGGCCCGGGCGACGTCGTCGCGCGCCCGACCGTTGCCTACCCCACCTATGACATCGGCGCGCAACTGGCCGGTGCCGAGGCCGTGGCCGCCGACGACCTGGATGATCTGGACCCCGAGGTGCGCTCGCGCGTGCGCATGGTGTGGGTCAACTCGCCGGGTAACCCCACGGGAATCGTGCGCGACGCTGCAAGCCTCAAGAAGATCGTGGACCAGGCGCGTGCGCAGGGTGCCGTGGTCGTTTCGGACGAGTGCTACGCGGAACTGGGCTGGGGCGACTGGGACCTGGCTGAGGGCGGCGAACCCGTACCGTCCGTCCTGGACGAGCGCGTGACCGGGGGAGACCTGTCGCTCGTGCTGAGCGCGTACTCGCTGTCCAAGCAGTCGAACCTGGCTGGCTACCGCGCCGCGTTCTTGGCCGGTGACCCTGAACTGATGCCGTCGCTGATCAACTCGCGCAAGCACGCGGGCATGATCGTGCCCTATCCCGTTCAGGAAGCCATGCGGGTGGCCCTCGCCGACGACGCCCACGTTGCCTCGCAGAAGGCGCTCTACCGTGAACGCCGTGCCAAGTTGTTGCCCGCCGTGGAGGCTTTCGGGCTGCGTATCGACCACTCTGAGGCCGGCCTGTACCTGTGGGGAACCGCGGGCGAGGACACCTGGGAGACCGTGGGTCGCTTTGCCGAACTGGGCATCGTGGTGGGTCCCGGAACGTTCTACGGAGACGCCGGAAACGGTTATGTCCGACTGTCCATGACCGCCAGCGACGAGCGGATCGATGCCGCCGTAGCCCGACTGCGCGAGGCTGTGTAACCACCCTCGACGCACGACCAATGAGTGGAACCTACGCCACACCAGGGGGTAGGTTAGATGATGATCAAACTGTGTCCCAGTATGTGCGTGACAGTCATAGCAACGCAGGTGTTGCCGTGAATGGGACCGCGAACCGCTCGCGGGGCACCCCAAGCAAACCGTGGAGGACTACACCATGGCAGAGGCCAAGAAGAACGCCCAGAAGGTTGAACTGAACTATCAGGACGGCAAGGCGCTGGAGCTGCCCGTTCTGGAGGTCACCGAAGGCAACCAGGGCTACGGCCTGGGCTCGTTGCTCAAGGAAACCGGCAACGTGACCTATGACCCCGGCTTCATGAACACGGCCAACACCAAGTCCCACGTCACCTACATCGACGGCGACAACGGCATCCTGCGGTACCGCGGATACCCCATCGAAGAACTCGCGGAGCACTCCAACTTCGTGGAGACCGCCTACCTGCTGATCTACGGTGAACTGCCCACGCGCGAGCAGTACGAGGACTTCGAACACCGCATCACCACCCACACCATGGTCCACGAAGACATCAAGATGTTCTTCAACGGCTTCCCGCGTTCCGCGCACCCCATGCCCGTGCTGTCCTCGGCCGTGTCCGCGCTGTCCACGTTCTACTCAGACTCCCTGGATCCGTTCGACAAGGAACAGGTGGAGATCTCCACCATCCGTTTGCTCGCCAAGGTTCCCACCCTGGCTGCGTACGCGTTCAAGAAGTCCATGGGTGAGCCGCAGCTCTACCCCCAGAACAAGCTCAACTACGCGGAG
This sequence comes from Actinomycetes bacterium, assembly GCA_023426375.1. Classification (GTDB taxonomy): domain Bacteria; phylum Actinomycetota; class Actinomycetes; order Actinomycetales; family Micrococcaceae; genus Kocuria. The sequence goes on along the minus strand of JAFAAV010000114.1, from coordinate 18,418 downwards.
AACTTCCTGCGCATGTGCTTCGGCGTGCCTGCCGAGGAGTACGAAGTGGATCCGGTGGTCGCCAAGACCCTGGACATCCTGCTCATGCTGCACGCGGACCACGAGCAGAACTGCTCCACCTCCACCGTGCGCCTGGTGGGTTCCTCGCACGCCAACATGTTCGCCTCCGTCTCCGCCGGCATCAACGCCCTCTACGGTCCGCTGCACGGCGGCGCCAACGAGTCCGTTCTGCACATGCTCGACCAGATCCAGAACCGCGGCCTGTCCGCAGACGAGTTCATGGAGAAGGTCAAGAACAAGGAAGACGGCGTCCGCCTCATGGGCTTCGGACACCGCGTGTACAAGAACTACGACCCGCGCGCCAAGATCATCAAGGGCTACGCTCACGACGTCCTGGCCAAGCTGGGCGGCAACAACGAAATGCTTGACCTCGCCATGAGCATGGAAGAGAAGGCGCTGGCGGACGACTACTTCGTGGAGCGCAAGCTCTACCCGAACGTGGACTTCTACACCGGCCTGATCTACAAGGCCATGGGCTTCCCGGAGAAGATGTTCACCGTGCTCTTCGCCATCGGCCGTCTGCCGGGCTGGATCGCCCAGTGGCGCGAGATGATCGAGGACCCGGAGACCAAGATCGGCCGTCCGCGCCAGCTCTACGTGGGCGAGGGCGAGCGTCACTACCCGGCCTCCAAGTAAGCTTCACGCTTCAGCACGAGCACCCCGTCACCGACTTCGGTCGGTGGCGGGGTGTTCTGTTGTCCGTCGGTGCCTCGCTGGTCTGGGAACCACAGTGCCCGGGTACGATGGCGCTCGTGGGACGACGGCGCCGCGGGTCACCTTGAGCCGCACCCCACTCGTATCCACGTCTGAGGGGGAGTTAGAACCGTGCGCTACACCTGAGGTGTCGTTGGAGCCCTTGGTGGAGTGCAGAAGGGTTCTAAAGATGCATGAGGTGTCCACGAAGGTTCTAGCGGGGCACGTAGTGCATCGCGACGGCGCCGGAGGCGTATTCCACGCGGTCCACGAGTTTGAGATCCAAGGGTTTGGACAGCCCCGCGAACAGCGTGGGGCCGTGGCCGATCACCCGTGGGTGGACCACCAACTCGTATTCGTCGATCAATCCCAGATCGGCCAGCGCCAGCGGTAATGTCACGCCACCGACGAACAGCCCTTCGCCGGGTTCCTCCTTGAGAGCGCGGACGGCTTCGCCCGGATCACCCCGCAGGAATTCGGAGTTCCAGTCGAGGCTGTCCAGAGTGCTTGAGACCACGTACTTCTTGGCTGAGTCGATGGTCTTCGCGAACGGCTCCATCCACGGCACGATCCACTCGCCCCACGTACCGGTGACCGGGTCGCGGCGCCATGCTTCTTCCATCATCTGGTAAGTCACTCTGCCGAAAATGAGGGCGTCCGCTCGTGCGAGGGTCTCCGCCGCACGGCGGTGAAGTTCTTCGTCAGGAACGGCCGCCATATGATCTACGCAGCCGTCCAACGTGACGTTGACGGAGTACCTAAGCGGTCTCATGGCCCCAGGGTACGCCCGGGGCGAGCATCCGGGAAGGGTCAGCCGTCGTAACCGTTGGGGTTGTTCTTCTGCCAGTTCCAGTGATCGCGGCACATGGTGTCCATGTCACGGTCGGCGGACCAGCCCAGCTCGGCCAGGGCGGAGGAGGGGTCGGCGTAGGACACGGCGGCGTCGCCGGCACGGCGGGGTGCGATCTCGTAGGCGATGTCGCGACCGGAAGCCTTCTGGAATGCCTCCCGAACCTCGAGCACGGAGTAACCGCGGCCGGTGCCCAAGTTCCACACGTGCACGCCGGGATCCTGACTGATGCGGTCCAGCGCCTTGAGGTGCCCGTCGGCCAGATCCACCACGTGGATGTAGTCGCGCACACCGGTGCCGTCCGGAGTGGGGTAGTCGTCGCCGAAGACCATGAGCTTCTCGCGGCGGCCCACGGCAACCTGCGCCACGAACGGCATCAGGTTGTTGGGAATTCCCGAGGGATCCTCACCGATTCGGCCTGATTCATGCGCGCCCACCGGGTTGAAGTAGCGCAGCAGCGCCACGGCCCAACGGTCGTCGGAGGCGGCAAGGTCCGCGAGCATGTCCTCGATGTGTTCCTTGGTGCGCCCGTACGGGTTCTGCGCGTCCATGTTCTGCTTCTCGGTGAGCGGCATGGTCTCCGGCGCGCCGTATACGGTGGCCGATGACGAGAACACGATGGAGCGGCAGTCGTTCTCGTCCATGGCCCACAGCAGGTTCACAGTGCCGGACACGTTGTTCGTGTAGTACCACAGGGGTTTCTCATTGGATTCGCCCACGGCCTTGAGACCCGCGAAGTGAATGACGGCCTCGGGGCGGTGACGTGAGAACACGTCGTCGAGCCCGGCGCGGTCCAGCAGATCGACTTCTTCGAACGCGGCGATCTCGCGGCCGGCCAGTTCCTGAACGCGTTCCAGGGACGTCTTGGACGAGTTGGAAAGGTTGTCCAACACCACCACGTCGTGGCCTGCCTCGAGCAGAGCCAGAACAGTGTGCGAGCCGATATAGCCGGTTCCACCGGTCACGAGAATCTTCATGGGCACCAGCTTAATCAGTTCAGGCTGAATCCTGGCTTGTTGCAGTACTGATCACCACTTGTGTGGACGGGGGTGCGGCTTGTCCCTCGTCGGTCAGCTCGTCCGTGGATTCCCATCCGGGCACGGGAGAGAAGCGCGTGGAAGTCTGGTGGTCACGGTCCCAGGTCTGCCCGTCGTAGCTCACGCGGGTGATGCCCAGACGCTCGGCATTGGCCACAGCCCAGTGCGCAGCAGCCCACCCTGCCTGGGACGTTCCGGGATCGACGACGACGCTCTCGCCGTCCGCTCGCATCTCACCGAGCGTGTCCCCGTAGTCCCGCTTGAGTCCGACTGTGGTCTCTTCCGCGCGCTGGGCGGGCGAGGTTGCACTGTCCGCGGTGGATGTGGAGTCCTCCACCGGGTCCAGAACACAGTTGAGCAGGCCCGGCTGCGTGCCGTGGAAGGCGTCGGTGAGAGCCGTGGAACTTCCTTCATGTTTGGCGTAGCCGTCCGGCACGCCTGACTGCTGCACGGCCTGGGCCGCCTGGGTCACGGACATCGAGTGGTAGTCCACGTGCTCCAGGTGGTTGTAGAAGGTCACTGTGGCGTAGTGGGGGTCCATGATTTCTTCGATGGTGCCCCACCCCTGAGAGGGTCGCTGCTGGAAGAGTCCCACGGAATCCCGGTCGCCGTAGTCGATGTTGACCAGTTCGGATTCTTGTTGGGCGGTGGCCAGAGCTACCACGGAGGCCCGGTGATCCATGTCCCGAGCGAGCGCCTCAGCGGAGATGATCGAGGCATTGAGAGTCTGTTCCGGGGTGAAAGTGTGTTTGTCACCGGCCGCGGAAACCACGGTGCATCGTGGGTCACCGACCGCGGGTTTTCCAGCGATCAGGTTGATCCCTACGAACAGGGCAGCCGCGATCAACGCGCAGATCAGGGCGATGACCAATACGAGTTTGAGCGCGGCATGGCGGCGACGACCGGATGAAGTGGAAGGCATGGTTCCCCGGAGTAGACGGCTGGAGAGTTGAGTCTAACGGTGAGCCCGCGGCACCTCGGGGAGAGGTGCCGCGGGCTCACCGGCTTCAGTGGGTGTTCCTAGTTGGCGTGCAGGGCGGGGTTGAGCTCGATGGCGCCACCCTCGCGCGGCAGTGCCTCGACCGCACCGTTGGTCGAGTTGCGGCGGAACAGCAGGTTGGAGATCCCGGAAAGCTCGGAGGCCTTGACCACGCGGGGATCCGTGCGGGATTCCAGCAGTGTGACTCGGGTACCGGCGGTGACGTACAGGCCGGCCTCGACCACGCAGTCGTCGCCCAGGGAGATGCCCACACCGGCGTTGGCGCCCAACAGGCAGCGCTGACCCAGAGTGATGCGCTGCTTACCGCCACCGGACAGGGTGCCCATGATGGACGCACCGCCACCGATGTCGGTATGGTCGTGGACCACGACACCGGCGGAGATCCGGCCCTCGACCATGGCGGAGCCCAGGGTGCCGGCGTTGAAGTTCACGAAGCCCTCGTGCATCACGGTGGTGCCTTCACCCAGGTAGGCGCCCAAGCGCACCCGGTCAGCATCGCCGATGCGCACACCGGTGGGGACCACGTAGTCCACCATGCGGGGGAACTTGTCCACGCCGAACACAGTGACGTGTCCACCGGCGCGCAGTCGCACGAGAGCGGTGGTCAGTTCCTCGGCCAGCACGGGCCCGCGGCTGGTCCAGGCCACGTTGGCCAACTGGCCGAACACACCGTCCATGTTGATGGTGTTGGGCTTGGCCAAGCGGTGGGACAGGACGTGCAAGCGAAGGTAAGCGTCTGCGGCGTCGGCGGGGGCGGCGTCCAGATCGATCACGGTGGTGACGATTTCGGAACGCACGTTGCGATCGGGATCGGTGGTCGCGGCCACGCGCAGGTCTGCCTCGAAAGAAGTATCAGCGTTGGGGCTCAGGGCGGGGGCGGGGTAGAACACGTCCAGGACGGTGCCTGCCTTGGGGCCGGAGTTGACCACGGTGGCCAGGCCTACGCCGGATGCGGTGCGGGATGTTTCGGTGCTCTCGCTCGTTGAAGTCATGGGAACCATCCTAGGATGTCCGTCACTGTGTGACGCGAAGGTGACTAGGCTGGCTCGCATGGACTCCACCACCGCACCCATTGAACTCGACCTCACCATGGACCCGGCCGATCTCACAGCGGCACTCGTGGACGTGGAATCGGTCTCCGATAACGAGGGGCCCCTCGCGGACGCCGTGGAATCCGCGTTGCGACGTCTCCCGCATCTTGAGGTACACCGCGATGGCGATTCCATCGTGGCCCGCACCGATCTGGGTCGCGACGAACGCGTGGTGCTGGCCGGGCACCTGGACACCGTGCCGTTACCCACCGTGGAAGGTTCGCTGGGTACGGTGCCGTCCGTGCGGCGTCGTGAATCCGAACGCGACGTGATCTACGGACGCGGCACGACCGATATGAAGGGCGGGGTCGCGGTGCAGCTGGCTCTGGCCCACGCCCTGACCGAACCCAACCGCGACATCACGTATGTGTTTTACGACCATGAGGAAGTGGCCAGCGACGCCAGCGGCCTGGGGCGCCTCATGCGCAACAGCCCCGAGCTGCTCGAAGCGGACTTCGCGGTGCTGCTCGAACCGACCAACGGCACGGTGGAGGGCGGCTGCAACGGCACCATGCGTTTCCGCATCACGACCACCGGCAAGGCCGCACACTCGGGCCGCGCATGGATCGGAGACAACGCGATCCACAAGCAGGCGGATGTGCTCGCGCGGCTGGCCGCCTACGAACCCCGGACCATCACCGTGGAAGGTTTGGACTACCGCGAGGGGCTCAACGCGATCCGCATTGGCGGGGGAGTGGCCGGCAATGTCATTCCCGACAACTCCTGGGTGGATGTCAATTACCGCTTCGCCCCGGACAAAACGCTTGCTCAGGCGCAGGACCATGTGCGCGAGGTGTTCGAAGGTCACGAGCTGGATTTCCAGGACCTCTCGCCCGCAGCGCGTCCCGGGCTGGACCGGCCCGCAGCCGCTCAGTTCGTCGCCGCGGTCGGCCAAGAACCAATGCCCAAGTACGGCTGGACGGACGTGGCCCGGTTCTCGGAAGCAGGGGTGCCTGCGGTGAACTTCGGTCCCGGCGACGCATTGCTGGCGCACACGGATGACGAGCACGTCTTCGACGACGCCGTCCGCGAGTGCTACCGCGCGCTCGCCGAGTGGTTGTCTTAGCCTTACTCGGTTTGTCGCGTGAAAAGGTCCCGGAGACTTTCGGTCTCCGGGACCTTTTCCTTGGGTGCAGATCGTAGACGACGACGCCGCTCGGCCGGTTTAGCCGGTCTCGTCGCCCGCTGCGGCCTCGTGCAACGGACGCGTCTTACCGGACGTGCGGTAACTGAGCAGACGCGAGAGCCTGCCCGCGATGAACGTGAGCACCGAGTTGATGATCATGAACACCACGGCCGCTAGTAGCAGGGCCTGCAGAATGTTGCCGTCACCGGATCCCAGCCGACGCGCGGACGCGAGCAACTCCGGGTAGGTGATGATGTAGCCGAGCGCGGTGTCCTTGAGGATCACCACGAACTGGGAGACCAATGAGGGCAACATGGCCGTGAGCGCTTGGGGCAGCAGAATGCTGCGCAACGCCTGGGACGGCGTGAGGCCCACGGCCAACCCGGCTTCCCGCTGTCCCTTGGGCAACTGGTAAACACCCGAGCGCACGAGCTCCGCGATGACCGACCCGTTGTAGAGGATCAACGCGATGACCACGGCCCAGAACGGAGTGTTCGAGGGCTGAACCAGTCCGGTGCGTGCCAGGCCCAGGTAGAAGAAGATCATCATGACCAGCACGGGCACCGCGCGGAAGAACTCGACCACCACGGTGGACACCGCCCGCAGGATCCACAAGCTGGACAGCCGACCCAGTCCGAAGATCAGGCCGAAGATCACGGATCCCACCACGGCCAACGCGGCCGCCTTGAGGGTGCTCAGCAGGCCCGGGACCAGGAAGTTGCTCCACGTGCGGTCGGTGAACAGCGAGGTCCACTTGGCCGCTTCCAACTGGCCCTGCTCACCGAGCTTCTGAACGACCAACCACACCAGGACCGCCACGACGAGCACGGCCACCACGTTGAGGATCATGGTGACGCGCTTGACGCGTGGGCCCTGAACGTCGAAAAGTACCGAAGTGCTCATCGCTTCACCGCCAGTTTCTGCGACAGCCACGTGGTCAGCAGACCCACGGGAATCACGATGATCACGAAGCCCAGTGCCACGGTGAGAAACACTGCGATGATGACGTCCGGTCGGAACTCGATCATCGTTTTCATGAGCGCCGAGATCTCCGTGACGGAGGCCGCCGCCGCCACCGTAGTGTTCTTGGTCAGCGCGATCAGGGTGTTACCCAGCGGGGTGATGGCCCCGCGCAGGGCTTGCGGGAAGATGATCAGCCGGGCAGCGGGCAGAAAGCTCAGGCCAATGGCACGGGCCGCCTCGGCTTGCCCCACGGGGACCGTGTTCACACCGGAGCGAATGGCCTCACACACGAACGCCGCGTGGTAGATGCTCAGACCGATCACTGCGTAGATGAAGAAGTTGCGATTGAAATCATCCGTGAAACTGATGGTTAACTGCGACCAGACACCCAGCACCAGGAACACCAGGATGATGGTCAGCGGCGTATTGCGGATCAGGGTCACATAGCCGGCTCCCACGGCACGCATGGAAGCCGCTGGGCTGATGCGCATGAGCGCCAGAACACTGCCCAGCACCATGGAGCAGATCGCGGCCCAGAAGGTCAATTGGATGTTGACCCAGAAAGCACCCAATACGTCGTACTGGGATAGCAGTGAGGCGAAGTCACTGAAGTAATCGGACACGTTTTCCTCCCGTTGTACCCGGTGGGGTTCCAAAGGAACTTGTGGGGATCCCCACCGGGCGCGGGTCAGTCAGTCGATCAGGCGCAGGCATCGGGAGTGGGCGGGTTCAAGTCCTCGTTGTACTTGTAGTCAGCACCCTCGGTGTTCTTGGTGACGGCTTCTTCCCACGCGCCGTCCTCAATCATCTTGGTGATGGCGTCGTTGATGGCCTGACACTTGTCCGAATCCTTGGGGATACCCACGCCGTACTTCTCCTCCGTGAACGGGTTACCCACCACCTTGAACTTGCCGGAGTTGGCGTCCGTGGCAGCCAGGCCCGCCAGGATGATGTCATCGGTCGTGACGGCATCCACCCCCCCGGAGCCCAAAATGGTCACGCAGTCCGCGTAGCCACCCTGTTCCACGAGGTTCACGGTTCCGGCGTACTGGTCCTTGATCTTCTGCGCGGAGGTGGAACCGGTGACGGAGCAAAGGTTCTTACCTTCCAGGTCCTCCGGGTCGTTGATGTCGTTGTTGTCCTGGCTGACCAGCAGATCCTGACCGGCCACGAAGTACGGACCGGCGAAGGCCACGGACTCCTTGCGCTGATCGGTGATGGAGTAGGTCGCGAAGATCATGTCCACCTGACCGTTGGAGAGCATGTTCTCGCGGTTAGCGGACGGGGACTCGACCCATTCGATCTGATCCTCGTTATAACCCAGCTCCTTGGCGACGTACTTGGCTACGTCCACGTCGAAACCGGTGTATTCCTCACCGTCCTTGAAACCCAGGCCGGGCTGGTCGTACTTGATGCCGATGCGCACCGAATCGCCGTCGCCGCCGGAGGCTTCTCCGCCGCCACCGCCGTCGTCATTGCCGCCGCACGCGGTGAGGGTCAGGGCAGTCGTGGCGGCCAGTGCCGCGAGAGTCATTGGTTTTCCGTACTTCACGGGGTGCTCCTTAGTGATGGGTGAAACTGCGCGGTGATCAGTGGTGCTGAGGCATCAGTGACCCAGTACCTTGCCGAGGAAGTCCTTGGCCCGGTCGCTGCGCGGATTGGTGAAAAATTCCTCCGGGGTGTTTTCCTCGACGATCGCGCCGTCCGCCATGAACACCACGCGATCGGCCGCGCGGCGGGCGAAGCCCATCTCATGGGTGACCACGACCATGGTCATTCCGGCCTTGGCCAGGGACACCATGGTGTCCAGAACTTCGGTGATCATTTCGGGGTCCAACGCGGAGGTCGGTTCGTCGAAGAGCATGACCTTGGGGTCCATGGCGAGAGCACGGGCAATGGCCACGCGCTGCTGCTGACCGCCGGAGAGCTGGGCAGGTAGCTTGTGTGCCTGGTTCCCCACTCCCACGCGGTTCAGCAGCTCCATGGCTCGTTCGTCAGCTTTCTTCTTGCTCATGCCGCGCACGCGCATGGGACCGAGCGTGACGTTCTGCAGCACAGACTTGTGGGCGAACAGGTTGAAGGACTGGAACACCATGCCCACGTCCGCACGTAGCTTCGCGAGCGCGCGGCCCTCTTTGGGCAGGACCTTGCCGTCCACGGTGATTTCACCGCTGTCGATGGTTTCCAGTCGGTTGATGGCTCGGCACAGCGTGGATTTTCCGGAACCTGAGGGGCCGATGACCATGACCACCTCGCCGACCGCCACCTCGAGGTTGATGTCCTTGAGGACGTGGAGATCGCCGAAGTGCTTGTCCACGTGCGACAGCCGGACCAGGGGATCTCCGGTGCGGGGCCTGGTTTCTGCGCCGGCGTCGGTGGAGGCGGAAGAGTGTGACATGCAAGTAAAAGTAGTGCACGAATTGAATAAATGTGGTCTACAACACAAGTCCGAATGTTAATGTTCGGTTTCGTTTTGACCGGTACTGCACGACTGTGCGTGTCCTAGGTACCCCGTAGCCTGGATCCATGAGCATTCAGCCCGACCCGACCCCAGATCACATTCCTCCCGAGCGGTTCAAGGGCCCCGTGGTGCTGCGTCGTTCCGAGATGGCGCGCCGCACTTCTGACCAGCGGTTATTGGATCAGCGACCGCATGCGCCGCAGGATTTCACGCGCACGGATCCGTGGCGGGTGCTGCGTATCCAGGCGGAATTCGTGGAAGGTTTCGATGCTCTGGCCACCTTGGGGCCGGCGGTTTCCGTGTTCGGTTCCGCACGAACACCGCAGGAGCACTCGGAGTATCAAACGGCTCGTGAGATCGGGCAGGCTCTCGGTCGCGCAGGGTACGCCGTGGTCACCGGTGGCGGTCCCGGCGTCATGGAAGCAGCCAACCGAGGTGCGGTGGACGTGGGCGCCCAGTCGGTGGGCATCGGCATCGAACTGCCCCACGAGCAGCGGCTCAACGACTGGGTGGATCTGGGTATCAACTTCCGCTACTTCTTTGCTCGCAAAACCATGTTCGTGAAGTACACCCAGGGATTCATCGTGCTTCCGGGGGGTTTCGGCACGCTGGATGAGCTCTTCGAAGCGCTCACCCTGGTACAGACCGGAAAGGTCACGCGTTTCCCGGTCATTCTGATGGGCACGGCCTTCTGGTCCCCACTGATCACGTGGCTCGAAAACACGGTGGCCGGCGACCTCAAGATTTCCCCTGATGATCTCGATCTGTTCCACGTCACGGACAGCGTGGAGCAGGCGGTGAACATTCTGGTCGAGGCCCATGCGGCGTCGAACGGCCCCGGCGCATGAGTAGTCCCTCGGATTCGGCCTTCACAGGGGACACGTTGTCCCGCACTGCTGCAGACTCGACGCCCCGCCGTTCCCGCGCAGCGGCCTCGCTGCAACGCGCGTGGGCCGCCACCCCGTGGTGGCTGGCCGTGGTCTTGGTTTACGGACTGTCCAGGGTATGGGGCTGGGCCGTGTTCACCGTGGTGGGCCGCCAGCAAGGTCCAGGTCCCTGGGGAGACGGCGCCCTGAGCTACCTGCAGTTCGTGGACATCTGGGACTCGGATTGGTACCGGCGGATTTTCTCGGAGGGCTACCCTTCCCAGATTCCGCGCGACGTGTTCGGCCACGCGGAGCAGAATCAATGGGCCTTCTATCCCGTGCAACCCTTCCTGGTCCGCGGTATCGATGCCGTCACCGGCAGTGGGTGGGCGTTGACCGCGGCCACGGTCTCGCTGCTTGCGGGGTTCGGCGCGGCCCTGGTGCTCTACAAGATTTTCGACGGCGTTCCGGCTCTGCGCGAGTCCCGCTGGGCCAACGGCGTGGGCAAGGCCCCGCTGTGGGCGGTAGCGGTGGTGGCCTTCAACCCCGTGGCACCGGTGCTGCAGACACCGTACTCGGAAGCACTGCACCTGTTGTTACTGAGCCTGGCCATTCTGGCCGTGGTGCGTGACAAGGCCTTGTGGGCGGCGGTGTTCACCGTGTTCATGGCCCTCACCCGTCCCACCGGGGTGGCCTTCGCCGCTGCCCTGGGCGTGTGGTGGTTGTGGCGCAGCGTGGTGAGCGTGCGGCGCGGGGAACGGAAGTGGTACCGGTGCGCGGACCGCTGGCTGGTCGTGGCTCTGATCGCGTGCGCGGCCGCCCTGAGCTGGCCGGCCATTGCATGGGTCGTCACGGGGGAACTCACCGCGTATACCGAAACGGAGACGGCTTGGCGCGCGGACAACCGCGTGATCCCGATCCTGCCGTGGGTGGATCGGGGTGTGAACCTCTTCGGGCCGGTCCTCGGGATTGTGGCGCCGTTGATACTGGTCGTCGCGGTGGTCCTGATGCTGCGCTCGAGAGTGGTGAAGGAGGCTTTGCCGTTCTTCGTTCGGGTCTGGATCGCGGCCTACGGGGTGTACCTGTTGCTGGTGTTGCACCCGCAGTCCTCGACCTTCCGGTTGTTGCTCCCGTGGGCACTGTTGGCCGGGCCACTGGTCCATGTGTCCGAATCCAAGGCGTATCGGACGCTGTTGATCATCACCGGGGCCATTCTGCAACTCGTATGGGTCGGATGGCTGTGGCACTGGAAGCAGCTGCCCGGCGGTGGGGACTACCCGCCGTGATCACGCAGGTTGGAGGCCTCCGGGGTGGGGTTGGTCACGGCAGCCGGTGAGTGTTCGATAAGATGGAACCCGTAGGTACACACGAAGAGGAGTTCATACATGGCGGCCATGAAGCCTAGAACCGGTGACGGACCGATGGAAGTCACCAAGGAGGGGCGCAGCCTCATCATGCGGGTCCCCCTGGAAGGTGGCGGGCGCCTGGTGGTGGAACTCAAGGCCAACGAGGCCACCGAACTGCGCGAATGCCTCGCCTCGGTGACCGAGTAAAGGTCGGTTCTTCACCCCACGACAAACCTGGAGGGTCCACACACGCAACGTGTGTGGACCCTCCAGGTTTGTTAGGTCTCTGATACCCACAACAGGTTCGGCGGGCGGACCGATCTGCCAGATTTGTCAGCGGCGCACGGCCAACAGCACCCCGGTACCCGTCGGCAGTAAGGTGCTGGCCAATCGTTCCTCGCCGCGCAGGGTGCGCACCACGTCGCGCATGATCACCGTTTCCTCGTCGCGATGGGCCGGTTGTGACACTCGGTCCTGATGGAGCGCGTCGTTGACGATCAACATGCCGCCGCGGCGCAACAAGCGGGCGCCCTCGATCACGTACTCGGCGGTGTTGGCGAGGTCCGCATCCAGGAACACCATGTCGTAGGAGTTCTCCGTCAGGCGCGGCAGCACCAACGATGCGGCGCCGGAAATGGTGCGGGTCCGCTTGGTTTCGAAACCCGCTTCACGGAAAGTGTCACGGGCCGCACGGAGGGCGCGGATGTCCGTGTCGATAGTGGTCAGCACCGAATTCGAGGGCATACCACGCAGCAATGACAGCCCGGAAACGCCCGCTCCCGTACCAACCTCGACCACTGTGGCGGGCCGTGCGGACGCCGCCAGTACGGTGAGTAGCGCAGCGGTGGCGGGGGTGACCGGGTCCAGCCGGAGCGCGAGGGATCGCTCGCGGGCACGATACGCGCTTTCGTCGTCCGTGGCGTAAGCCTCGCAGTAGGCCCAGCTGGTGGTCTTATCCGTACTCATGGACGTTAGTGTGCCCTTCGCTGCTTCCCTGGTGGTCATGGCCCGCGGCACGCGTGCCAGTGCGGTGATGATGGTTCAGCTTATCGCGGTCCCCGCCGCCGTTGCGCACCTTGGTGACGAGGACGCCTCTGGGCCGACTGCCATGGATCGGTGTTCGGAGGGAGATGGGCGTCGGAGAATTTTCCGTGACCATCCAGATCGCTGTCAGCTTCACCGCACAGAATGACAACGTCTTGTCACTGATCCACCCCACGTGTTCCGAAAGGGGGAGACCTCGCTGAGCACCCTGTATCAAAACGCTTCCCGAAATCGCCGTGCCCCGAACCGCCGCACGGTCATTTTTGCTACAACGGTGGCGCTGTGCGTGACCGCGGCTCTGCTCGTGGGTGTCGGATGGTCAGTGGGTCACAAGTTGAAGTCGTCCGGAGCTGCGCACACTCCTCCCGCCGCCGCGGCCTGGGACGGCAGCCACGGAATGATCAAGACCACCACCGAGGCAGACGCCCAGTCCCTGCGCGCGGATGGCTGGACCCTCCCGTCACTCGCGTCGGAGGGTTATCAGGTGGAATCCATGGTTCAGGGCGAGGTGGCCGGGCAACCCATGGTCGTGATCACCCTGGTGAACGATCAACACAGCGTACAAGTCATCGAACAGCGCGGTGAGGTCAATCCGAACAACCCCGTGGACGGTGCCACGGGCCTTCCGGTCAGCGCGGAGGGTTTGCACGAGTCGGCTGTAGAAGGGACCCAGCTGTGGGTCGTGCGCTCCGAACCGTGGCGGGCGGTGATGTCCCGTGACGATGTCGTGTACACGGTCATGACTGATGCCTCCCCGTCCACGCTGTCGCGTACCCTTACCCTTGTAGCCGCGGAGGAACGAGGCCGCGTCACGCTGCCCGGTTCCGAACCGGACGGTTTTGGCACCACGGTGCTCGACGGGCTGCGGGAAATTGTTGGGTAAACGCGGCGTTCACGTTCGCGTCATATGGCGTTGGTAGGTTCAGTAAGTGTTCGGCATTTCTGGCGGAGAAGCCATCCTCATCCTGGTGGTGGCCCTGGTGGTCATCGGTCCTGAACGGCTGCCCGAATACGCCGAGAAGCTCAAGGACATGATCAAGTCTTTGAAGCGCTATGCGACCGGTGCCAAGGACGACCTCAGGGAAACACTCGGACCCGAGTTCTCGGACGTGGATTGGCGCAAGTTGGATCCCCGTCAGTACGACCCTCGCGTGATTGTCCGCGAGGCACTCATGGAGGACGACGAACCCCAGACACCGGCGTATCAGGCGGCGTCGGTCGCGGCGCCCACGGTGCGCAGGCTCGAACCGGGCGAACGAGCCCCGTTCGACACGGAAGCCACCTGAATCAGCACAGACTCGACAGTCACCAGCACCGAAAAAGACCCGTTCTCCGGCACACTCCGGAGAACGGGTCTTTTCGTGTCGGTCGAGTACGTCGGGCTCAGCCCCGCGGCGTGATGCCCAGACTGCGGCCGGCCAGGCTACGACCCTGCTGGTCCAGTGCCCTGGCCACGGCCCACAGATGCTCGGCCGCCGGGGAGTCAGGATTGGCCCACACGGCAGGTTCGCCGCGATCGGCGGCTTCGCGCACGGTCACGTCCAACGGGATTTCCCCGAGCAGCGGAACGTCGTAGCCCAGGCGTTCGGTCAACGACGCCGCGATGGTCGCGCCACCGCCGGAGCCGAAGACTTCCATCCGGGTGCCGTCCGGCATGACCATGGCGGACATGTTCTCGACTACTCCCGTGACCTTCTGATCGGTCTGCTGGGCCAACGCACCGGAACGCTCGGCCACGGTCACCGCGGCGTGCTGCGGGGTGGACACCACCAGCACTCCGGAATTGGGCAGCAACTGACCCACGGAAATGGCGATGTCGCCGGTGCCCGGAGGCAGATCGAGCAACAAATGATCCAGGTCTCCGAAGTGCACGTCCGTGAGGAACTGTTCCACCGCACGGTGCAGCATAGGCCCACGCCAGGCGACCGGCTGGGACGGGTCCACGAACATCCCGATGGAGATCACCTTGATGACCCCGCGGTTGGCCCGGCGCTGGGAGGCGCCCGGAGCGGCGTCGTCATAGGGGGTCTTCAGATCGGCGGGAACTTCGACCACCGGCGGCAGGATCATGTCGCCCACGCGCGTGGGTGGCTGGGTGATGCCGAGCAGTCCCGGGACCGAGAAACCGTGGATGTCTGCGTCCACGATGCCCACGGTGCGGCCCATGGCAGCCAGGGCGGCGGCGATATTCACGGTGACGCTTGATTTGCCTACGCCACCCTTGCCACTGGTCACGGCGTGAACGCGCGTGAGGTTGTGAGGGTCGGCGAACGGGTTGGACTTGCGGTGGCCGAGTTGCTCCTGGAGCTCTTCGCGCTGCGCCGGCGTCATGACGCCCACCTCCACGGATACGTCCGTGACGCCGTCGACGGCGCTCAGAGCCTCGGTCACGTCGGTCTCGATGGTGCCGCGCATGGGGCACCCCGAGACGGTCAGCAGGATGGTCACTTGTGCGGTGGAGCCGTTCAACTGGGCGGACTGGACCATGCCCAGTTCCGTGATGGGTCTGCGCAGCTCCGGGTCGATCACCTGGTCGAGGGCGGCGCGTAGTCGCGGGTCGACGGCGTGTGGGGCGTTGGGGGAGTCGGTCATGAATCCTTACCGTCCGCAGCCCGGGGAACCACGGGCAGGGCCGTGGTGGCGGGCTGGTTCTTTTTCTTCTTCTTACCCTGACCGGGTTCCTTCTTGGGTGCCTTGTCGGTATCGGTCGAATCGGGTTGGTTGTTCTCCTGAGCCTCCAGGATTTCTTCCAGGAGAGAGCGCAGTTCGGAGCGCACGTAGTCGCGGGTGGCCACCTCACGGAGCGCAATGCGCAGCGAGGCGATTTCCCGGGTCAGGTACTCGGTGTCCGCGAGGTTCTGCTGACCGCGCTTGCGGTCCTCCTCCGCAACCACACGGTCACGGTCGTCCTGTCGGTTCTGCGCGAGCAGCAACAGTGGCGCGGCGTAGGACGCCTGAAGGGACAGCATCAACGTCAACAGGGTGTAGTTGAGTGCGCGGGGGTCGAACTGCATGCTTTCGGGTGCCAGTGTGTTCCACCCGAGCCACACGAACACGAAGATGGACATCCACAGCAGGAACTGCGGGGTACCCATCCAGCGGGCGAACGTCTCGGTCAGCTGACCGAAGGAATCCGGATTGGGGCGGAATCGCTGGAAGAAACTGGGGCGGTGTTCTCGCGGTTGGTCCAACGGCACCGGGGCGTACTGGGAGGACTGATTGCGTTTGGGTTCACTCATACCGCTTACCCACCTTCCGGATCGGAGTGCCGTCATCGTAGGTGCGCCAGTCATCGGGCAGCAGCGCGTCGAGCACGTCATCAATGGTCACAGCGCCCACCAACCGGTCCGCGTCGTTGACGATCGGCAGGATGGTCAGGTCGTAGGACGCCAGTTCTCGCGCGACCTCTTCGAGCGAGGCCATGTCGGACACGGGCTCGATCGAACGGTCAATCAGATTACCGATCGCCTCGGGCGGGGGATAGCGCAGCAACCGCTGGGTGTGCACGAATCCCAAGTACTTACCCGTGGGGGTTTCCAACGGCGGGCGGCACACGAGCACGGCAGAGGCCGCAGCCGGGATGATTTCCTCCTGGCGGATATGGGCCAACGCTTCCGCCACTGTGGCTTCGGGAGGCAACACGATGGGCACCGGGGTCATGAGCGAACCGGCCGTTCCCTCTTCGTAGGTGCGCAGACGACGCACGTCCTCGGCGTCCTCCGGTTCCATCATGGTGATGAACTTCTCGGCGTCCTCCGGAGGCAACTCGTTGAGGAGGTCTGCGGCGTCGTCAGGGTCCATTTCCTCAAGAAGCGTGACGGCGCGTTCGTTCCCCAGGTGAGTCAGAATGAAGACCTGGTGCTCCTCGGGAAGCTCCTCCAGCACGTCAGCGAGCCGTTCATCCTGTAGTTCCGCCGCGATCTCGAGCATGCGCTTCTCGGGCATGCCGCGCAGTTCATCGGCGATGTCCGCAGCCTGATCCTCCTCGTGCTGGGAGATCCACTGCGTGGCCGGCTGATGGCCCGTGTTGGACGGATCGTCAGTGTCCTCCCAATCCACGACCAACGTTTCACCGCGACGCCGGATCAGGCCTCCCGCGCTGCCGGAGCGCCGGACGAACAACTGCGTGATCAGCCAGTCACCGCGGTTGCCCACCTGCTGCATGGCCATGTCTTCGATGGTGGCGGTACCGGAGCCGTCCAACAGCACCACGGTGCGGTCGAAGAGCTCGCCGATAGCCAGCGTCTCAGCCCCGCGCTGTTCGAAGCGACGCAGGTTCACCAGACCGGTACAGATGATCTGATCCGCGTCGATACTGGTCACGCGCGTCATGGGTACGAACACGCGTTTCTTACCGAGCACCTCGACCACCAGGCCCACCACAATGGGCCGGGCCATGGATTGACCGCGTCCCCCGGGGCGCAGCAGCACCACGAGGTCACGCAATCGACCCAGTCGGTCACCGAGCGGGTCGAACACGTCCAGGCCGATCAACCGGGCCACGAAAATTTTGGAGAGGTTTGTGCTCACCGTCCCAGCCTAATGAACGGGGGCGGATGAGCAGCATTCGTGCCGGTGAGATTCCGATGACAAGTCCCCGGTGTTCACCGGTCGCGATGATCCAGCGGTTTCCCTGCCGGCTACCGAGAAACTACGCGAGAATGGGACGCATGAGTTATTCGTCCAGGGGCCCCATGACACTGTCCACCACCGCCGAGATTCCGCGCGGTGAAGCGATCGGACGCTACACGAGTTACGCGGACGCGCAGAAGGCCGTGGATTACCTGGCTGACCAGCAGTTCGAGGTCGCCAAGATCTCGATCATCGGCAGCGATCTGAAGTCCGTGGAGCAGGTGACCGGCCGCTTGTCCTATCCCAAGGTGGCGCTCCAGGGCGCTCTCAACGGTGTGGTGTTCGGCGCGTTCTTCGGTTTGCTGATGTCGCTGTTGGGTGGCATGGATCTGGCCCAGGCGCTCCTGCTGCCCATCATCATGGGCGGTGCCTTCTGGATGTTGCTCGCAACCATTACCTACGCCATGCAGCGCGGTAAACGTGACTTCACCTCGACCAACCGCATCGTGGCGGGCAGCTACGAAGTGATCGCCGCTCCGGAAGTCGCCGGAGAAGCCCGGAACGTCCTGGGTGGTCTCAATCTGCGCCAGGCTCCGGGCTCCCGCCCCCAGCCGGGTAGCTGGAACCAGCCCCCGCAAGGCCCCAACGGTCAACGCGGCCAGTGGGGTCCGCCGCAGGGCCAGTGGGGCCCTCAAGGACAGAACGGTCCGCAGGGATACTCGGGGCCGTACGGCGGTCAGCCGGGACCCCACCAGCCCGGCCCTCAGCAGCAGGGACCACAGCAGGGCCAGCAAGGTTGGCACGGTGGACCGGGTCAGCAGGGCGGTGCACCGCAGCAGGGCTACTCGAACGGACCCGCCCCGCAGGGTCAGCCCGCCTATGGCCAGCGGGTCCAGGGCCAGGCCCAGCAGCAACCGGACTCCAACCGTTCCGCCAAGTTCCCCGACCTGCCGGACGGCCGACCGCAGTACGGCATCCGACTGGAACCGGAAGCTCCGGCTCAGCCTCAGGCTCCAGGGCAGCAGCACCCGCAAGGCACTCAGCAGCCACACAACACTCCGCAGTCTCCAAGCACCCCGCATTCTCAGGGCGTAGGTCAGGGCCAAACCGAGCAGCACCAAGGATCCTCCGCGGCCAATGCACCGTGGTCCAAGGACCGTCCCGAATCCGAGGATTCCGCTGATTCGGACCGACCGTCGGATCAGTAGCCGGACCGGTCAGCACCCGCGACGGAGCCCGATGCTCCGGGGGACATGAAAACGGCGGTGGGGCCCCCCCCCCGCGGGTGGGGCCCCCCCGGGTGGGTGTG
>JAFAAV010000109.1 GCA_023426375.1 Actinomycetes bacterium | reverse complement strand
GCTTGAACACGCTCGCCGAGATCTTCGGCTCGGAGCGCATTCTGCCCGCCACCGTGTCCTTCGTGGACATTGCGGGCATCGTGAAGGGCGCGTCCGAAGGTGAGGGCCTGGGTAACCAGTTCCTGGCGAACATCCGTGAGGCGCACGCGATCGCCCAGGTGGTGCGCGCGTTCGACGACCCGGACGTGATCCACGTGGACGGCAAAATCGACCCCGCCTCCGACATGGAGACCATCAACACCGAGCTGGTGCTGGCGGACCTGCAGACCATGGAAAACGCGATCCCGCGCCTGGAGAAGCAGGTCAAGATCAAGAAAGGTTCGCCCGAGCAGCTCGCCGCCTACCAGGCCGCGCAGAAGGTGCTCGAGGAAGGCCGCACGATTTTCGAGGCTGCCGGTCCCGAGAAGCTCGAACTCGATCAGTTGCGTGAGCTGAACCTGCTGACCGCCAAGCCGTTCATTTACGTGTTCAACGCTGATGACGGCGTGCTGGGCTCGGCTGAGAAGCAGCGTGAGCTCGAGGAAATGGTTGCTCCCGCGCAGGCTGTTTTCCTGGATGCGAAGCTGGAGTCCGATCTGGTGGAGCTGTCCGATGAGGAAGCACGCGAGATGCTGGAGATGTCCGGTCAGGAAGAATCCGGCCTGGACAAGCTGGCCCGCACCGGGTTCCAGACCCTCGGCCTGCAGACCTACCTCACCGCCGGCCCCAAGGAATCCCGCGCCTGGACCATCAACAAGGGCGACACCGCACCCAAGGCTGCCGGTGTAATCCACACGGACTTCGAGCGAGGCTTCATCAAGGCCGAAGTCGTGTCCTTCGACGACCTGGTTGCCGCCGGGTCCATGGCTGACGCCAAGGCTGCGGGCAAGGTGCGTATGGAGGGTAAGGACTATGTGATGGCGGATGGGGATGTGGTGGAGTTTAGGTTCAATGTCTGAGGGGAAGAAGTAGTCTCGATGTCCATCATCAAGAGTTACGGCGAGTTCTGGAATCCTGACGCCGTCGATTGGTCCTCGAAGGAGCTGCTCGGCACTTGGCGTGGCGGCTCTCGGGACCATCAGAACAACTTTTGGGTTGCAAAGGGAATCTACGTCCTCTACTCGGACTTCAAGCCCATCTACGTTGGGAAGGCGTTAGCGGACAGTTCCGGCGTCGGCAAGCGCCTGGCCGATCATCTTTCAGATCGCCTATTGGCTCGATGGGATATGTTTTCCTGGTACTCGCTCTCTAAACCAAGCAAGACGAGTTCCTCTGTCAATCTTGCCGGCGGGCGCCACCTGACCACGGACCAAATGGTTGACACGCTCGAAGCCATCGCGATCCTTATCACTGATCCACCACTCAACCGCAAACGGGAGAGCTTGAAAGGCGCCGCGGAGATCCAGCAGGTCGGAGGCAAGGTACGCACGATCCGTTCCTATCTACAGGAGCTGGTGGATCGCCCCTGACTGGCACGGGCGCCAGGGGCTGCTGGGATCAGCGTGCAGGCTTACCGCGCAGGGAGGACCCGGTAGGTTCATTGCCCTGGACTGACTAGCAACGGAGGTACGGACTTGAAAGCGACAGATCTCAGGAAGGTGCGCGTTGCACTGTGGGCGGCGGCCGATGAGCTGCGTGCTAACTCCAAGCTCACGCCTGTCCAGTACCGTGACCCGGTGCTGGGCCTTGTCTTCCTCGCCTACGCGGAGAACCGGTTTGACGCTGTGCGTGCCCAGGTGGAAGCCGGTGCCAGCAAACGCAATCCGGCCACCGTCGCCGACTATAAGGCGAAGTCTGTGCTCTACGTGCCGGACGAGTCGCGGTTGTCGTACCTCGTCGACCTCCCCGAAGGCGACGACGTCGGTAAGGCGACCGACGCTGCGATCAAGGCAATCGAGGAGACCAACCCGGAGCTCAAGGACGTCCTGCCGCGCGGGTACCAGAAGCTCGAACGGTCCACCCTCATCGAGCTGCTGCGCCTCTTCGCCCCGCTGCCCACCGAGTTGGAGGGCGACGCCTTCGGGTTCATCTACGAGGACTTCCTCTCCAACTTCGCCGCCCAGGAAGGCAAGGGCGGCGGTGAGTACTTCACCCCGTATTCGATCGTGCGGCTCATCGTCGAGATCCTGCAGCCGTTCAGCGGTCGCGTGTTCGACCCCGCCTGCGGCTCAGGCGGCATGTTTGTGCAATGTGCGAAGTTCGTCGAACGTCACCACAAGACGGCCAGCCACCAACTGTCGGTGTTCGGCACCGAGAAGACCGAAGACACCGTGCCGTTGGCGAAGATGAACCTCGCTCTGCACGGCCTCTCCGGCGACATCCGCCAGGCGAACAGCTACTACGAGAACCCGCACAAGGCCGTCGGCGCGTTCGACTTCGTGATGGCCAACCCGCCCTTCAACGTCGACAAGATCAAGAAGGACCAACTCGCCGGCGACCAGCGGTTCCCGTTCGGGATCCCGCGCGCAGACAACGGCAACTTCCTGTGGATCCAGCAGTTCTACGCCGCGCTCTCGGCCAAGGGCCGCGCCGGGTTCGTGATGGCCAACTCCGCAGGCGACGCCGGGCACTCCGAGAAGGACATCCGCCAGGAACTCATCGAGTCCGGCACCGTCGACGTGATGGTGGCCATCGGGTCGAACTTCTTCTACACCGTCACCCTGCCGGTGACACTGTGGTTCCTCGACAAGGCGAAGCTGGGCACCGAGCGGGAAGACACCGTGCTCTTCATCGACGCCCGGCACATCTTCCGCCAGCTCGACCGCGCTCACCGCGACTTCACCGCCGAGCAGATTGAGTTCATCGCCAACATCGTTCGGCTCTACCGCGGCGAAGACGTCGAGACCGTCGACGGCAGCGGCGACATGCTGGAGAAGAACTTCCCCGACGGCGAGTACGTCGACGTCGCCGGCCTTTGCAGGGTCGCCACCCGGGCGGAGATCGAAGCCCAGGGTTGGAGTCTCAACCCCGGTCGGTACATCGGCACTGCTGTGGTCGACGAGAGCGACGTCGACTTCATGGGCGACCTCGCGGCGTTGTATGAGGAGTTCACGATGCTGAGCGACGAGGCCGACGTGCTGCGCGGAAAGGTCGATGCTGCCGTTCAAGGGGTTCTCGACGCATGAGTGAGTGGAAGAGCCTGTCGATCTCTGACCTTGGCAGGGTGGTGACTGGGAGCACGCCGCCCTCGCGCAACCCAGGTTGGTTCGGCGACGCGGTGCCCTTCGTGACGCCGAGTGACATGACGGAGGTCGATCGTCGGCCGCGACCGGCGAGATGTCTCTCCAGCGAAGGTCGGACCGGACTTAGGACGCGCGTGGTGCCGAGTGGCTCGGTGTCATTCGTGTGTATCGGAGCTACGATCGGGAAGGTCTGTCTGCTCCCGTTAGAGTCGGTGACGAATCAGCAGATCAACTCGGTGATTCCGGCCTCCGAGACAGACAGCCGATTCCTATACTACTTACTCAGACACAATGCACCCGCCATCGCTCAGGCGGCGAGCGGTGCCGCGACGCCAATCATCAACAAGTCGACGTTCTCTAAGATGTCGCTGCAAGTTCCAGACAAGGCAACACAGGCCAAGATCGGTGCAGCGCTCGGATGCCTGGACGACCTGATTGAGAACAATCATCGGCAGATCGAGGTGTTGGAGGAGATGGCGCGGGCCATCTACCGCGAGTGGTTCGTGAAGTTCCGCTTCCCCAGCCACGAGGACGTGCCGCTGGTCGACTCTGCGCTGGGTCGCGTGCCCGAGGGATGGCACGTTAGCACTTGTGGCGATGAATTGAACTTCATTGGCGGTGGGACGCCATCGAAGAAGGAGTCGCTGTACTGGGTAGATGGAGAAGTGCCTTGGTACACGCCGTCAGACCTAACCAAGACAGGCTGGCGCTACGCCGCAGAGCCCGAGTTGCGTATCACTGAGCTTGGGGTAGCCAAGAGCTCAGCCCGTTATTTCCCGGCCGGCTCGGTCCTGATGACCAGCCGGGCAACGCTCGGCGTGCTAGCAGTCGCCACCACCGAGGGCACCACGAATCAGGGATTCATCACTATCTTCCCGGATGAGCGATGGAGCCCGGGTTTCATCCGAGAATGGCTGGCCGCCAACGAAGTGGCCCTTTCGGCGCTCGGCACCGGAGCAACCTTCAAAGAAATCACCAAAGGCTCTTTCAGGCGCTTTCCGTTCTTGGTGCCGTCGCGGGACGTGTTGGAATCGCACTCGGCTGCAACGGAACCTCTTGAGCGTGAGATTCGCACGCTGGAACGACAGGTACGGGGCCTCAGAGAAATTCGCGATCGCTTGCTCCCCAAACTCGTGACCGGGGACATCGACGTGTCTGGGCTCGACCTGGACGCGGTGACGACTGAGGGGGTTGCCGGATGACACCTGCTGGTCCGGAGTACTGGTACGTGGAGAAGCCCAGCATGGAGTTGCTTGCGCAACTCGGGTGGTCCACGGTCGATGCGTACAACGAAGGACTGGGGGAGTCCGGCACGCTCGGGCGCGACTCGCACCGCGACGTCGTGCTCACTCACCGGCTACGGTCGGCGATGCGTGACCTCAACCCCGCGCACGTGCCGTCCTCCGCGATCGAGGAAGCGATCGAGTCGCTTACCAAGGACCGCTCGGCGATGGACCCGGTGCGTGCTAACAGGGAGGTCCGCGACCTGGTCCGCGATGGCTACCGGGCGGAGTGGGTGGACGACCTCGGGGAGAAGCAGATCGAGACGCTTCGCTTCGTCGACTTCGCCCGGCCCACGGCGAACGACCTTCTGGCCGCGCACCAGGTGTGGGTCAAGGGGAACCTGCACAGTCGCCGGCTCGATCTCGTGCTCTTCGTCAACGGTATCCCGCTGGTGCTCATGGAGTTCAAGAAGCCGAACGAGTCGGTGAAGGCCGCGTACGACGCGAACCTCACCGACTACCGCGACACGATCCCACAGTTGTTCGTGCCGAACCTGTTCGTGCTGCTGTCCAACGGGGCCGAGGCGAAGGTCGGGTCGACATACTCGCCGTACGACTTCTTCAACGACTGGAAGGTGCTCGACGCCAAGGGCACCCGCGCGAAGCCCAGCCAGAGCGAGGTGGCGCTGGCCACGGCGTTGCGTGGCACATGCGATCCGCGGGTGCTGTTTGACCTGCTGGAGAACTTCGTCGCGTACCTGGAACGGCCGGGCGGGCTCATCAAGGTGATCGCGCGCTCGCACCAGTACCTCGGCGTCAACGCCGCGATCGATAACCTGCACCGGGCACGCACCGACCACGAGAAGCGGCTCGGGGTGTTCTGGCACACCCAGGGATCGGGCAAGTCGCTATCGATGCTGTGGTTCACCCAGAAGGTGCTGCGGCAGGTCCCAGGCAAGTGGACCTTCGTCATGGTCACCGACCGCACCGAGCTCGACACCCAGTTGCACGGCGAGTTCGCCGACGCTGGTGCGATCTCGCCCGAGGCGCGCGTGCACGCCGAGTCCGTGGCCCACCTGCGCGAGCTGCTCGCCGCCGACCACCGGTACGTGTTTACCCTGATCCACAAGTTCCAGGTGTCGAAGGCCAAAGGCGAGCAGCAGATGCCGGTGCTGTCGAACCGGTCGGACGTCATCGTCATCACCGACGAAGCGCACCGCAGCCAGTACGACACCCTCGCGCTCAACATGCGCACAGCCCTGCCCAACGCGTCAATGATGGGGTTCACCGGCACCCCGCTTATCGCGGGGGAGGAGCAGGCCACCCGGGAGCAGTTCGGCGACTACGTGAGCATCTACAACTTCCGCGACGCGATCGCCGACGGCGCCACCGTGCCGCTGTACTACGAGAACCGCATCCCCGAACTGCAGCTGGTTAACGAGAACTTCTCCGAGGAGCTCGACGAACTGCTCGAAGAAGCCGAGATCGACGACGCCGCCGAAGGGCAGCTGGCGCGCCAGTTCGCCACCCAGTACGCGCTGCTGACCCGGCCTGAGCGACTCAAGGCCATTGCGAAGGACCTGGTGCAGCACTTTGTCGGCCGCGGATTCGCCGGGAAGGCGATGTACGTCGGGCTCGACAAGGCGGCCGCCGTGCGGATGTACGACCTCGTGCAGGTGGCGTGGGTGGAGCACCTCACTGACCTCAAGGCGCAGCACGACGCGCTGCCCGAGCTGGAGCGGGCGTGGTTGGCCACCCGGATCGATCTCATGGAGTCCACGGACATGGCCGTTGTGGTGTCCCCAAGCCAGAACGAGCTGAAGATGCTCGACGACCGCAGCTTGGACATCCGGCCGCACCGGGAGCGGATGAACCGGCAGGACCTCGCCGAGAAGTTCAAGGATTCCGAGGACCCGCTGCGCATCGTGTTCGTCTGCGCGATGTGGATGACCGGGTTCGACGCGCCGAGCGTCTCGACGGTCTACCTCGACCGGCCGATGCGTAACCACACCCTCATGCAAACGATTGCGCGCGCCAACCGTGTCTTCCCCAACAAGGAGAACGGTCTGATCGTCGACTACGTCGGCGTCTTCCGGAACCTGGAGAAGGCCCTCGCCGTGTACGGGGCGGGTGACGGCGGCGACGGACCGATCGAGATCATCGACGCCCTGGCCGCCGAACTCGACGCAGCAGTCACCAAGCTGTCCGGGTTATGCTCCGGAGCCGGGGTCGACCTCGCATCCGTGCGGGATGCCCGGGGATTCGAACACATCGTGCAGCGCGACCTCGCCGTCGAAGCGCTGCTGGTGGACGAGGAGACCCGCACCGAGTTCCAGCAGCAGGCACGGCAGGTGCGCAAGCTCTTCAAGGCGCTGCTTCCGAACCCGGTGGCGGCGAAGCAACAGCGCACCGTCGCGGCCGTGCGGGTTCTCGCCGAACGGATCGCCGAGGTGACCCGTCCGCCGTCGCAGGACCTCGGGAGCCTCAACGACGCGGTGGACGCCCTGCTCGACCGTTCCGTTGGGGCCGAGGAGTACGTGATCCGCGCCGTGGCCGAGGGCACCACTCCCGACCCGCTTATCGATCTCGGTCAAATCGACTTCGAGGGATTGGCAGCCAAGTTCGGCAAGCGCAAGCGCGCCGAGACCGACCGCCTCGCCCAACTGCTGCGGCAGCAGGCGATCTCGTCCGCCACGCGCAACCCGACCCGGTTCGAGTTGGTGGAGCGGATCGAGAAGCTCATCGAGGCCTACAACGCAGGCAGCGTGAACATCGACGAGTACCTCAAACGCCTCATCGAACTGTCGAAGACGCTGTCGGCCGAGGAGGAGCGCAGCGTCCGCGAAGGTCTCACCGAGGAAGAGCTCGCGATCTTCGACCTGCTGACCCAGCCCGAGCCAGTGCTCACCGATGAGGAACGCGATCGCGTCAAGGTGAGCGCGAAGAAGCTCTTGGAGCACCTGCACGAGAAACTGATCCAGGACTGGCGTCGCAAGATTGACGTGCTCAACGACGTGGACAGCACGATTCGTCGAGTGCTCGACCAAAGCCTTCCCGAGGACCCGTACACCCTCGACATCTTCTCCTCGAAGGTGCGGCTTGTCTTTGATCATGTCCTCACCGCCTACGGCGACGACGGAGAGAGCGCCTACACCCCGCGGGTCGATTTCCAGTGGCCCGCGCAGTCGGTGGAGTACGACGGCCAAGACGGGCCCCTTGACGTGGACAAGATCGCTGACGACGTCGTCGCCCGTATCCACCACGATCCGACCTTCGCCTCTCAAGTGGCCGCACAACTGGGTGCCACCGACTCAGCGATGTAGAGCGCCCAAGAGTCTCTGAGAGTGCCGACAACGGTCTCGATTATGCAACGTCGGTTCGAGCTAGCGTGGCGACCAGGAGAGTGTCATGACACACGACGACGATGACCGTGAGGACGGTCTCAAACCTGCCCAAGAGAGGGAGCGCAACTCGGAGAGCGAGCAAGACGGAGACTCTGCTGCGGACGTCGGGGCGAGGCTTCGACTGCCGCCAAGGTTCGAGCAGTCTTTGATGCCCAGCATGGATGCCGCCGTCGCGAAGATGGTTGCGTCCATCCGAGAGCAGGTGGAGGCAATGATCCCGGACACCTCAGCGTACGCGCGGGACATCATGGGGCCGCTGAACCGACGCCTCCAGGAGCAGATGAAGTCGGCGCTGCCTGACTACGACGCCCTGGTCAAGAAGGCGTTCGAGCCGTACAGCGAGCGGGTCCAGTCGCAGATGGCGTCGACGGTGACGAGCCTCCCGACGTTCACGGCTCCGATGATCGGCTTCCCGGCGCTGAAGGGCGTCGGAGTCAGCCCAGCGATCGAGTCGATGCTCAAGCAGTTTGCGAGCCAGCAGTCCGCGATGCTCGACGGGCTGCGCGGCTCCCTGAAGCGGCTCTTCGATCCGGAGCTGCTGCGCGGGTTCAACCGTGCGCTCCTCCCGCCGAACCTGAGGGGTCACGCAGACGAGATCCAGGCCCATCAAGTGCATGAGTTTCTTGAGCAG
This sequence comes from Actinomycetes bacterium, assembly GCA_023426375.1. Lineage (GTDB taxonomy): Bacteria > Actinomycetota > Actinomycetes > Actinomycetales > Micrococcaceae > Kocuria. Next base: position 355 of record JAFAAV010000109.1, on the reverse strand, counting down.
GAGGGCATCCCGCTCTACCTGGTGCCGCGCGGCCGCACTGCGCTGCGCCTGCTCCGCGCTCAGGACCGCTCGGCCCGTCGGCGGGTGCTCGGCGACTGCTACGAGTCGATCGTCGAGGACTGTGCCGCCGTGCTCGAGCAGGCGGACCGCGCCGTGGTCGGCGACGAGATCGGGTTCGCCTTCGATGCGCTCGGTGCGATGCGTGCTGGGCATCCTCGCTCGGCCCAAGCGATGTTCACCGTCACGCTCGACACGCTCATCTACCGCTTCTACCCTGACCAGGCCGCACGGCGGCTCATCACGAATCGGAAGAAGGGCGCGGACGTGCCGGACGCCATCGACGAGATGGGCGTCC
>JAFAAV010000137.1 GCA_023426375.1 Actinomycetes bacterium | reverse complement strand
ACCCAGGAAACGGAAGACTTGGCCGTGGGGACGTCGAAGCCACCGGTCACGAATTCCCGGGTCTCCAGGTCGAACTCACGGGTTCGCACGGCGTCACCGCCGTCCGGGGAGAGCCTGACCAGAGCGCGCTGCCACTGCCCGTCGGTGTACTGCGGTCGCAGCAGCCGAGCACCGGAGAAGACCCAGTCCACGTTCTCGGTGCGCGCCAATTCATCCACGTCCAACAAGACGTCCCACTCGGGGCTGTCGCTGACCCAGGACTCCCACGTGGTGCGCCGCCACAGCCCGCGCGGGTGCTGAGCGTCCCGCCAGAAGTTGTAGTAATAGGGCCCGTGCTTGGTCACGGCCGCAATGCGGGAGGGGCTGTCCATCACGTCCAGGACGCGTTCGGTCATGGACGTGAGTTCCGGGCCGTCCACCAACGTTTCAGTGCGTCGGTTCTGCTCCCGCACCCACTCCATGGGGCGCTCGCCGTGAATGTCCTCGAGCCACAAGAACTCATCGACAAGCTCATCCTCGAGATGCGTGGGAGAAGTAGAAGTGGTGACCATGGGCCCATGCTACGGGCGGGGTAAGACACGCACAGATGGCTCGTTATCCTGGTGGTCATGGTGAGTCAGCGACGAGTGGTAGTGGTAGGTGCGGGCCCCCGAGGGCTCTCCGCGGTGGAACGGCTGACGGCGCAGGCGGCACAGACACGCGCCCGGGTGCACATAGATCTGGTGGACCCCTTCCCTCCCGGAGCCGGGCACGTGTGGCGCACCGACCAGTCGCTGTTGTTCCTGATGAACACCCCGTCCCTGTTCCCCACGGTGATCGCGCCGGACGGCGCCCTGGCGGTGGATCCGCTGGCCGAGGTGCGGAACATGAGCTTCGACAGGTGGCGGCGCGGCGTCGTCGACGGCAGCATCACCCCGGTGAGCGCCCTGGATCAGGCCGAACGCGATGCGCTGGAGGCGCTGACCTCGCAGGACTTCCCGCCTCGCGCCATCTACGGGCGGTATCTGGAGTGGATCTACACGACCCTCAACAACCACCTGCCGAGCAACGTGACCCTCACCGTCCACCGCGCTGAGGCTGTGGACGCGTGGGTTCAGGAAGAGGCGCGGCACCGTTACGCCGTGGAGCTCGCGGGCGGTCAGTCGATCCCCGCGGATGCCGTGGTGCTTGCACTGGGCCATTTGGACGCCCACCTGCGCCCCGGCCAGAAGGAACTGGTGGACGGTGCGGCCGAACACGGTCTGACGTACTGGCCGCCCACCGTGCCCGCCGATGCGCCGTGGGCGGACCTCCCCGAACAGGAAACCGTGCTCGTACGCGGCATGGGTTTGAACTTCTGCGACGCGCTCGCGCAGCTCACCGAAGGCCGCGGCGGCACGTTCGAGCCGGATAAGAACAACCCCGAACGGTTGATATATCGGCCGTCCGGCAAGGAACCGCACATTGTCGCGGGTTCACGCCGTGGCACCCCCTACCGCGCCAAGCCGCAGCTTAAGGGTTACTACGCACACACCCTGGAGACTCGGTTTTTCACGCTCGAGGCCGTCCAGAACCTGCTCGATACCAGCAGCGAACAGCTGTCGTTCGAGCGCGATTTGTGGCCCCTGATCCGCAAGGACGCGAATTGGAACTACTACCGCGTCCTCGCGCGCACCTCGCCGGACGCATTCATCGAGCCCGCCGGTGACTTCTTGCGCAAGCTGGACGCCATCCTTCTCGACAACGACGGCGCTCGCTGGTCCCAGCGTGTCGAAGCCTTGGTTTCGGCCTCCGTGGTACCGGGAAGGCAGCTCCAACAAGAACGATTGGCGCGACCTTTCGAGGACGTCAACTTCGACAGCCACGATGAGTACGCCGCCGCGGTGGTGCACTATTTGGACCGGGACGTTCACGGCTCGCTGCGGGGTGAGGACGACCCCGTCAAGATGGCCATTTCATCTCTCAACGCGGCCCGCACCGTGCTCAAGTGTGTCCTGGCAGAGGCCGGAATCTCGGACTCGTCCTGGGTCAATGAGCTGCGACGGGATTTCGAGCCGTTCGTGGAGGGCCTGGCTTCGGGTCCGCCCGTGTTGCGCATCCAGCAGTTGGCGGCCCTGACGCGGGCGGGTGTGGTGCGGTTTCTCGGCCCCGAGCCTCGCTTCGTGGTGGACCGCAACGAGGGCTGCTTCGTGGCGGCGTCGCCGTGGGTCAGCGATACGCCCGTTCGTGCTCGATGGCTTATCGAGGCCATGTCGCCCGCCAACGATGTGCACCGCAACATCTCCCCGCTGCTGTCCAATATGCACGAGCGCGGTTTGGTGCGCGGCAAGCTCATGGAAACGCGCGACGGCGCCAGCCCCGTCACGAGCACGGGTCTGGACGTCAGCGCGAGCGCCCGCCGTGTGGACACCGCTTTGGGCGGCCTCAAGCTCGGCACCGGCGCATTCGCTTACCGGGTCGTGGGGCAGAAGGACGCCGTGGAACCCGGGATCTTCGTGCTGGGTCTGCAGTTGTCCTCGGTGCAATGGGGCGTCTCGATTGCCGCGGAAGCGGATTCGCCGGCGCACCTGGGTGCCCGCACCCTCGCCGATGCGGATCAGGTGGCGCAGGCCATCCTGGCGGAGTAACCGGCTCCGGCCAGCCGTCCCGGGAAGCACTTCACCCAGCCTTCGGACGGCAGCGGCCCGGATCTGAGCCGGCCCGTTGCGCGAGGGAACTACTCCGCGTCCACCAACGCGTAGACACGCGAGGGACTGCCGGTGCCACCTTCAATGGGGAGCGGCGCCACCACCAGCAGTGCCCCGGTGGGCGGCAGCTCACCAAGATTCTGTAGTGACGTGATGCCGTACTTGTCGTTGCCCAGCAGGTAGTAGTGCATGGGAAAAGCCGGGTCCAGGACGCCGGCGGCCCCGGCATCGATGCCCACGGTCTCGACACCAACCCCCGAGATGGCCCGCTCTTCGCCGAGCCACCGAGCGCATTCCACCGTGAATCCGGGGCTGTGGGGTCCGTTCTCGTCCTTATTCAGGAACGCATCACGATCCTGGGCGAAGCGATCCCAACCGGTGCGGAACAGTACCCAAGCATTGTCCGGGATGTCACCGTGCTCGGCCTCCCACGCCTGAATATGGGAAACGTCCACCAAGAAATCTGCGTCCTGTTCGGCCTCCGCCGTGAAGTCCAGCACCACGGCCGGTCCGATCAACCGGGCGGGTTCAATCTGGGAGACATCCTTGCCCTCGCGACCCGTGGCCCAGTGCACGGGAGCATCGATGTGCGTGCCGATGTGCTCTCCGGTGTGGATGTTGTGGTGCTTCCAGAAGGGCCCGGGCTCGTTGTAGGCCGAGACTTCCTCAAGGGAGAAATCGATCAAGTTGGAGAACGGGGCCGGCAGCTCCAGCGTGGGGGTGGCGGCGCTGAGCTTGTTGGTGAGATCGACCAGTCGAACCTGCTGATCGGTCAGTGCCCGGGTGAGTTGCGAGATGACGCCCACGGCGTGCTCCTTGTCTATGCCTATGAATGGTGACGGATGTCTGCTGAGGGAATGGATCGGTTGACGTTGTGGAGTGGTCAGTGGCCCTTGAACGCTTCGGCGAGCCACCAGGCTCCGCCGTCCGAGGCGATGCGCGCGTCCACGACCAGCGGGGTATCGCGCGCTCCATTGAGCCAGTCGGTGACACCGGACAGATCGGCGACC
>JAFAAV010000088.1 GCA_023426375.1 Actinomycetes bacterium | reverse complement strand
CCTTCTTCTGGACCTTCACCGACGACTACGTGGAGCTGGTCAAGGACCGCGCCTACGGTTCACGCGGTGAAGAAGCACAGGCATCCGTGCACGCGGCCCTGGCCACCACGCTGGACACCATGCTGCGGTTGTTCGCACCGTTCATCCCGTTCGCCACCGAAGAGGTTTGGTCCTGGTGGCGCTCCGGTTCGGTCCACCGTGCCTCGTGGCCCGTGACCGACGGTTTCGCCGGGCTGGCTCAACAGGGCGATCCTGAAGTGCTCACAGTGGTGGGCGAAGCCTTGTCCGGTCTGCGCAAGTCCAAGTCCGAGGCCAAGGTCAAGCAGCGCACCGCGGTCACCTCCGCCACGGTCTCCGGCCCCGCAGCCCAGCTCGAGCAGCTGCGCGCTGGCCTGGACGACCTCAAGGCCGCCGGTAACGCCGCGGACCTCACGCTCACGGATGCTGACGGAGAACTGACCGTCAGCGACGTGCAGCTGGAAGCAGCGGTCGAGGTGTAGTCACGCTCAGATGACAAGGGCGGGCACCCCCTAGGGGGTGCCCGCCCTTGTCATGACTGCGAAGGAATTCGAGGCCGACATCCTGGTCCGTGAAAGTGCCGTTTCGGGCCTGCCAGGTGCACTTTTGCGGACTGGTTTGTCCGCGGGGGCGGCTGGGGCCGTGGGCCTGGCTGCCGTCAGGCCTTCACCGCGTCCACGGCTTTCACACCAACAGAGGGAACCTCAGCTGAAGTCGGGGCCCTTTTCGCGGCCGCGCTTGATCTCGTAGAAGCCGGGGTACGAGGCCAGTGCGAGTGCACCGTCCCAGACCTTGCCGGCTTCCTCACCCTTGGGTGCCGGAGTGAACACGGGGCCGAAGAAACCCACACCGTTCACGGCGATGCACGGGGTGCCGATGTCCTGGCCGGCGACTGCCTGAGCGGCCTCGGTGGACGCGCGGATCGCGGCGTCGTAGTCTTCGGAATCCTTGGCGTCGGCGAGCTCTGCGGGCAGGCCGACCTCGGCAAGGGACTCCTTGATGATCTCGAGCTCGTCCTTCATGCCGCCCGGGTGACGGCGGGTGCCCATGGCGTCGTAGAGCTTCTTGTAGTACTCGTCACCGTACTTCTCGGCAGCCGCCTCGATCACGCGCACCATCCACATGGACTCGACGTGTCCGTGGTGGTGGTTGTCCGGGTTGTTCTCGTTGAGGATACCCAGCGAGATGATGCGCCAGTTGACCTCGACATCGCGGATCTTGGTAACTTCCTCCATCCAGCGAGAGGTCATCCAGGCCCACGGGCACAACGGATCGAACCAGAAATCGACGTGCTGCTTCTCAGACATACGGTTACCTTTCGACAGGCGGGGTGCGTTGCTTTCAGGGGGTGCTCACGTGTCACGCCGACTTGTGACGACGCCGCTCCGCTTCGATCATCTCGTGCGTAAAGACCTCGGGGTCGCTCAGTTTCGCCACGGAATCCGCCGTGACCAGCACCGCCGCAACATCGTCACGGCTGGGCAGGTCGAACATGACCGGCATGAGGATGTCTTCCAGGATGGCGCGCAGACCGCGGGCACCCGTGCCTCGTTCGATCGCCAGTTCGGCGATGGCTTCGAGGGCCTGCGGGTCGAAGGTGAGCTCCACGCCGTCGAGCTGGAAGAGCTTGCGGTACTGCTTGACCAGCGAGTTCTTGGGTTCGGTGAGGATCCGGACCATGTCCGAGACCGACAGCTTGGACAGCGTGGTCACGACCGGGAGGCGACCGATAAACTCGGGGATCAGGCCGAACTTCAGCAGGTCCTCCGGGCGCACCTGACCGGTGAGATCGACATCGGCGGTGTCGCGGATGGCGGCACCGAAACCGATGCCTTTCTTGCCCGTGCGCTGCTGCACGATCTCGTCCAGACCGGCGAACGCGCCGGCCACGATGAACAGCACGTTGGTGGTGTCGATGTGCAGGAACTCCTGCTGGGGGTGCTTGCGCCCGCCCTGCGGGGGAACCGATGCCACGGTGCCCTCCAGGATCTTCAGGAGCGCTTGCTGGACCCCTTCACCCGATACGTCGCGCGTGATCGAGGGGTTCTCAGATTTACGAGAAATCTTGTCGATCTCGTCGATGTAAATAATCCCTTGCTCCGCTTTCTTGATATCGAAATCGGCAGCTTGGATGAGTTTGAGGAGAATATTTTCAACGTCTTCACCTACATATCCGGCCTCGGTGAGGGAGGTGGCATCGGCCACGGCGAACGGTACGTCCAGCTTACGCGCCAGGGACTGTGCCAGATAGGTCTTGCCGGAGCCGGTGGGGCCCACCAACAGAATGTTGGACTTGGCCACTTCGATGTCTTCTTCGCCGCCGTCGGAACCGGCAATCGACAGGGTCTGTCCGGAGACCCCCGCGCGGATGCGCTTGTAATGGTTGTACACGGCCACGGACAGTGCCCGCTTGGCGGTGTCCTGGCCGATCACGTATTCCTGCAGGTGATCGTGGATCTGCTGCGGGCGCGGAAGTTCCAGCTGGTCGGTTTCTTCGACCTCGGTGAGCTCTTCCTCGATGATCTCGTTGCACAGTTCGATGCACTCGTCGCAGATGTACACGCGAGGCCCCGCAATGAGCTTGCGCACCTGCTTCTGGCTCTTACCGCAGAAGGAGCATTTGAGCAGGTCAACGCTCTCTCCGATGCGCGCCATAGCCAATCCTCACAGTTCATCTAGACGTTTGCCCTCGACACCAC
>JAFAAV010000075.1 GCA_023426375.1 Actinomycetes bacterium | reverse complement strand
GAGGACACCCCTGAGACCGCACAGAAACTGGCCGAAAAGATCGCGACCCTCCGAATTCTTCCGGGGGAGAAGTCCTGCGTGGACCTGTCCGCACCGGTGCTGGCTGTCAGTCAGTTCACCCTGTACGCGGATGTCCGGAAGGGGCGGCGGCCTTCGTGGTCCGCAGCCGCCCCCGGGGATGTAAGTGAACCGCTGTTCGATCAGTTCGTGGAGTCATTGCGCGGGGCGGGCTTGTCCGTGGATACCGGTGTCTTCGGTGCGCACATGGAGGTCGAACTGATCAATGACGGTCCGGTGACCATCATCGTGGACAGCGACGACCTGGACCGCCCGCGGAGGCAGTAGCCGGTGAGCTTCCTCGGCCCAACTCACATGGGCCAAGCATGTCGGAACGTCCCGTTAGGGTCGGTGCTGTGAGCAATTCGCTGTTTGACCTGCCCGCCCCGGACGAGCCTGACCGGGAGGACACTCCTGCGCCCACGCGTGGCCGTGGTCGAGCGCCTTTGGCCGTGCGGATGCGCCCGCGCACGCTGGACGAAGTGGTGGGTCAGAAACATCTTTTGCGCGCGGGATCACCGCTGCGCGTTCTGGCCGGTACGGATGCGGGTCCGGCCGGTCCCAATTCCATCATTCTGTGGGGACCCCCGGGAACCGGAAAGACCACCATTGCCCACGTGATTGCGCGAGGCCATGGCACCAAGTTCGTGGAACTGTCCGCAATCACGGCGGGCGTGAAAGACGTCCGCCGGGTCATGGACGAAGCCCTGACCGACCGTGATCTGCACGGTCGCAGCACCGTGTTGTTCCTGGACGAGATCCACCGCTTCACCAAGGCCCAGCAGGACGCGCTGCTGCCCGGAGTAGAGAACGGGTGGGTCGTCCTCGTGGCGGCAACCACGGAAAACCCGTCCTTCTCAGTCATCTCACCGCTGCTGTCTCGCTCGCTCATGCTCACCTTGCAGCCGCTGGAGCGGTCCGACATTGAGGAGCTGTTGGATCGCGCTGTCGTTGACAGGCGAGGCCTCAACGGAGAGGTCACGCTTGAGGAGGACGCCAAGATCCACCTGCTCGACATGGCCGGCGGTGATGCGCGAAAGGCACTGACCTCCCTTGACGCCGCAGCGGGGGTGGCCTTCTCCCACGCTCGGCAGAACGCGGAGTCCTCGCGCAACGGTGAGGAAGCCGATGCCACCGAAGAATCGGTTGCTGACGGCGGCGACGCGGAAACCCACCGGGGAACCGCGCCTGACCAGGATACGGGTCCGGGCGACGTCGGCGCCGTGACCATCACGCTCGAACACGCGGAAGAGGCACTCAACCGGGCGGCCGTGCGGTACGACAAGCAGGGCGATCAGCACTACGACGTGATCAGTGCGTTCATCAAGTCCATTCGCGGTTCGGACGTGGACGCAGCCATGCACTACTTGGCACGCATGCTCGAAGCGGGAGAGGATCCGCGGTTCATCGCCCGCCGGCTCATCATCTCCGCGTCGGAAGACATCGGTATGGCCGACCCCACGGCGCTGCAGACCGCGGTGGCCGCTGCTCAGGCTGTCCAGTTGATCGGCATGCCGGAGGGCCGGATCATACTGGCGCAGGCGGTCACCCACCTGGCAACGTCGCCCAAGTCGAATGCGTCCTACATGGCTCTCAATCAGGCCGTTGCGGATGTGCGCGCGGGGAAGGCCGGACCTGTTCCCCTGCATCTGAGGGACGGTCACTACAAGGGTGCAGCAGCCCTGGGCCACGGTGACGGCTACCTCTATGCCCATGATCAGCCCAACGGGGTGGCCACCCAGCAGTACCCGCCGGACGCCCTGGTCGGCAAGGATTACTACCATCCCACTCCGTTCGGTCATGAGAAGCAGTTGACCCAGCGGGTGGCGATCCTGCGGAACATGGTGCGCGGCGAACAATCCTGACACGTCCGCCTCGGAAACCGTGGTCGTCCCGCGCACAGTGTCGTGAGCAACCTTATTCACCGGGTGCAGCGGACTACACCGTCCGTTGATGTACCGGAATCTTTCCGGGGGGTTCGACGTAGTCGAGTACATCCTTGACCGTGAGGTCATCGATCACCAGGTCGGTCACGGCTCCGGAACGTAAGGCTCCGAGGATCCCGCGCACCTTGTGCCGCCCGGAGACCACACACAGGCGGCGCGGGATCCGGGCCAGATCCGACGGTGTGGGTCCGGAGGCCCTGCGGTTCACATCAATATCCGCGTAGCTGCCGTCCTCTCGGATGAAAACTGTGCAGATGTCACCGACTACTCGGTTCTCGTTGAGACTGCGCAGAGCGTCGCGGGTGAAATGCCCCTCCGTGTACACCTGCGACAGCACGGGACCCTGAAAAGCACCCACGCTGAAAACGGCCAGGTCCACGGCGGATCGGACGGCCAGTATGCGTCGGACGGAGGATTCCTTCCACAGCAGTGTGCGGGTCTCTTCCAGGTCGAAGAACGCCGGCGTGGGGAACGGGTACAACTCCGCGTTGAAGGCTCGGGCCATCGTCGACAGCAGGGGAGCCGAGGTTCCCGTACCCGTGGTGCGCGGCCCGGCGGCACCGTTGAGCTGAACCACCGTGATGTCTTGCGCGTCGGTCTGACGCAGGTGCGCGGCGATGGCGGAAGTGGTCGTGCCCCAGGCAACGCCGATGATCGAGCCGTCGGCCGCCCAGTCCGTGAGCAGGTTCGCGGCGTAGCGAGACACGGCCTCGAGCCGCTGACCGCTGTCCGAGGACCGTTGTGTTCCGGCAATGTGTGCGGTGACGCCGAAGAGGTCGTTGAAGCGTCGCGACAACCGATCAGGGGGATTTTCCGGCGGTCGCAGGGAAATTTTGACGATGCCCCGATTCTTGGCCTCGGTGAGCATTCGCGACACGGTGGAGCGAGAGATTCCGAACCGTTCTGCCACCGCGCCCATGGTCATGTCCTGCACGAAGTAGAGCTCCGCGACTTGGTAAAGCAATGAATCGTCGTGCATGACCCCTTCTCCTTGCTGCACGTATGTGCAAATGAGTTGAGCATACGTGCATCGAGGAGGCATGGTGGTGCGCATAACTACGCAATGGGACGTGGATCACATGTCCGGTCGTAGCGTGGTCCGTAAAGAGTCCACGCACCACACGAGTACACGTACAGGTTGAGTGAGGTAAATATCGTGAGAACCACAGTCTTGAACACCGAATCCCGTCAGGCAGCGCTTCGCGAGATGGCCAACGGACCTGAGCTGGACATTCTGGTGATCGGCGGTGGCATCACGGGTGCGGGCGTGGCCCTGGACGCCACCACGCGAGGTCTGCGCACCGGGATCGTGGAGGCTCAGGACTGGGCAGGTGGCACGTCGCGGTGGTCTTCCAAGCTGGTCCACGGCGGACTCCGGTACCTGCAACAGTTGGACTTCAAACTGGTCACGGAGGCACTGCACGAACGCGAGCGGTTGCTCTACACCCTGGCGCCGCACCTGGTGAAGCCGGTGCCGTTCCTCTACCCGATCCTGCACAGGGTGTGGGAACGCCCCTACGTGACGGCCGGTATCGGCCTCTACGACACCTTGGCGCACGTGGGTTCCAAGGTGGCTTCCATGCCGTTCCACCGTCACCTCTCCGAGCGCGGTGTCCAGAAAACCTTCCCGAGCATCAAACCGGGTGCCATGGTCGGGGCCGTCAAGTACTGGGACGGTCGCGTGGACGACGCCCGCCTGGTGCTCACTTTGATCCGCACAGCGGCTGGTTACGGCGCGCTGGCCGCCTCACGCACGCGGGTCACGGGTTTGCTCAAGAACGACGACGCCGCAGTGGTCGGGGCTCGGGTCACCGATCTCGAGACCGGTGAGGAATTCGAGATCCGCGCCCGCAAGGTCATTGCCGCCACGGGTGTGTGGACCGAAGAAACCCAGGACATGGCTCACACTGACGGCGGTCTCAAGGTCTTGGCCTCCAAGGGAATTCACATCGTGGTCCCTCGCGAGCGCATCAAGGGCGAGGTGGGGCTGATCCTGCAGACAGAGAAATCCGTGCTGTTCGTCATCCCGTGGGAGCACTACTGGCTCATCGGGACCACGGACACGCCCTACGAACAAGACGTTTCCGCCCCCGTGGCCACCGCTGCGGACATCGACTACGTGATCGAACACGCGAATGTAGTTCTCGAAGAACCTTTGACCCGGGAGGACGTGATCGGGAGCTTCGCCGGTTTGCGTCCCCTACTGCAACCGGGCGTCAAGGACGGTACGGAAACTGCTTCCACCAAGGTCTCGCGAGAACACACCGTGGCGGAGGTTACACCCGGACTGATCTCCATTGCCGGCGGCAAGCTGACCACCTACCGCATCATGGCCCAGGATGCCGTGGACTTCGCCCTGGGTAAGGAACGGGCCAAGCAACTGCCCTCCGTCACGGATCGGACTCTGCTGCACGGGGCCAACGGCTACGTGCCACTGACTCGGCAGGTCGAACAGATCAGTGGCCGTTACGGGTGGAGTCCGGAGACCGTCGACCACCTGCTGAATCGCTATGGGTCGGGCATTTCCGAGATCGAGTCGATCGTGGACGAACGAGAGGACCTGGCCGACGCACTCAGGGGAGCACCGGAATACGTGCGTGCCGAGATCGTCCAGGCAGCCCGCAACGAAGGCGTATTGCACCTGGAGGACGTCTTTGAAACCAGGACTCGCATGACCTTCGACCAACCGGATCACGGCCTGGCTGCCCTTGACGAAGTGGCCGACCTACTGGCCGAGGAGCTCGGTTGGGACGAGGAACGCCGGACCCGGGAGATCCAGGCCTACCGGGACCTCTGCGCCGCCGAGGACGCTGCCGCCGAAACCGCCGACGACACGGCCGCTGCTGCGGCACGGGCCGCAGCGCCGTCGTTGAACACCCTCTGAACAACGAAACCTGAACAACAGAACCAACCCCGAACAAGTCCAAGAACCACGGGTCCACACGGGCCACCGAGAAAGAACGAGACTGAAGGAGTCATTCAATGACTGCATTGACGGCGCTGCTGCCGATGGAGACAGCAGCGGAAGTGGTGCCTTTGGGCACGGTGTTCTGGTCCGAAGTGCTGGGCACCGCCATGTTGACACTGCTGGGCGTCGGCGTGGTGGCCAATCAACTATTGGGAAAGACCAAGGGAAATGCCGGCGGTTGGTTGATGATCAACTTCGGTTGGGGTCTTGCCGTGTTCGCCGGTGTCTATGTCGCCTGGCAATCAGGTGCCCACCTGAACCCCGCCGTGACGGTTGGTCTCTGGGCATCCGGAGCCGATGAGTACGCGCCGGGAGTGGCGGTCACCGCGGCCTCGACCCTGGTCTATTTCGCGGCCGAGTTCCTGGGTGGTTTCCTGGGCGCGGTGGTCGCCTGGGTCGCTCACAAGCAGCACTACGACGAGCCGCTGGAGCCGGCGGCCAAGCTGGGTACGTTTGCAACCGGGCCCGAAATCCGTTCCTATCCGTGGAACGTGGTGACGGAGGCCATCGCGACCTTCGTACTGGTCTTCGTGATCCTCATGTTCGGCGGAACGCCCTCCGAACTGGGCCCGTTGGCCGTGGCTCTGCTGGTGGTCGCCATCGGCGCCAGCTTGGGCGGACCGACCGGCTACGCCATCAACCCGGCACGTGATCTTGGTCCTCGCATTGCTCACGCCCTCCTTCCGATTAAAGGCAAGGGTGGCAGCGACTGGGGCTACGCCTGGGTTCCGATCGTGGGACCCATCCTGGGAGCACTGATTGCAGGTGGAATCTTCCAGATCTATCCGTCCACCAACTTCTGATCCACGAACTACCCACCACAATGACGTGAGGAGTTACCACCATGACTAAGCGCAGCACCACAGCCAAGAACGGCAAGAACGGCAAGAACGGCAACGGGGTTCACGAGCCCCGGTACGTGATGGCCATCGACCAGGGCACCACGAGCACCCGGGCCATCATTTTCGACCACTCCGGCAACATCATCAGCACCGGTCAGCAGGAACACCAGCAGATCTTTCCGCGCGCCGGATGGGTCGAACACGACGCGACAGAGATCTGGCGCAACGTGCGCCGGGTCGTCGCTGACTCCCTGGCCGAGACGGAACTCACCAAGGACGATATCGCCGCGGTGGGTATCACCAACCAGCGTGAAACCACGGTCGTGTGGGACCGCACCACCGGTAAGCCCGTCTACAACGCCATCGTCTGGCAGGACACACGTACTCAAGCGATCGTGGACGAATTCGCCAAGAACGGGGGAGTGGACCGCTTCCGCAAGCGCACCGGGCTGCCCCTGGCCAGCTACTTCGCGGGGCCCAAGATCAAGTGGATCCTGGACAACGTTGACGGCGCTCGCAAGAAGGCCGAGGCCGGGGACCTCATGTTCGGCACGACCGACAGCTGGCTCGTGTGGAACATGACCGGTGGCACCAACGGCGGTGTGCACGTCACGGACGTCACCAACGCGTCCCGTACGTTGCTGATGAACATCGAGACGCTCAACTGGAACAAGGACCTGGCGGACGCCATGGACGTTCCCATGTCCATGCTCCCGGAGATCCGGTCCAGCAGTGAGGTCTACGGGAAGGGCCGTTCCCGCGGGTTCGTGAGTGGTGTGCCGATCGCCGGCATCCTCGGTGACCAGCAAGCGGCCATGTTCGGCCAGACGTGCTTCAAACCAGGCATGGGTAAGAACACTTACGGCACCGGAAACTTCCTGCTCATGAACGTGGGTGAAGAACCGGTGCAGTCAGACAACGGCCTGATCACCACGGTCTGCTACCAGATCGAGGGTGAGAAACCGGTCTACGCGCTGGAGGGTTCCATCGCGGTGACCGGCTCGCTGGTGCAGTGGGTGCGCGACAACCTGGGACTCATCAAGGACGCCAAGGAAATCGAGACCCTCGCCAAGGACGTGGAGGACAACGGCGGCGCGTACTTCGTGCCCGCATTCTCCGGCCTGTTCGCCCCGCACTGGCGACCGGACGCCCGCGGTGCCCTGGTGGGTCTGACCCGCTACGTGCGCAAGGAGCACATTGCCCGGGCGGTCTTGGAAGCCACTGCCTACCAGTCCCGTGAAGTGGTCGAGGCCATGAACAAGGACTCCGGCCAGGATCTCGTGGAACTGCGCGTGGACGGCGGCATGACGGCCAACGAACTGCTCATGCAGTTCCAAGCGGATCAGCTGGATGTTCCCGTGATTCGCCCCAAGATCACCGAGACCACGGCCCTGGGCGCGGCCTACGCCGCAGGTCTGGCGGTCGGCTTCTGGACCGATCTGGACGAGATCACCGAGAACTGGGCGGAGGACAAGCACTGGAAGCCCAACGGCAAGACGGAGGCTAACGACAAGCTGTTCCGCAACTGGGGTAAAGCTGTGACCAAGTCGTTGGACTGGGTGGACGAGGACGTCGACTGAATCGGCTATAGTTGATCGCTGGCTGGCAAGCTGCGCTCAGTCATGACCTCATCACCGTGGCACCCTCACGGCCGAGATCACGCGAGCGCACTGTAGGTATGACGGATTGCGGCTGATCCGCACCTCTCCCGCCGGGACCGATTCCCGTGCGCAGGAGGCCAGTACCATACAGAACGGCACACGCAGAGGTTGCGTGCGCCGTCGACCGCATGAAAGGCAACATGGCTAACAACGCATCGCGTGCGCGCCGTCAGGTGCGCAAGTCCCGCGCCCTCGGAATCGCACTGACCCCGAAGGCCGAGAAGTACTTCGAGCGCCGCCCGTACGCTCCCGGTGAGCACGGTCGTGCCCGCCGCAAGCAGGACTCGGACTACAAGGTTCGTCTGACCGAGAAGCAGCGTCTGCGCGCCCAGTACAACATCCGCGAGAAGCAGATGCACCGTGCTTACGTGGAAGCAAAGCGCGTCGAGGGCCAGACCGGTGAGAACCTCATCGCTCTGCTCGAGACCCGTTTGGACGCCCTGGTGCTGCGCGCTGGTTTCGCACGCACCATGGCTCAGGCCCGTCAGGCCGTTGTCCACCGCCACATCATGGTGGACGGCCAGCGCGTGGATCGCCCGTCGTTCCGCGTGCGCCCGGGTCAGATGATCCACGTGCACCCGCGTTCCGAGAAGATGGTTCCGTTCCAGGTGGCCGCTACCGGCGCTCACCAGGATGTCCTGCCCGACACCCCGGGTTACCTGGACGTCTCGATCGACCGTCTGCAGGCAACGCTGACCCGCAAGCCCGAGCGCTCCGAGGTCCCCGTGACCTGCGAAGAGCAGCTCGTGGTCGAGTACTACGCTCGTATGGCGTAATGCTTTTCCCACGCTCTCCCGGTTTCGGGTGAGTGGCGCACACAGCCCGTGGCTTCCGGCCGCGGGCTGTGTGTGTTTCCGGGGAGCGGATGAACCGCAAGCCCCCAGCAAGGTTGGGTAGAGTTTCTCTTCGGCCGTGCCACGCGAACGTGGTCCGGCGTGCAGCCAGAACAACGAACGAGAGGTACGGGTCGCCCTATGGACGGTGGAGATATCGCGGGACTCATTGCCGCGGGCGTGTTTGCGGTGCTCGTGGGACTGTTGGCGGTTCCGATCGTCAAGCTCGGACGCGTGTTCGATGAACTGCGGCTGACCATCCGCTCCCTCAATGACGGCACCACCCCGCTGATCGACGAGGTCACGCGCACGGTGTCGACCACCAACACCCAGCTCGAGAAGGTGGACGGCATCACCTCCAACGTTTCGGACGCCTCCGCCAACGTCTCGGCGCTGTCCTCGTTGGTCGCTTCCACGGTGGGCCAGCCGCTCATCAAGGTCGCCTCGTTCTCGCACGGCCTGCGCCGCGCCTTCACGCCTCAGCAGGGTAACGCCTCCAACGGTGCCCAGCAGGCGGGTGCTGCGTCCTCGGAGCAGCACACCGCCGCCGACGGCGCTCCGGGCTCGACTCGCGCCACCTCACCCACTGCAGGCTTCACCTCGGAGACCACCACCGCTGAGGGTCCCTCTTCCGAGCCAAGCGCCCGGGTGAACGACCAGATCTGAGCTCCGCCGGAGCAACGAATGTGTTCGTGCCACGTGTTCCGTGGCGTCGGACCCGAAGGGACAAACCATGGGAATGTGGTCCAAGCTGGCGTTCATCGCCGCCGGTGCCATCGCGGGAAGCGTAGCCACCCGTGTGGCCAACAACCCGCAGACGCGAGAGATGATCGCGGGGCAATTACAGCGGCGTCGTAGTACCGACCTGGAGGTGCGCTCCGGCTCGGCTGTGCAGCGCATTCAGGCCGTGGGCGGCTATCTGCAGGAATTCGCGGCCCGTGTGAAGTCAGGGATGAACGAACGTGAAGCGGAACTGCGCGAGCAGTTCGGCGTTCGGAGCCCGGTCGATCACACCGCCAATCACCCCGGCCAGGGCAGCCCGCATACTGTGGTGGGCACTCAAGACAACGTAGAATCCACCGAGATCATCCATCGCGGTCAATCGTCAGAAGGAAATAACCGGTAATGCTCTCACACGAGATCACCCAACGCTGGCTGAGCTATTTCGAAAGCCAGGGTCACACCGTCGTGCCGTCCGCCTCGCTGGTCTCCAACCAGCCGGGCGCGATGTTCACCATTGCCGGCATGGTGCCGTTCATCCCGTACTTCCTGGGACAGGAAACCGCACCGTACCCGCGCGCCACGTCGATCCAGAAGTGCATCCGCACCCTCGATATCGACGAGGTCGGAAAGACCGCGCGCCACGGCACGTTCTTCCAGATGGCCGGCAACTTCTCCTTCGGTGACTATTTCAAGGAGAAGGCCATTCCCATGGCCTGGGAACTGTTGACCACTCCGCTGGACAAGGGTGGCTTCGGTCTGGATCCCGAGCGCCTGTGGGTCACCGTGTACGAGGGCGACCAGGAGTCCTTCGACCTCTGGCGCGACGTGGTCGGCCTGCCCGAGGAGCGCATCCAGCGCATGGGCCGCGACGAGAACTACTGGGACACGGGTCAGCCCGGCCCGGCAGGACCCGACTCCGAGATCTTCTACGACCGCGGCCCCCGCTACGGCAAGGAGGGTGGACCGGCCGTCGACGACGACCGTTACATCGAGATCTGGAATCTCGTGTTCATGCAGTACCAGCGTGGCGAGGGCAACGGCAAGGATTACGAGATCCTGGGTGACCTGCCCAAGAAGAACATCGACACCGGTCTGGGTGTGGAACGTCTGGCCATGTTGTTGCAGGGCGTGGAGAACTTCTACGAGACCGATCAGGTCCGCCCCGTGCTCGACGCCGCCTCCAAGCTCTCCGGCCGCACCTACCGCGGTACCGAGAACGCTGAACAGGAAGGCTACGATGACGACGTCCGCATGCGCGTGGTTGCCGACCACATTCGCTCCTCGCTCATGCTCATCGCTGACGGCGTGACCCCTGCCAACGAGGGCCGCGGTTACATCCTGCGCCGCCTGTTGCGCCGTGCGGTTCGTTCCATGCGTCTGCTGGGCGTCACCGAGCCGTGCCTGCCCGTGCTGCTGCCCGCCTCCCGGGACGCCATGAAGGGCGTGTACCCCGTGGTCGCCGATGACTTCGAACGCATTTCCCGCATTGCCTACGCCGAGGAGAAGGCGTTCCTGAAGACCATCGAATCGGGCACGGCACGGTTGGAGCACGCCGTGGCGCAGGCCAAGACCGACAAGCGCGTGGTCAGCGGTGCCGACGCGTTCGCTCTGCACGACACGTTCGGCTTCCCGATCGACCTGACCCTTGAAATGGCTGCCGAGGCCGGGGTCTCCGTGGACGAGAAGGCCTTCCGCGGTCTGATGACCGAGCAGCGTGAACGCGCGCAAGCGGACGCTCGCGCCAAGAAGGGCGCCATGGCGGACCTGTCCGAGCTGCGCCGCATGCTCGACGATCACGGCTCCGTGTTCACCGGATACACCGAGCTGGTCACCCAGACCTCGGTGCGTGCCGTGCTGTCCGAGGGCGTGACCGTCCCGGCGGCCAGCGTGGGTGATCAGATCGAGGTGGTCCTGGAAGAAACCCCGTTCTACGCCGAGGCCGGTGGCCAGGCAGCCGACGTGGGTGTCATCGAGGGTCCGGACTTCTCCCTGGAGGTCTTGGACGTCCAACAGCCCGTCAAGGGACTGTCCGTGCACCGTGTCAAGGTCTCTTCGGGTGAAGTCACCCAGGGTGCAGCGGTCACCGCTCGCGTGAACTCACGCCGCCGCCACGACGGCGAGGCCGCCCACTCAGGTACCCACGTTGTCCACGCGGCCTTGCACGAGGTGCTCGGTCCGGACGCCGTGCAGCGCGGTTCCTTCAACAAGGAGGGCTACTTGCGTTTCGACTTCTCGCACGGCACCGCCCTGAGCGCATCGCAGATGCAGGAAATCGAGCAGATCTCCAACACCGCGATCCGCGATGACTTCGAAGTCATCACGCAGGAAATGCCGCTCGCAGAGGCCAAAAAGCTGGGCGCGATGTCCCTGTTCGGTGAGAAGTACGGCGAGAACGTGCGCGTGGTCGAAATGAACGGGCCGTGGTCCCGTGAGCTGTGCGGCGGCACCCACGTGGGTTCCACGGCGCAATTGGGTTCACTGTCGCTGGTCTCCGAGCAGTCCGTGGGTTCGGGTAACCGACGCGTGGAAGCCCTGGTGGGGCTGAACTCGTTCAACCACTTGGCCGCCGAGCGCACCCTGGTCAATCAGCTCACCGGCTTGCTCAAGGTCCAGTCCACCGCAGAGTTGCCCGAAAAGATCTCTGCGACTTTGGACAAGCTCAAGGAGACCGAGCGCCAGCTGACCGTGCTGCGCCAGCAGCAGCTGCAGGCCCAGGCCGGTCAGCTCGTCAACGACGCTCAGCGATTGGGCTCGGTCAATGCGGTTCTGCACAACGCCGGTGAGGTGGCCTCCGCGGACGCGCTGCGTTCCCTCGCACTGGACCTGCGCACGCGTTTGGGCTCCGAGCCCGCCGTCGCCGCGGTCACGGGCGTGGCCAACGACCGCCCGTTGATCGTGGTGGCCGCCAACGACGCCGCTCGCGACGCAGGTCTGGCCGCAGGCCAGCTCGTGCGCACCGCGGCCGGTGTGCTCGGCGGCGGTGGCGGCGGCAAGCCGGACGTGGCCCAGGGTGGCGGTTCCGACGCTTCCAAGATCGACGATGCACTCGAGGCCGTGCGTCAGCAGATTCTCGCCGTAGTGGGCGCGTGAGCGACGTCTTCGTGAGGGGCGTCCGCATGGGTGTGGACGTGGGATTGGTCAGGGTTGGAATTGCCCTGACCGATCCGGACTGCGTATTGGCCACTCCGCACCAGACGGTGACGCGTGACAAGAATCGTAAGAAGCGATTCGATGTGAAAATCATCACAAGCATGTGCGAGGAATTCCATGTGGCCGCGGTGTACGTTGGATTGCCGCGGAGCCTGAACGGTCAGGAAAATCCTTCGACTGACATGGCCCGGGAGTACGCGGCTGCCCTGCAGAATCGGTTACGCTCTCGTCAGTGCGAAACGATTGTGCGGTTGGTCGACGAACGGCTGTCCACGGTTGCGGCGCACCAATCGCTTCTGGACGCGGGGGTATCTCGGAAGCAACATATGGACAAGGTCGATCAGGTGGCTGCGGTGACATTTCTGCAGTCAGCCATCGACCAGGGTAAAGCTACGGGAACCGAACCCGGTTTCCCCATCGACACTTAGAACGCGGATAATGGACGGTGTTCTCGGCAGAAGGCCGAGAGTATCCGACAGACCACGGACAACGGCGGACGGAGATCATTCGTGAGCGACCAGCCACGAGATAACAAGGCCCACCGCGGCCCGCAACAGGGTGGTGCAGAAGGTTCGGCCACCTCTGGCGGCCTGCTGGGCACGCTGGAGTCCGAAGGGCAGAGCCGCCGTCCGGGCCTGTCCGGAGCCTTCGAGCATCACGATGTCTCACCCGAAATGGCTGCCCGCCAGAAGCGCCGCTCCCGTGCTTCGCTGGCCACGGCCATCGCTCTCTTCGTCGCCGCGCTGCTGATCGTGGTGGCCGTGCTCGGGTCCGCGTTCGGTCTGTTTGAGCGCAAGGATTACAACGGTGGAGGTAAGGACGATGTCAACTTCACCGTGGGAGACGGCCAGTCGACCGGGCAGATCGCCAATGCTCTCGAGTCCGAAGACATCGTGGCCAATGCCGGGTTCTTCGTGGAGACCTTCCAGGAACGCTATCCCGAGGACTTCATTCAGCCGGGTGACTATCAGCTCAAGACCCAAATGAGCTCTGACGCCGCCATCGACGTGATGATGGAACGCGGAGAAGCATCGCACTACGCCGCCGTGCCGCAGACGCAGCGCATGGACGACACATTCCAGACGCTGAGCGAAGCCACGGGCATCGAGAAGTCCGAGTTCGAGGCGTTCGAGGAAGACACCGACCGCTTCGGTATTCCGGAGGAGTTCCCGACCCTGGAGGGTTGGCTGCACCCCGGCGAGTACCGGTTCCCGCTGGATGCCACTCCGGAGCAGATCATCCAGGAGATGGTGGAGCGCACCAAGGGCACGCTGAACAACAACCAGGTTCCCGAGGACCAGTGGTTCCGTGTGATCACCGTGGCCTCGCTCGTGGAGTTCGAGGGTGTCCCGGACATCTACCCCGAGGTTGCCGGTGCCATCTACAACCGCATCGATCGTCCTGATGACGAGACCAACGGTCTGATCCAGTCGGACGCGTCCGTGACCTACGGTTTGGGCAAGCGCTCCTACCACGTCTCCGACGAGGAAAAGCGCGACAAGTCCAACCCGTACAACACGTTCGCTCACCCGGGTCTGCCCGTGGGGCCGATCGGGTCGCCGGGTGACGAGTCGATCAAGGCCGCGGCCAATCCGGATGACAACGATTACTACTACTGGGTGACCGTGGACCTGGATTCCGGTGAGACCAAGTTCGCCGAGAACTTCGAGGAGCACAACCGAAACGTTGACGAGTACCAGCAGTGGTGCGCGGACAACGAGGGCCGGTGTAGCTGATTCGCAGGGGAGTAGTCATGGAGCGTTATGCCGCAGCGGTGCTGGGTCACCCCGTGGCTCACTCCCTGTCACCGGTTCTGCACGCGGCGGCCTATCGGGTGATGGGCTCCGAATGGGACTACACACGGTGGGACGTACCCGCTGAGGACTGGGACGGATTCTGGCGCGCACGGGTGTCCGAGGGCATCTGGCGTGGCTTCTCCGTGACCATGCCGCTCAAGTCCCTGGCCGCGTCCCAAGCGGATGAACGCACACCACTAGTCGAAGCCCTGGGCGTGGCCAACACGCTCGTGTTCCGCGATGACGGGTCAACGATCGCCGATAATACGGACGTTACCGGCATCATGGCCGCGGTCACCGCAGCCCGCGAGATCCCAGCGGCACCACGCTGCGCGATTCTCGGCGGCGGTGGTACGGCGACCGCCGCGGTGGCGGCCCTCCACGGCCTGGGTGCCTCGAGCATCGACGTCTTCGTGCGTTCCTTGGACCGTGCCGGGAAGGTTACCGAGGCTGCCGAGAAGCTCGGCGCTTCCGTGGCCGTACGGATGTGGAGTGAGGCCGCGGCGTCGTTGGCCGACTACGACGCCGTGATCTGCACCTTGCCTCCTCGCGGTGCCGACGAGCTCGCGGAGGAATTCGCGGCACTGAGCGCCGCGACCACGGGAGTGCTCTTGGACGCAGCCTACGATCCGTGGCCGTCGGCCATCGCCCGGTCATGGCGGGACGCGGGCGGAGCGATCGCTCCCGGAATAGATATGCTGATCTTTCAGGCTGTCGATCAGGTGCGCTGGTTCGCACTGGGCAGCGCGGATCACCCGGTTCCCCGCGAGGCCGAAGTCACTCAGGCCATGTGCAGGGCCGTGGACCGCCCCGAGCGTGTGATCCCGCAGCGGGTCCGTGACGCGCGCCTGAACCGTTGACCGGATCTTTCATCCGTTTTCGGGAGCCGTGAAAAGCTCCCACGACCAAGTACTGGAGTAGAACATGTTGCGTTGGCTCACGGCCGGAGAATCTCACGGCGAGGCCCTCGTGGGAATCATCGAAGGAGTTCCCGCCGGGGTGGAACTCACCACCGAGATGATCCAACGGGCGCTGGCCCGCCGCCGGCTCGGTTATGGCCGCGGCGCACGCATGAAGTTCGAACAGGACAAGGTCCGCATTCTGGGCGGTGTCCGGCACGGTGTCACCCAGGGAGGGCCCGTGGCGATCGAAATTGCCAACACCGAGTGGCCCAAGTGGCAGGACGTGATGAGCTCGGACCCGGTGGACGCGGCCAAGCTCGAGGGCCGCGCGCGCAACGCACCCCTGACCCGCCCCCGCCCGGGACACGCTGACCTCACGGGTATGCAGAAGTACGGTTTCGACGAGGCCCGCCCCGTTCTGGAGCGCGCGTCGGCTCGCGAGACCGCAACGCGCGTGGCCCTGGGCGTCGTCGCGTCCCAAATTCTGGCGGCTCTGGACGTGCGTCTGGTGTCCCACACGACCGCGATCGCGGAGGTCTCTGTTCCTGAGAACGCCGCGTTGCCCACCGCGGGTGACGTGGAGGCGCTCGACGCCGATCCGTTGCGTTGCTTCGACAAAGCCACCTCGGACGCCATGGTCGCGACGATTGACGAGGCCCACAAAGCAGGGGAGACCCTGGGTGGTGTGGTCGAGGTGCTCGCGGAAGGTCTGCCCCCGGGACTGGGTTCCTACGTGCACTGGGACCGGCGCCTGGATGCGCGCTTGGCCGGTGTGCTCATGGGTATCCAAGCGATCAAGGGTGTGGAAGTGGGAGACGGTTTCCGCACCGCGGCGCGCCCCGGTACCCGTGCCCATGACGAGACCCTCCCCGGCTCGGACAGCTCCGTGCACCGTGTGACCAACCGCGCCGGCGGCATCGAGGGCGGCATGTCCATTGGCGACCTGCTGCGTGTTCGCGCAGCCATGAAGCCGATCGCCACCGTGCCTCGCGCTCTGCACACCGTGGACGTCTCCACGGGGGAACCGGCTCGCGCTCATCACCAGCGCTCGGACGTCTGTGCCGTGCCGGCCGCCGGAGTGGTGGCCGAGGCCATGGTGGCGCTCGTTCTGGCCCAGGCCGCACTCGAGAAGTTCGGCGGCGACTCCATTGCGGAGACTGTGCGCAACAAGGATGCTTACCTGGCGGCCATCCCCGAGAACCTGCGGACCTCGCCGGAGTTGGCCGATCCCTCGGAGCTCGCGGCCCTCGATGAGGTGCGCGGGGATCTTTCGTGAGTTCCCTGCCCACGCCGTTGGTCCTCATCGGGCCCATGGCCGCGGGAAAATCTCACCTGGGTCACCATTTCGCCAAGCGCTACGGGCTGGATTTCGTGGATGCCGATCACGTGATCGAGGCCCAACACGGCCCGATCCCTGCGCTGTTCACGGCCCACGGGCAACAGCACTTCCGGGACATCGAAGCCGGAGTGGTCGCGGACCTGCTCGCTGACGACCGCTACCGCAATGCAGTCATCTCGTTGGGCGGGGGAGCACCCATGACCCCGGCGGTCCAGGATCTGCTGGCAGGTCACACCGTGATCTACCTCGAGGTCGACGAGGCCACGGTGCGCCCTCGGATCACGGGCAACAAGACGCGCCCCATGCTGCAGCCTGATCCGGAACGACGCTGGCGGGAAATCCTGGACGAACGGCGAGACACCTATGAACGGCTCGCGACGATCCGTCTGGACGGCACCGGGCATCGGCGCATCGGTTCGCTGGTCCAGCAATTGAACAGAGCTTTGAAAGAACTACGAAGGGACGCCACAGCATGACTGACTCGGTGACCACCATTCCCGTCCAGGGGGACACTCCTGACAACCGCTATGACGTGCTCGTGGGCAACGGCCTCTTGGGCAGGGTTCCCGAGTTGCTCGGCGAACGCGTCAAGAAGGTCCTGATCATCCATCCTCGCGCCCTGCGCGCCACCGGGGATCTGGTGCAGGAGGATCTGAAGAAGGCTGGAATCCAGAGCTTCGTCGCGGAGATCCCGGACGCCGAAGAGGGCAAGCGCGTGGAGGTTGCAGCGTTCTGCTGGCAGATCATGGGTACCTCGGACTTCACCCGCACGGACGCAGTGGTCACCGTGGGCGGAGGTGCCGTGAGTGACCTGGGCGGTTTCGTGGCTGCCACGTGGTTGCGCGGTGTGCGTGTGATCCACTTGCCCACCACCCTGCTGGGCATGGTGGACGCAGCTGTGGGCGGTAAGACCGGCATCAACACGGCCGAGGGTAAGAACCTGGTGGGCTCCTTCCATCCGCCGGCCGCGGTAGTGTGCGACCTCGACTCGCTCAAGACCCTGCCCGAGAACGAGTACCTGACCGGCATGGCCGAGGTCGTCAAGTGCGGGTTCATCGCCGACCCCGTAATCCTGGACCTCATCGAAGAGAACCCCCAGGCTGTGCGGGACTCGCAGTCTCCGGTGGTCCGTGAACTGATCGAGCGCGCCATTCGCGTCAAATCCGAGGTGGTTTCCTCCGACCTCAAGGAATCCGGGCGCCGCGAGTTCCTCAATTACGGCCACACGCTGGGTCACGCGATCGAGCACAACGAGCGTTATCAGTGGCGCCACGGCGCGGCGGTGTCCGTGGGCCTGGTTTTCGCCGCGGAACTTGCGCGCGCGGCAGGTACGCTCGCCGACGACGTCGTGGATCGCCACCGCAGCATTCTCGAGTCCCTGGGGCTGCCCGTGACGTACCGCGCGGACCAGTGGCCGCGCCTGCTCGAGGTCATGAAGCGGGACAAGAAGACCCGCGGCAACCTGCTGCGCTTCGTGGTTCTCGACAAGGAGGGCTCACCTCGCATCATGGAGGTTCCGGACCCCGCAATCCTCTTCGCGTGCTACCAGGAGATTGCTGAGTAGCGGTCGAGCACGGTGTACCGCGCAGGGCGCGATACACTGGTTCGGCTAAACGCCCCCAAAATCTTTGCAGTGATGTTTCCGACGAGAAAGTGAATCCGTGGCAACCAGCAACGACATCAAGAACGGCACCATCCTCAAGCTCGACGGGAACCTGTGGCAGACCATCGAGTTCCAGCACGTCAAGCCGGGCAAGGGTGGCGCGTTCGTGCGCACCAAGCTGCGCAACGTGACCAGCGGCAAGGTGGTCGACAAGACCTTCAACGCCGGTGCCAAGATCGAGACCGCCACGGTGGACCGTAGTGAATACCAGTACCTGTACCAGGACGGCGAAGATTACGTGTTCATGGACAACTCCACCTACGACCAGATCACGGTTCCCGCGACTGTCGTGGGCGACGCCTCCAACTTCATGCTGGAGAACCAGAACGTAACCGTGGCCATGTACGAGGGCTCCCCGCTGTACATCGAAATGCCGCCGTCGGTCGTCCTGGAGATCACTTACACCGAGCCCGGCCTGCAGGGTGACCGCTCCACCGGCGGTACCAAGCCCGCCACCGTGGAGACCGGTTACCAGATCCAGGTTCCGCTGTTCCTCGAACAGGGCACCAAGGTCAAGGTCGACACCCGCACCGGCGACTACCTGGGACGCGTCAACGAGTGAGCAGCGCACGCAGTAAAGCCCGCGTTCGCGCGGTAGAGATCCTCTTCGAGGCGGAACAGCGTGACGAGTCCATCCAGGACGCACTCAATCGCCGCCGGGACAACAGCACCTCCAAGATCAACCCGTACACGGTGGACATCCTGGAAGGCTTCTACGATCGCGCCGAGGACATCGACGAGTTCCTGGAAACCTACTCGCAGGGCTGGACCCTCGAGCGGATGCCCGCAGTGGACCGCAATGTGTTGCGCGTGGGCGCGTGGGAGTTGCTCTACAACGACGACATCCCCGACGCCGTAGCGGTCTCAGAGGCCGTGGCGGTGGCCCGGGAACTGTCGACCGACGATTCCCCCCGGTTCGTCAACGGCCTTCTGGGTCGCTTGCAGAAAGTTAAGCCGTCCCTCCTGGATTGACGGCGTGGGCCCCGGTCCGCTCGCACAGAGCGTTCCGGGGCCTTTCTCCTGTGATAGCGTCACATCAAGATCGCAACCTTTAAGTCCGTCCAGTGAGGCGGGGAAGGAGGCGGCACGTGAGCGTGCCCGAACACGGCGAATCATTGCCCGCGACCACGTCGCGCGTGATTCTCTCGACTGCCGACATAGACCGGGCCCTGACCCGCATAGCCCACGAGATCCTGGAGTCCAACAAGGGCACCCAAGGACTCGTGATTTTGGGCATCGCCCGCCGCGGTTACCCGCTGGCCCAGCGTTTGGCCGCCAAGCTCGAACAGACCGATGAGTCCTTCGACGCCCGTTCGTCCACCGGTCAGTTGGACATCACCATGTACCGCGACGATCTGCGCAAGAACCCCGCGCGGACCCCGCAGCCCACCATCATTCCCGACAGTGGTATCGACGGCCGCACGGTAGTGCTCGTGGACGATGTCCTCTTCTCCGGCCGCACCATTCGCGCCGCGCTGGACGCCCTGGTGGACGTGGGACGCCCCAAGGTCGTGCGGTTGGCCGTCCTGGTTGATCGCGGTCACCGAGAACTGCCCATCCGCGCCGATCACGTGGGCAAGAACCTGCCCACGTCCTCGCAGGAGAAGGTTCGCGTGCTGCTTCGCGAATCCGACCCCGAGGAACGCGCTGAGAACCACGAGGACTGCGTGGTTATTGACGCACCCGTGGCCTCGGACCCGGATGTTGCTCGTGCTGACAAGGGGGCGATCTCGTGAAGCACCTGCTCACCACCGCGGACCTGAGCTACGCGGACGCCCTCAGCATTCTGGACACCGCCGATCAGATGGCCGCCGTGTCCTCCCGCTCCGTCAAGAAACTGCCCGCACTGCGCGGCCGCACCGTGGTGAACCTCTTCTTTGAGGACTCCACCCGCACCCGAATTTCGTTCGAGACGGCGGCCAAACGACTGTCCGCGGACGTCATCAACTTCTCCGCCAAGGGGTCGTCCGTGTCCAAGGGCGAGTCCTTGAAGGACACCGCCCAGACACTGATGGCCATGAGCGCCGACGCCGTGGTGATCCGTCACGGTGCCTCGGGCGCCCCGCAGCAGCTGGCGTCCTCGGGGTGGATCGATGCCGCCGTGGTCAACGCCGGGGACGGTAAGCACGAGCACCCCACCCAGGCACTGCTTGACGCCATGACGCTGCGGCGAGTGCGCGCGCGTCGTGAGGACCGGCCCAGCACGGGTATGGACCTGGAAGGCATGCACGTGGTGATCGTGGGCGACGTGCTGCACTCCCGCGTGGCCCGATCCAACGTGTGGTTGCTCAACACCCTGGGGGCCCGCGTGACGTTCGTGGCACCTCCCACCCTGTTGCCCGTGGGCATGGACCACTGGCCGTGTGAAGTCTCCTACGACCTGGACGAGGTGCTCGCCCAGCGCCCGGACGCCGTAATGATGCTGCGCCTGCAGAGCGAACGCATGAACGCCGCGTTCTTCCCGAGCGAGCAGGAGTACACGCGAGCGTGGGGACTGACCCCTGAACGAGTGGCCGCCCTGGACGCGATGGACGCGCCCACCGTGATCATGCACCCCGGTCCCATGAACCGCGGCCTGGAAATCTCCTCCGAAGCGGCCGACTCGCCCCGATCCACCGTTCTGGCCCAGGTGGCCAACGGTGTGTCCGTGCGCATGGCCGTGTTGTTCTTACTGCTCTCGGGAGACGAGAGCACCCCGTCCCTCTCCGACAACTGAAGGTGACACCATGAGTTCCTACCTCATCAGCACTGTGAGCCCCGAGGGCTCGGACCCCGTTGACCTTCTGATCGTGGACGGCGTGATCCAGTCCGTGGGCGAACCCGGATCTTTGGATGCACCCCAGGACGTCACCGTGGTGGACGGTACCGGCCTGATCGCTCTGCCCGGCTTGGTGGACATGCACACCCACTTGCGCCAGCCCGGCCACGAGGACGCCGAGACGGTGGAGACCGGTACCCGCGCCGCAGCCAAGGGCGGTTACACCGCGGTCTTCGCGATGGCCAACTCCAACCCCGTGGCGGACACCGCCGGTGTGGTGGAGCAGGTCTGGCAACTCGGCCAGGACGCAGGCTGGGCGGACGTCCATCCCGTGGGTGCCGTGACCGTGGGTCTCGAAGGTAAGCAGCTGTCCGAAATCCGCGCGATGGCCGAATCCCGTGCTCGGGTGCGGATGTTCTCGGATGACGGCAAGTGTGTACACGACCCCGTGCTGATGCGCCGGGCCTTGGAATACGTGAAGTCCTTCGACGGTCTGGTCGCTCAGCATGCCCAGGAACCCCGTCTGACCGAAGGCGCCCAGATGAACGAGGGCGTCGTCTCCGCCGAACTCGGACTCACCGGCTGGCCGGCCGTGGCGGAGGAAGCCATCATCGCCCGTGACGTGCTGTTGGCCCAGCACGTGGGCTCTCGCGTGCACATTTGCCATCTCTCGACCAAGGGTTCGGTGGAGATCGTGCGCTGGGCCAAGGAACGCGGCATCAACGTCACGGCGGAGGCCACCCCGCACCACCTGTTGCTCACAGAGGAACTGGTCCGCACGTTCGACCCGGTCTACAAGGTCAACCCGCCGTTGCGTACCGATGAGGACGTCATGGCACTGCGCGAGGCCGTGGCGGACGGCACCATCGACGTGATCGGCACCGACCACGCACCGCACACCATCGAGGACAAGGAGTCCGAGTGGAGCTGCGCCGCCATGGGTATGACCGGCCTGGAAACGGCGCTGTCCGTGGTGCAGAAGACCCTGGTGGACACCGGAATGATCGACTGGCCCACGGTCGCCAAGATCACTTCCCGCCGTCCCTCCGAGATCCTGCGACTGCAGGATCAGGGCGGCGCGCTGGAAGCGGGCGCTCCCGCCAACCTCACGCTGTGGAACCCGGAGGGGGAGACCCCGGTCAATCCGGAGACCCACGTGTCCAAGGGGCGCAACAGCCCCTACAAGGGCATGCCGCTGCCGGGTAGCGTGACCGCAACCTTCTACCGGGGCCACCCGGTGGTCCTGGACGGTCAGCTCAACACGCCCCTGTCCGCCTGATACTCGATCTGACCCACGAAAGGCACCCCGTCAATGTCTGACAAGCTTCTCCCCACGCTCCTCGCGATCCTGATCGTGGTGGTGCTCTTCGCCCTGGTGTGGTGGGGGTGGCGTGGCCGCATTCGACGCCAGTCGGACGTGCCCCAGTTGCCGCAGGCGCCCACCGACCTGCTCGAACGTCTCGTGAACCGTGCTGACGGCATGTACGTGGTGACCACCTACACCGCTCAGCCGCTCGAGCGGATTGCGATCCACGGCTTGGGAGTTCGTTCCAACGCGGAGGCGATCGTCGCCGAGGACGGCGTGCTGATCAACCGGCAGGGTGCGCAGGACGTGTACATCCCGCGTGAGCAGCTGCGTTCGGTGGCCACTGCCTCGGGAATGGTCGGCAAGTTCGTGGAGCGTGACGGCCTGGTCGTCTTCACCTGGCAACTGGGCGACACCACGGTCGATACCGGCTTCCGCGCACGGACCGGTGAAGAATCTCGAGAACTCGAGACGGCGGCGTCGGCCCTCGTGAGCAGCCACTAAGTTTTTGCATCCTTCGCGCTTCGGCGCACGGTTTTTCATGAAAAGGAAAGGAGTTCTTCGTGAACTCACACCCCCTTCAACCGTCCGTCCTGGTGCTCGAGGACGGCCGCGTGTTTCGCGGTCGCTCCTGGGGCGCCCCCGGCAACACCTTTGGTGAGGCCGTGTTCGCGACCGGAATGACCGGGTACCAGGAAACGCTGACTGACCCCTCCTACGCGGGCCAGATCGTCATCCAGACCGCCCCGCACATCGGTAACACCGGCGTCAACGACCAGGACGCCGAATCCCGCAGGATCTGGCTCAACGGTTTCGTGGTGCGCGACCCAGCGCGCCGCGCCTCCAACTGGCGCTCGGAACGCAGCTTGGACGATGAGCTGGCCGCCCAGAACATCGTTGGGCTGCAGGGCGTCGACACTCGCGCGCTCACCCGTCACCTGCGTGACAAGGGCGCGATGCGCGCTGGGATCTTCGCCGGCGACGACGCCGCTCGGCCGGTCTCCGAGCTGGTCCAGCTCGTCAAGGACCAGCCCACCATGGAGGGACAGTCCCTGGCCGAGTCGGTCAGCGTGAACGAGGCCTATGTGGTGGAGCCGGCCGACCACGGCTGGGATGGACCGGTCAAGCACGAACTGGCCGCAGTG
Organism: Actinomycetes bacterium; assembly: GCA_023426375.1. GTDB lineage: Bacteria > Actinomycetota > Actinomycetes > Actinomycetales > Micrococcaceae > Kocuria. Next base: position 4,014 of record JAFAAV010000075.1, on the reverse strand, counting down.
GACCTGGGCATCAAGGGTATGACTCCGCAGCGCTTCGCAGAGCGTGGCGTGCGTGTGCACGTGCTGCCCGCAACCACCACGTTTGAAGAGATCACCAACCGCAACGTGGACGGCGTGTTCTTCTCGAACGGTCCGGGTGACCCCGCGACCGCGGACAACCAGGTGGCCCTACTGCGCGAGGTCCTGGACGCCAAGATCCCGTTCTTCGGCATCTGCTTCGGCAATCAGTTGCTGGGCCGCGCATTGGGCTTCGGCACGTACAAGCTGCCCTTCGGTCACCGCGGCATCAACCAGCCCGTCATGGACCTGACCACGGGCAAGGTGGAAATCACCTCCCAGAACCACGGGTTCGCCGTGGACGCTCCGGTGGGGGAGACGGTGACCGCTCCCGAATCCCGCTACGGCCGCACCGAGGTATCCCACGTGGGGCTCAACGACAACGTGGTGGAGGGCATCCGTTGCCTGGATCTGCCGGCCTTCTCGGTGCAGTATCACCCCGAGGCCGCCGCGGGTCCGCACGACGCCGCCTACCTTTTCGACCGCTTTATCGACGTGATGGACCGGGCCGCTCAGGGCACCGCGACTCAGGAAGCAGGACAGCACTAATGCCCCGCAGGCAAGATCTGAACAGTGTTTTGGTGATCGGCTCCGGCCCCATCGTGATCGGCCAGGCCGCCGAATTCGACTACTCCGGCACCCAGGCGTTGCGCGTGCTCAAGGACGAGGGCATTCGCGTGATCCTCGTGAACTCGAACCCCGCGACCATCATGACGGACCCCGAGTTCGCCGATGCCACCTACGTGGAGCCGATCACCCCCGAGGTGGTCGAGAAGATCATCGAGAAGGAACGTCCCGACGCCGTTCTGCCCACCCTGGGTGGCCAGACCGCGCTGAACACCGCGCTGGCACTGGACGCGAACGGCGTCCTGGACAAGTACGACGTCGAACTGATCGGCGCGGACGTCGAGGCGATCAACCTGGGCGAGGACCGCGAGGCCTTCAAGGGTGTCGTGGAGCGTTGCGGTGCTGAATCCGCCCGCTCGGTGATCGTCCACTCGATGGACGAGGCGCTGGCAGCCGCAGAAACCCTGGGCTACCCCATGGTGGTCCGCCCGTCCTTCACGATGGGCGGCCTCGGCTCCGGCATGGCCTACAACGAGGCCGACCTGCACCGCATCGCCGGCGCCGGCATCCAGTACTCGCCCACGTCCGAGGTACTGCTCGAAGAGTCCATCCTCGGATGGAAGGAATACGAGCTGGAGATGATGCGCGACGCCAACGACAACGTGGTGGTCGTGTGCTCGATCGAGAACGTGGACCCCGTGGGCGTGCACACCGGTGATTCGATCACCGTGGCCCCCGCGCTGACTCTGACCGACGTGGAATACCAGCGCATGCGCGACATCGCGATCGCCGTGATCCGCGAGGTGGGTGTGGACACCGGTGGCTGCAACATCCAGTTCGCCGTGGAGCCGGACACCGGTCGCATCGTGGTCATCGAGATGAACCCGCGCGTGTCCCGGTCCTCCGCGTTGGCGTCCAAGGCCACCGGCTTCCCGATCGCCAAGATCGCAACCAAGCTCTCCCTGGGGTACACCCTGGACGAGATCCCCAATGACATCACCAAGAAGACCCCGGCGAGCTTCGAGCCGACCCTGGACTACGTGGTGGTCAAGGTTCCGCGCTTCGCGTTCGAGAAGTTCCCGGCCGCGGATCCCACGCTGACCACCACCATGAAGTCGGTGGGCGAGGCCATGGCGATCGGCCGTAACTTCACAGAGGCCCTACAGAAGGCCCTGCGGTCCCTGGAGCAGAAGGGTTCGTCCTTCGACTTCACCAAGCCCGCAGTGGAGGCCGGCCCCAACACGGTGGCCCGCCTGGTGGAGCGGACCAAGGAGACCACCACGGAGCGGCTACGCAACGTGCAGCAGGCCCTGCTCGCCGGTGCCACGGTGGAACAGATCTTCGAAGCCACCGCGATTGACCCGTGGTTCCTGGACCAGCTCCAGCTGCTCAACGAGACCGCACAGCTGATCCGCGAGGATCGGGACCTGCGCCCCGAAACGCTGCGCGAAGCCAAGCGCCACGGCTTCTCCGACGCCCAGATCGGTGAACTCGTGCACCTGGATGAAGCGGTGGTGCGCGGTATCCGCCACGCCCTGGACATCCGCCCGGTGTTCAAGACGGTCGACACGTGCGCCGCAGAGTTCGAGGCCTTCACGCCGTACCACTACTCGAGCTACGATGAAGAGAACGAGATCGCACCGCACGACAAGCCGTCGGTGATGATCCTGGGCTCCGGCCCCAACCGCATCGGCCAGGGCATCGAATTCGACTACTCGTGCGTGCACGCGTCCATGGTGCTGCGCGAGGCCGGCTACGAGACCGTGATGGTCAACTGCAACCCGGAAACCGTCTCGACCGACTACGACATCTCCACGCGCCTGTACTTCGAACCGCTCACGTTCGAGGACGTCATGGAGATCGTGGAAGCAGAACGCCGCAGTGGCGGCTTACTGGGTGTGTTCGTGCAGTTGGGCGGCCAGACCCCGCTCAAGTTGGCGGCAGACCTCAAGGCCGCGGGCGTGCCCATTCTGGGCACCACCCCGGAGGCGATCGACTTGGCCGAGGACCGCGGTGAATTCGCTCGCGTGCTCCACCAGGCAGGCCTGCGCCAGCCCAAGAACGGCACAGCGTCCACGTTCGAAGATGCCAGCCTGATCGCCAACGACATCGGATATCCGGTGCTCGTGCGCCCCTCGTACGTGCTCGGTGGCCGCGGTATGGAGATCGTCTACGACGAGGACTCCCTGCGCCGCTACCTCGAGAACGCTACGGAGGTCAGCGCCAATCGCCCCGCGCTGATCGACAAATTCCTGGAAGACGCCATTGAGATCGACGTGGATGCGCTCTTCGACGGCAAGGAGGTTTACGTAGGCGGAGTGATGGAGCACATCGAGGAGGCCGGCATTCACTCCGGTGACTCCGCGTGCGTGCTGCCGCCGGTCACGCTCGGTCCCGAGGTGGTTCAGCGCGTGCGTGAAGCCACCGCGGACATCGCCCGCGGCGTGGGTGTCAACGGGCTGATCAACATCCAGTTCGCCCTGGCATCGAACATCCTCTACGTGATCGAGGCCAACCCGCGTGCCTCCCGCACCGTGCCGTTCGTCTCCAAGGCCACGGGTGTGCAGCTGGCCAAGGCCGCCGCTCTCATGGGTACGGGTCGCTCGATCGCGCAGTTGCGTACCGAGGGTGTGCTGCCGTCCAAGTACGACGGCGCCGACCTCCCCGTGAATACGCCGGTCGCCGTCAAGGAGGCCGTGCTGCCCTTCGCACGCTTCCGTACCGCGGATGGTTCCGTGGTCGATTCGCTGCTGGGTCCGGAGATGCGTTCGACCGGTGAGGTCATGGGTATCGACAAGTACTTCGACACCGCGTTCGCCAAGGCTCAGGCCGCCGTGGGTGGCCCGCTGCCGACCTCCGGCCGCCTGTTCGTCTCGGTGGCCAACAAGGACAAGCGCTCGGCGGTCATCTACGTGAAGATGTTCTCCAACCTCGGTTTCGAGATCGTCTCCACGGGTGGCACCGCGGACGTGCTGCGCCGCAACGGCATCGAATCGACCGTGGTCTCCAAGATCACGGACGCCCCCGAGGGTGAAGATTCCGTGGCCGATTGGATCACCGACGGCAAGATCGACCTGATCTTCAACACGCCTTCCGGCGGTCAGAAGGCCCGCAGCGACGGTTACCAGATCCGCGCGGCGGCCACCTCCATCGGTGTTCCGATCATGACCACGGTGTCCGAGCTCGGTGCTGCGCTGCAGGCCATCACCGCCCAGCGGGAGTACTCCTGGTCGGTCAACAGCCTGCAAGTCCACGAGAAGAACCTGCGTGAGGCGGTTCTTGCGGAGGACTCGCGTGGCTGAGCAGGGCACGTTCCGTGCGGGTGGCGCCGCCGCGGCGGCCTCCCCCCCCCCCCGGGCCCCCCCCCCCGCGGGGGCCCCCCCCCCCCCC